>JBCCZC010000177.1:0-10955 GCA_039188505.1 Pseudomonadota bacterium | reverse complement strand
CGGACGACTGGTATGACCAGGTCGCGCGCTCGCGCCCGCCGAAGGACGCCCCCTGGTACCACGTGCTCCCCGATGGCGCCTCGCACATGACCTATGTTGCCGAGCGCCACCTGACACAGGCCGACGACACCGCGCAGATCGAGCATCCCCTGCTCGGCCGCTTCTTCGACCGCTATGACGGCCGCCGCTACCTGCCCCGAGAGCTGCTGCACTGAGGGACCCTGGTTTCGCCGCTGCGGGCGATCCCACCGGCGGTGGACGGCGTGGGCTCCGCCACGGTCCCTTGCGCCGCGTGGGTCACTGATCGCGCGAAAAAGTGATCATTGACAATGGCTTGGGTGGATCAATCGGGGTGCTATACTGCTCCGGGGATCGACTAAAGGGGATAGAGCATGCATCGTTTTCTCATCGCGCTGATGATCACGACCCTGGGCCTCTCGACGGCCTCCGCGGAGAATTCGGAAGGGATCGCCGTTCGCGGCCACTGGACGATCGAAGTCCTTTCGCCGGACGGTGAACGGGTCTCGCGCCATGAGTTCACGAATGCCCTCGTCGGCGCCAGCGTTCTCACGGCCGTGCTCGTCGACGACGCCGTCAGCGGCGGCCTTTATGTGCTCCTGACCAACCAGAACGCCGGGTCGAGCGGCATGGGCCCGTGCAATCCCGATTGCGAAATCGCCGAGAGCGGTGCCGACATCGGTGGCACACCGGACTCGACGAGCCTCACGGCGACCGTCACGGGCACCAATTTCGAGACGATTCGCCTGGCCGGAAACGTGACGATTGCGAACACGTCGACGATCGATATCGTCCAGACCTGGAACCTGCTCTGCGGCGGTACCAACACCCCCAGCCAGTGCAAAGCCAGCTCCGATTCCCTGATCCTGCTCACGTCGAAGACGCTCTCCACCGCCATCAACGTCACGGCCGGTCAGATCGTTCAGGTCCAGGTCGATCTGACCTTCAGCTCCTAGCGGAGAGGCCTGGTGGCAGGCAGATGGCCGGCCGGTGTCCTGGCAGCCCTCGTGCTCGCGAGCATGGGGGCGTGGGCTGATTCGGATCTCTCGATCACGCAGGAAGTCACGCCGACGCCGATGAGCTTCGGCGAGAACGCAACGATCACCATCGAGGTCAGCAACGCGGGTCCGGACGCGGCGAGCGACGTGCAGGTTGTGCAGACCGTGCCCGGCGGGGCGACGATCCTGTCGGCATCGGATGGCGGTGTCATCGACGATCTTCAGGTTGGCTGGAGCATCGACCTGATCGACTCGGGGGAGACGGTAGTCCTCCAGGTCGAAATCATCGCAGGGCTGAACTCGGATAGCGCCATGACCCAGGTGATCATGGCGGCCCGAGACGCGGGCTCGGACCAGGGTGGTCTTTTCCTTGTCGACCCGAGCACCGGCACGGCCAGCAGCATCGTCTCCTTCACCATGGCGGGCGAACTGACCGACGCCGGCGGTGACGGGCCGACCTACGTCACCGACATGGGCCAGGAGGCTGTGACCGAGTTCGGGGAACCGATGCTCGACGGGCAGATATTCGACGACATGGGCGCAGTGATCTCGAGCGGGGAGCTGCTCGTGAATCCGGCGGGCGTGGTCGTGCGAGGCACGCAACTGTTCGTGGCGGATCGCAACGGCATTCGCCTCGACGAGGCCATGAACGTCAGCGAGGACACAAGCGGCCGGATTCTCATCATCGATCCGACTACCGGGGCGCAGGAAATCCTTGCCGAAGGCGATCAGCTGTTCGCGCCGCAGGCCATCGCGTTCGAACCCGACGGTCAGCTGGTCGTCGCGGACGGCGCGGGCCGGCTCGTGCGCGTCGACCCGGACACCGGGGTCCAGACGCTGCTGTTCAGCGGCGGCCGGATCCAGGATCCGGTCGGGCTCGCCGCCGCACCGGACGGCACCTTCTATCTCCTGGACCGGGTGACAGGACTCATCGAGGTTGGGGGCAGCGTCGGGCAGAGCGTGCTGGCAGCGATCGGCAGCATTCCCGAGTTCGCGACGCCGGGTGGGCTGTCCCGATCCCTCACCGGTCGTCTGTACGTCAGCGTGAACGCAGCGCCCGGCTTCGTGCTCGAATTCGACCCCGAGACGGAGCAGTTCGTCGGCACGACCTCGGGCATCGACAACGATTTCGCCCGCCCCGCCGGTTCGACGACGATCGACCAGGTCACCACCGATGCGACGGTCAGCTTCGCGGGGATGGATCCGGACACCAGCAACAACAGCTTCATCCTGGGTACGCAGATCGTCTTCGCGGCGACGCCGGCGATGGTCACCATCTCGATCACCGAGCAGATCAGCGTCGCGGACACGCCGACGGTCACGGTGCCAGTTCTGGTCGCGGTTACCGAAACGATCTCGGTCGCCGATACGGTCAACACCACCCCGGTGGTCCTGGTCGACGTCCAGGAGACCATCCGCGTCACGGACACCAACGGCACCTCGGCGGCGACCTTGATCTCCGTCCGCGAGCTGGTCTCGGTGGCCGACGCTGCACAACCGCAGGTCCCCGACCGTCCGCCGACCGTGCCCGGCGTGCTGCCCATGGAACGGTTCTGCGAGGGCGAGAACTTCGTGCTTTCCGATACGCCGATCACGCGGATCGAGGTGGCCTTCGATCAGCCGATGCGGGTGGGGGAGGGTGACGGCGCGGTCGATGACGTTTCGAGCTATCGGCTTGCGTCGGATAGCAGCTGCACCGGCGCCGGCGACGGGCTGATCGGCGAGGCCACCTGGAACGGCGAGCGGCAGGTCGTCGATCTGGTGCTCGAAGACGGCGCCGCGCTCGCGGCCGGCGACTACCTGTTCCGGGTCTGTGATCGGGTCCGGGCCGAAGCCGGTGTCGCACTCGACGGGAATGGTGATGGCGTCTCCGGCGGTGACTATCGAAAGGCCTTCCGGGTCATTGGCGACAATCGGCTCGAGAATCCCAATTTCGACAGGGACCTGCGGGGCTGGGAAGCGCCGGGTGAGGTCGGGTCAGGCGATGCGCTGGGCGTCGCGACATCGCGTAGCATCGGGCTGGAATCTGGTGATTCTCTGTCCCAGTGCGTTGCTCTGGAGACAGGCGAGCGCTTCGTTCGCACCAGCCTGGCGACGCAGTCGGAGGGCGCCAATCGCTTCGAGGTTCGCTTCGATTTCGCGACCGCGGAAAACTGCCAGGGCGAGGTCGTGCCTCAGCCGACAACGCTCCTGAGCCCCGGCGGCGCGGCCTGGCGCCGACTCTTCGTCGATTCCCCAATCCCGGAGGGCGCGCGCTCCGTACGCCTGGTCATCACCCCGGACGGCCCGGCCCGCTTCGACGCGCTGTCGCTCTACACGGCAGACGCGGCGTTCGAGAGCAGCTTCGAGGGCGGCGAGTGCGGCTTCAACTTCGTGCCCACGACAGAACTACCGGACGCCGGGTTGACCGAGGGTTGAGTGACGATCGTTTTGAGCTTGCGCAGATCCTGGAAACGGGCCGAAGGTACGCTCATGCGTCGTCCAGACAATCACTCCGGGTCTCGCGTAGGCAAGGCTCGTTGCGCGGCTTGGTGCCGAACCACCGGCGTACGCCTCCTTCTTGCCGTTCGAATGTTGCGAGGTAGAAATACGCCGGGGGAGCGTGCACCTGCGAACTCACCCAGGCGCACGCGTTAAGGGAACGAACGAACTTCCTGTCCTTGACTCGACCATACTCATAGGGAATCCAGGTGGATCCCGGCGCGTTCCGACTCCACAGCGCAAGAATATGGCTCGAACTGAGCAGCGCGATTTCGATGACCGCGGCGGTCAGAACCGAGAAAAGCGCTGGCGCGACGTGGCCCCTATTGGCGGTCAGCCATTTGAGTGACGGATCGTAGATGTCGAGCCAATAGGTATAGCCGTGATCCTTGGCGAGGCACGCCGCTCGCTTCGCGAGACCGATGTCGCCTTGTCGATGGGAAATGAAAACATGTCTTCCGGGGGCGCGGAATTTCCGTGGAGCGCTTGCGCGGATGAGTCGATTCAAGGGGCCGAAGAGCGCCGCGACACGCGCAGGCTTATCCTTTTCACCGAGCAGCTTCAGAAGCTCATGGATGAACGCACACCAGAGTTTCGCCAGCACGGGATCGAGGTCGACGTCGGCATAGCGGAAGCGGAAAAACTCGACGAGTTCTTCGAGCCCCAGCGCATGTCCCGCATCGGGCCATCTGAAGCGATCGTAGTTTTGCGGCATGCCATCCACCCCCTTGTCCTGGCATTACAGCTAGTTCCGTGCTCGAGCTCCCGCAGCAGCTGGGTCGCGGTGCCGTTCGCTAGGTATCATTCGCCGACTCGCGAAGCCTGACGAATTCTTGAACGTCTGCTGCCAGCACGGCGAATACTTTCTCGGCGTATGCGAGCGCCGCATCGAGATCCTGATGCTCGATCGCATTGTTGAGATCCGCTTCCTCGCTGCGTACGGCAACGAGATCTTTCCAGCTCTGTTCGTGAAGATCGGCCCGCTGCGTATCGCCCGTCGCCTGGGACCATGACTCCACTGCGGCGCCCAACGCCGGTGTGCAGACGCCCAGGAATGCGATCGCTGCGAGGATCACCTTGTTCTCCAGCGAGCCCAACGCCCCGGCAGCGGCCGCCAGTGCCGCCAATACGGCGGCGACGACGGTCGCGGAATAGGCAGACTTTCGATTCTTCTGCGCCGCGTCGCTCAGGTATTTCTCCTGGCGCTCGACGAAGGCGCGAAAGCTCTCGCCTGCGCTTTTGAACGCCTCAGGATCGATCCGGTGAGCCACTTTGAGCGCAACTCGCTCGCGCTCGAAGCGGAGTATCTCGGCCTCCAGGCGGTTTTCGCGGTGGCGATTGCCAAACTTCGAGACGCCGAGCAGGTGACTGCAGAATGCGGCGATGGCGAGAGACACAGCAGTCAGAAAGAGCAGCCACTGACGGCTCAGTTCGCTGGCCATGGAGCCAAGCACCGGATCGGCGGAATCTGGTGGCACGTCGATTCCATAGAGGATCAGACCGCTGCATATCGCCGCAACCGCGGTCGCAACAACGAATGCCCCGGTGAAACGGAAGAACTTCTGTTGCGCGGCGCGCGCATCCGTAGCGGCCTTCTCGCGCCGCTTGTGGACGGATTGATACTCCGGGTCGTCGATGACACTCGGTGGCAGATCGGGCATTCGTTTCTCCGTAGTCGGTCCGTGCACGAAAACGAGATCGGTCTATTTGCGGCCGGTTTGCAAAGGCCATTGATGCGTCGACGCGGAGGTGCAGGCGTCAGTTCGCAACACTGTGGCTATAGTATCGGTTTACCATCAAGCATCGAATGCCGGTGCCGGATTGGCCCGGGGTTGCGCCATCAATCGGAAAGAAGGGAATCCACTATGCCGCACGTGACGTTTGTCCATGGGATCGCTAACAAACCGCCAAAGGACCAGCTGCTCGATAATTGGAAGTACTACCTGAGCGCTGGTGGCCTTGACCTCGATGCCAACGACGTTTCATGTTCCATGGTCTATTGGGCTGATGTGATGTATCCGGAACCGGAAGCAGATGCGAGTTCCTTCGAAAGTGATTCAGGAGATGTTGGCACGGTTTCCGAAGACGATGATCTCTCGTGGATCGACGATGTGCCCAGAAAAGAGCGAGCATTTGTAGACTCGTTGCGCCAAAGGCTCCGTTTCGACGTGGAATCGCCGGGAAACGATGAGTATGTCGCCGAGATTCCTATGGAGCCCTCTTCCGAGGAGCAGTCGCCGATTCCCTTCGAGGCGGTGCCCTTGCCCTGGTTCATCAAGCGCCGCGCCATGAAGCGGCTGCTGAAGGACGTCTATTACTACCTGTTCAACAAACCGTGGAAGCACGCGACCAGCGGCAACGAGGTCCTGGTGCGGGATCATATCCGCGAGCTGTTCATCAACCAGCTCGCGGCAGATGCGGCAGGCAACGACGGCGCCCACGTGGTGGTCGGTCACAGCATGGGGACCGTCATATCCTACGACTGCCTGAAACACGTTGATGCCTGCGTTCCCGTAACGGCCTATATGACCGTTGGCAGCCCGCTCGGCATCAGCGAGGTACACGACAACTTCGCCGGCTACGATCGTCGTGATGCGTTCCCTGCCGAAAAGCTCGGAGGCGGCTGGGTCAATGTCTACGATCGCCTCGATCCGGTGGCGTTCGACGCGAGGCTTGCCAACGACTATCAGCGGGAACGAACCAAGGTCATCATCGACGAGAAGGTGAAGAACAGCGGAACCTGGCGCCACAGCAGCTGGAAATACTTTGGCCAGGAAGTGCTGTGCGAACACCTGATCAACATGCTGGAACTGTGAGCCGCCATGGTCGCCAACGATGAGGATCCGCTCGACCGGTTGATCCAGGCGATTCGCCGCGGCGATGCCGGCGCCATCGATCAGGCGTCGGCGGCAACGCGAAACGGGGAGAACAACGAGGTAGATCACGCCCCGATTATCGAGCAGGTCAGATCCGCCGCTGCCGCGGGCGACTTCGACCGGCTGGAGCAGCTCTCGCTGCGGTACGCCGAGAGGTTGCGCAAGAACGCGGTTCGTTTTCCCGCGACGTTTCTGAGCGAGCTTGCCAGCGCCGTCGATCGGTTCGACCGGGATAAGGCGAAAAGCCTGTGCGAAGACCTGGTTCAATACCACTATGGCGACGGCGAGCCGTATCCGCTTGCGACCCAGAAAGGCATCCTCTCGACGCTTCAGCGGAAACGCTACTTCGACCTGATGGTGACGGTGGGTGACGTCCTGATCATGCGCAACGGGGCGATCGCGGATGCGGGCAGCGCGACGACGCGAGAGGCCAAGGCGAGTATCCGGCGACGCTACGCGCAGGCACTGATCGACAGCGGTCAGCTTGCAGCGGCGCTTGCCGTTCTCGAACCCCTCGTAGCCGAGTGCCGAGACCACGGCATCATGTCCGAGCGGTACGAGGCCGAGGGGCTGGTGGGACGGGTTCACAAGCAGTTCTACATGAACGCCGCCAAGGCCGACTCGAATGCGAAACCTGCCGAGGACTTCCGGTCAGCGCTCGATCAGGCGATCAATGCCTACGCCGGGCCGTACGAGTCGGACGAAAAGAACCTCTGGCATGGCATCAACACTGCGGCGCTGGTCAAGCGCGCGGACCGCGACGGGACCGGAATCGTCTCGAACAGGGACGTCACGGGCGACGCCAGGAGGATCCTCAAGCGCATCGTTGCCATGAAAACGCCGACGATATGGGATTTCGCCACGGCGGCGGAAGCCTGCCTCGCTCTCGGCAACTATCCGGAGGCGCTGGCCTGGGCAACTCAGTATGCCGGCGCGGAGGGCGCCGACGCGTTCGAATACGCCAGCACGCTGCGGCAATTCGAGGAAGTCTGGAAGCTGGACCCGGAAGACCCTCAGCAGGCAAGAGTGCTTCAGCTCCTGCGTTCGGCGCTGCTCGACAAGGACGGTGGGGTGGTTGCGATCCACGATCCCACCCGGACGGTGAAACAGGCTCACGAGCTGGCGGATGACGGCGAGTTCGAGCGAGTCCTCGGGAAGGACCGCTACAAGACCTACAAGTGGTACGTGACCGGGCTCGATCGAGCCACGGCCGTCGCCAAGATCTACAACCCGGTCGGGGACGGGATCGGCACCGGATTTCTGGTCAAGGGATCGGACGTCCATGAGCGCATCACCGATGACTGGGTTTTCATGACCAATGCGCATGTGGTGAGCGATGACCCCGCGGAGCAGCAGGCATCGCCTGCGGCGCTCGCCCCCGAGGACGCCACCGTCGTTTTTCAGGCGGGACCTGATGCGGGCAAGGCGTTTTCCCTGGGTGAAATGATCTTCACATCCAACCGGAACGCGCTCGACTGCTCGATCCTGACGCTGGAGCAAACGACTGCATTCGACAGGCCGTTCCGAATCGCGAAGAACCTCCCCGCGGTCGGCGAGGGCAAGCGGGCGCGAGTCTATGTCATCGGGCATCCGCGGGGGGCGGGGCTCTCATTCTCGTTGCACGACAATCTGCTGCTTGATCATCAGGCCCCCAAGGTGCACTACCGGGCGCCGACGGAGGGCGGCAGTTCGGGCAGTCCCGTCTTCAACGCGAACTGGTTCCTGATCGCGCTCCACCATCTCGGCGGCGAGTCCATCCAGAGACTCAACAACAAGCCGGGGCTTTATGGCGCGAACGAGGGCATCAGCATGCAGAGCATTCTCCGCGCCGTGGCGGGTGACTTGGGCTGATGGACGTCTTCATCAGCTACAGCCACAAGGATCGCCAGTGGAAGGACCGCGTGGCCACGTTCATGCGCTGTATGCAGATCCAGGGGCTCGTCGAGTACGGCACCTGGGACGATGGCGAGATCCGTCCGAGCGAGGACTGGCGTAACCACATCGAGATGGCGATCGAGAACTGCAGGATCGCCGTGCTTCTCGTCTCACCGGATTTCCTCTGCTCGGAGTTCATCGTCACCGAAGAGGTGCCGCAGCTGCTGGAGCTCAGGGCGGAGGGGCGCGTTGCCATCCTGCCGGTGATCGTCAGGCCCTGCGCCTGGGAAGTCGTCGAGTGGCTGTCCGAGATCCAGCTTCATCCCGCGGGTGGCAATGCGCTTTCGGGGGAGTCGGAACACGACATCGAAGACCATCTGAAGCGCTTGTCCCTCGAGATCCACCGGATGCTGTCCGAGGCCCGGGCTGAAGCGGAAATGGAGGCGATGGAAGCCGTGCCGATCGAAGCGGAGGCCGATGCGCCGCGCTCCGTGGTTCCCGCCGATTTCCGGCTCTTCGACGAGGATGAAATCGAAAGCTACCTGGTTGGCAAGTACGACGTCACCGTGGATCGGACCCTGGAGCTGTTCCGCACCCGCAAGCAGCGCACCTGGCTCGTCCGAACCCATGACAACGCGCTGTTCTGCCTGCTCGACTCCGCGGACACTCGCGCCGCCGACCGGCTGCTCCAGTGGCGTATCGCTTTGTACCTTGGCATCACCGTTCGTGTGCGGGAGAAATCGCGCTTCGCCAAATCGGGCCTGGTCGACATCGGCAAGCGACAGAATTGGCTTTACAGCAAGCAGCTCCATCCCGATCCCTTCGCGTTCGAGGCTGAGCTGCGGGCCCTGGTCCAGGCAGGAACAGGAGACGGACGACTCTGAGCGACCGCCATGTCACGGCTTGGCTGGGCGCGAGCTACCCGGGTCCAGCAGCGTGAGGGGGCCGAGAGCCACCGCCGATGCGGCGGCTCCCTGTCCCGGTTCGTGAATTACTCCAGTACGCCGATCTGTCCGCGGATCTCGCCCGACGGCACTCGCGTCGTGTGGATGTTGATGTAGACCTCGCCGGCGGCCATGGCGTCAATCAGCGCCAGCAGCCGTTGGCCGGCCAGCGGTCCGACGAGGTCGTCGGCGCTGATCGAGTTGGCGATGTTCGACAGCGGAATCAACGTGCCGGTGACGTTGGGCAGGAGGTTCACGACCACCGGTCCGTTCTCGCCTGCGGGAGCCAGGTGGAGGTGGGCCATGGTGATCCGGCTCAGCGGCGCACCGTTGCTCTGGTTGGCGCGCAGGTCGATGCTGTAGTCGATCCGCTCGCCGTCTTCGACGACGATCAGGGTGGCCTCACCGTTGGACGGCGTCGACACCGGCGGGACTTCCTGGTCGCCCGACAGTTCGGCCGCGAAGTCGGTGGCCAGGAGCAGCGGCAGCGGGTCGAAGCTGATCTTGACCAGCGGATAGCCGGGCACGGAGAAGTTCGCGCCGGCGAACATGGCGTCGTCGAGGATCCCCCCGGATCCGGGCGGGAAGAAGCCCCCTTCGCCCCCGAGGGTCCGGATCACGCCGTTCTCGTCGACCCCGGTATTCGGGGCCGCCTGGCCGAAGAACGCGGTATTGGCTGGGATCTCATCGTTCACCTCCGTGCCCGCGTCGAGTGTCTCCGTGCCGCTGACGAAGAAGTCCTCGCCGATGAAGTTCCCCGCATCGTCGAACACTGCGTGGCGGCTCGGATTGCCGTTCGAGATGCAGAAGTCGTTGCTCGGGATGATCATCGACGCGTAGGAGAAGAAACGGTGCGCCGGGTTGCTGCCGTCGAGGACGAAATCTGCGCTGGCCTTCTCGCCCGGTGCGATCGGACCGCTGGGACCGGGGATCGTCGCGTCGACGCCGCCGGGCACCAGCGTGGCGAAATCCTCAGAGATCGGGCCGGTGGTACCGTCTTCGCAGATGCGCTCCATGGCGTCCGAACCCTGAATCGGCCACGCCGACGCCGGCGTATTGCCGTTGTAGGTATCGAAGGTCGCGTCGTGGAATCCCACCCAGAACGGCGTCTGGAAGGTTCCCGCCTGGGGAGCGAGATTCTCGATGGTCACGCGGACGCGGACTTCCTCAGCGATCGCCGGGGCGGCGAGGGCGGTGGCCAGAGCGGCACCGACGATGGCCTGCTTGATGGCCTTGGACAACTTGACGTTCTTCACTGCTTGCCTCCTTCAGGGCTGGGTGTCGATCCCGCGCAAGGGCCGGATCGTGCTGGAATCACCCCGTAGGTACCGGCAGGTGTCAGAAACGGTTCATAAGCGACGTTTGTTTGTTTTTATCAATCCGATAGGTTTCCTGAATGGGGTCGCCTGACACGTAGGGCAGCCGCGGTTTCGGGCCGCTCGGTTCTTCCATGGCAGACCCGTTTGTCGAAGGTGCGATCGGCACCGTCAGAAGCTGCAGTCCGTCCCGTCCAGGGCCGTGAGCCGCACGTATTCATAGCCGCCGGAGCCGAAGCCCTCCAGGACCGATTCGTAGCCGAGCGTGATCGCGTCGCAGCCGATGTACTCCAGCGTGAGCGTGCCCCAGTCACCGAGCACGAGTTCCGCCGGGTCGAACTCCGCGCCGAACTTCGTCGCCTGGGCGGGGTAGAGCATGCTGGCGGTGATCGAGCTGCCATCGATGACCACATCGCCGCTGATCGTCCAGAACGGATTGCCGTCCGG
>JBCCZC010000176.1:0-10974 GCA_039188505.1 Pseudomonadota bacterium | reverse complement strand
TTCCGGTGCTGGCGATTGCCAGTGCCCTGACGGCTGCCTGTGGCGGCGGCGACCAACGCACGGTCATCCAGAACAAGGGTTCGGATACCCTGGTCAACGTGGCCCAGGCCTGGGCCGAAGGCTACCAGACGGTGAACGCCAACGTCGTCGTTGCCGTCTCCGGCGGCGGCTCCGGGACCGGGATCGCGGCTCTGATCAACGGCACGGTGGATATCGCGAACGCCAGCCGCGCGATGAAGCAGAAGGAGATCGACCTGGCCCAGTCCGGCGGTCAGAATCCCCAGCAGCACATCGTCGGCTACGACGCGCTGGCGGTCTTCCTGCATCCGGATAACCCCATGGACCAGGTGACCATCGACCAGCTGGTCGAGGTCTACGGCGAGAACGGCACCGCCACGAAATGGACCGACTTCGGCGTCGAAGTCCCCGGCTGCCAGGGTCAGGAAATCGTCGTGGTGAGCCGCCAGAACAACTCCGGCACCTACGCCTACTTCCGCGAGGCCGTGCTGGGCACGGAGCGCGAATTCCGCCTCGGAACCCGTGACATGCACGGCTCGAAGGATGTCGTCGACATCGTCGAGAACACCCCCTGCGCGATCGGTTACAGCGGTCTCGCGTACGCGAACGAGCACGTGAAGCTGGCCTGCGTCGGCGACGGCGACTGCGTCTCTCCGTCGGTGGCGACCGCGAGCGACGGCAGCTATCCGATCGCCCGCCCGCTCTTCATGTACACGAACGGCGAGCCCGCAGGTGAGGTCAAGAACTACCTCGACTGGATCATGAGCGACGTCGGCCAGTGCATCATTCTTGAAAAGGGCTACGCGCCCGCGACCGACGCAAGCTGCGGCTGATCGCAGGCGTCTGGCCGGAACCCACTGCAACACGACAGGATCTGAAATGAGCCACTATCAGCGGCGCCTCGAGGCGGACCTGGACCGTCTCCGGTCCAGCATCCGCGACATGGGCAACATGGTGACCGTGCAGCTCGACGACTGCGCGACCGCGCTCTTCGCGTGTGATCACCCCCTGGCCAATCGCGTCACGATCAAGGACGCGGTCATCAATCGCCAGATGCGGGAGATCGACGAGCTCTGCTACGCGTTCATCGCGCGCCATATTCCGACGGGCGGGCTGCTCAGGCTCGTGGCGTCGAGTATCCGCGTGAATATCCAGCTCGAGCGGGTCGGTGACTACCTGGTAACGATCGCTCGCTGCGTGCGGCGCCTCAGCGGGCCGCCCACGGGCATCGTCCAGCGGGAACTGCGCAGTCTGGTCGACGAGGCCAGCCGGATGTTCAATCAGTCGCTGAACGCGTTCGTCACGGAAGACGACGCGCTGGCCCGGGCCACGGGACAGATGCACGCGCACCTGGAGCACACCCTCGACGACGTCTACGAGCACCTCTTCTCGGACATCGGCAGCAAGGACAACCGCGAGATCATGTCGCTGTTCGTCATCTTCAACATGCTCAAGCGGATTGCCGACCAGGCGAAGAACCTGAGCGAGCAGACGATTTTCGCCGCGACCGGTGAGACGAAAGCGGTGAAGAAGACCCGGATCCTGTTCGTCGATCAGGACCAGCGCTGCCTCGCGCCGATGGCCGCCGCGATTGCCCAGCGAACCTTCGGGGACTGGTGCGATGCCACCTCGGCGGGACGCAGGGTCGGCGACGTCCACGAAGGTCTGGAGGCCTTCCTGAGCGACCACGGATCGGACCTGGCCTCGATCGAGCGCAGCACCCTGCCGGACCTGGCGCAGGACGGAAGCCCGCTGGTGATCAGTCTCGAAGGAAAACTCGCGGACTACTTCGACGAGCTCCCGTTCCATACCGCCGGTCTCGAGTGGCCGGTCTCGAGACCGAACGGGGCCGGCCTGGACGAGGCCTATCGGGAGATCGCCGCCAAGCTCCACGACCTCATGGACATCATCGGCGAAGAGAAGGCATAGGGCCCATGAGTCAGCCCAGTATCGGCCAGCGCAATCGCGACTGGTACATCGACAAGCTGGTCGAGACGGTGGTGTTCATCGGTGGCATCTCCGCCATCGTGTTCATCATCGGGATCTTCATCTTCATCACGAAGGAAGGTCTGGGATTCATCGTAAACACCCTGGATTTCAGCGAGTTCTTCGGATCGACCGCCTGGCGTCCGACCTCGGAGTCGAATCCGACCTACGGGATCCTCGCGCTGGTAGCGGGCACGGCAAGCGTGACCGGGCTGGCGATGCTGGTGGCCATCCCGTTCTCGCTCGGCGCGGCGATCTACATCGCCGAGTTCGCTACCGGAAAGACCCGTGAGGCGCTGAAGATCCTCGTCGAACTCCTGGCAGCGATTCCCTCGGTCGTCTGGGGCTTCATCGGCCTGACGATCATGAATCCGCTGATCATCAAGCTCTTCAACGTGCCGATCGGACTGACGGTGCTGAACGCCGGCATCATCCTCGGACTCATGGCCGCACCGATCATGACCTCGATCGCCGAGGACGCCCTGAAGGCGGTACCGGACCGGTACCGCGAGGCGGCGGAGGCCATGGGCGCGACGCGCTGGCAGATGATCTTCAAGGTCGTGCTGCCGGCGGCGAAGAACGGCCTGCTGGGTGCGGTGTTGCTGGGTGTCGGCCGGGGCTTCGGCGAAACGATGGCGGTCCTGATGGCGACCGGCCACGCGATCAACGTGCCGACCAGCGTCTTCGATTCGGTGCGCGCGCTGACCGCGACGATCGCCGCGGAGCTCGGCGAGACCGCGAACGGTTCGGAGCACTACCAGGCGCTCTTCACCATCGGGATCTTCCTGTTCCTCATCACCTTCATCATCAACCTCACGGCCGACCTGATCGTGCGCGGCGTGCGCAAGGGCTGACTCCATGTTTGAACCGACGAGCCTGAACAAGAAGAACGACCGGATCCAGACCGCCGTCAAGGCGGGCTTCGGCCTGATGACGCTGATGCTCATCATCCCGGTGCTGATCATCCTCACCATGCTGGTCTACAAGGGCGGTGGCGTGATCTCGATGGAGTTCCTGTTCACGAACCCCACCAATGGCATGACCGCGGGCGGGATCTTTCCGGCCCTGCTCGGCACGATCTGGCTGGTGCTCGTCGCCCTGCTGATCTCCGTGCCGCTGGGTGTCGCCGCCGCCATCTACCTGAGCGAATATGCGCCGGAGAACTGGCTCACGCGGGTCATCAATCTCGCGATCATCAACCTGGCCGGCGTGCCGTCGATCGTGCACGCGCTCTTCGGCGTCGGCGCGTTCGTCCTGTTCTTCGGCTTCGGCACCAGCATCCTCGCCGCGAGCCTGACGCTCGCGATCATGACGCTTCCGATCGTGATCGTGGCGACGAAGGAATCGCTGGAGGCCGTACCGTACGCCTTCCGCGAGGCGTGCTGGAACATGGGCGCCACGCGCTGGCAGACGATTCGACGCGTGGTTCTGCCCAACGCGATCAGCGGCATCCTCACGGGGGTGATCCTGGAGGTCTCGCGGACCTCGGGCGAGACCGCCCCGATCATGTTCACGGGCGCGGCCTTCTTCCTGCCGCTGCTGCCCCAGAGCGTCTTCGACCAGACCATGGCCCTGTCGCTGCACCTGTTCGTCGTTTCGACCCAGGTTCCTGATATGCCGGAGGCGCTGCCCTTCGGCGTCGCCCTGGTGCTCATCTCCCTCGTGCTGGTGCTCAACAGCATCTCGATCGCGCTGCGCGTCTACCTGAGGAGCAAGAAGAAATGGTAGAGGCGCAGCAAAGCGAAGCCGCCCCGGAGGCGGCCGCCGCGGAGGCAAAGCTGACGGTTCGTGATCTCCGTATCCGCTACGGAGCCACGACGGTCCTCGAGGGCGTCAATCTCGATGTCCGCCGAAACGAGATCTTCGGCATCATCGGGCCCGCAGGTGCAGGCAAGACCTCGTTTCTGAAGTGCATCAACCGCATGGACATGTTCAACACGAACATGCACGCGGATGGTGAGATCACCTTCGATGGCGAGAACATCCGGCGCTGGGCCAACGTCTACGAGCTCAGGCGACGCATCGGCGTCGTGTTCCCGCTGCCGGTCGGCCTGCCGATGACGATCTACGACAACGTTGCGCTCGCGCCGCGGCTTGCGGGCACGAAGTCCAAGGCGAAGCTCGACGAGATCGTGCAGCGCTGCCTGGAGCGCGCGGCGCTCTGGGACGAGGTGAAGGATCGCCTCGATTCCCTGGGCAGCCTGCTCTCGGGCGGGCAGCAGCAGCGCCTGACCATTGCCCGGGCGCTCTCGCAGGAGCCGGAGCTCCTCATGCTCGACGAGTTTTCGATCGCGGTCGACCCCGTGACGACGATGAAGATCGAGGACGTGCTCAAGGAGCTGAAGCAGGAAATGACGATCATCATGGTCACCAACCTCGTGCAGCAGGCCCGGCGGCTGGCGGATCGAACCGCCTTCTTCCTGGACGGCAGCTGCGTGGAGGTGGGCACGACCGAAGACTTCTTCACGGGCGAGGTGAGCGACCCGAGAACCCGAGAGTACGTGGAGGGACGGTTTGGCTAACCCGGCGACCGACATGCAAACCGATGCGGCGATTTCGACGAAGGACCTGAACCTCTGGTACGGGACCTTCCAGGCGCTCTTCGACGTCAATCTCGAGATCAAGCCGGGCATCATCACGGCCATGATCGGCCCCTCGGGTTGCGGCAAGAGCACCTACCTGCGCAGCGTCAACCGGATCAACGAGCGCCTCGGCTACGTGCGCATCACCGGCGAGATCAACGTCTACGGCCAGAACATCTACGCCGACGACGTCGAGCTGGTGCAGGTGCGCAAGCAGGTTGGGATGGTCTTCCAGCGCCCCAACCCGCTGCCGATCTCCATTCGGGACAACGTGCTCTTCGGCTATGACGTGCACGGCTTCTCGAGCAAGGCATCGAAGAGCGAACAGGATGACGTGGTCGAGAGTGCGCTGCGCCAGGTCCTGCTCTGGGATCAGGTCAAGGATCGACTCCACGAGAAGGCGACGGGCCTGTCGCTCGAGGAGCAGCAGAAGCTCTGCATCGCCCGCCTGCTACCGGTCAAGCCGCGCGTCCTGCTCATGGACGAGCCCTGCTCCGCCCTGGACCCGAAGGGCACCGAGGCGGTCGAGGAATTGCTCTGGCAGCTTCGCGGCGAATACTCCATCCTGATCGTGACGCACAACATGGCGCAGGCGCGTCGCGCCAGCGACGAGTGTATCTTCATGCTCCTGGGCGAGGTGATCGAACACAGCGACACCGAAACGATGTTCGTGACGCCCCAGGACGAGCGCACCGAGAACTACATCGAGGGTCGGTACGGCTGACCCGCTCCGGAGGTTCGTGGATGAAAGAGTTACTCACCGGCTTCGCCAGGTCGCCCGTACCGGCCATCGAGCTACACGTCGAGCGGTGCGCGGCCTGCGCCCATCTGCTCCTGAAGCTTCTCGATCTCAAGGACGACGAGGCGCGCGAGACGCTTCTCGCGGAGATGGACGCCGCGGTGGCGGCCGCGCGCGAGCTCCGAAGCGAGCTGCGTCAACATGTGACCCGCCGGGTCTTCCTGCCGATCTCCCGCCCGGCACTGCGCGTGCTCATCGACGACCAGCTCGACGTCGCTTTGCGGGCGCGCGAGGCCGCCCGTCAACTGGCGCTGCGCCCGGTGGACGACCTCGCACCGATCGCGAGTGAGCTTCGAAGCGTCGTGGAAGCAAACCTCGCCGTGGTCGCTCAGCTCAAGGAAAGCATCGATGAGCTGGGCGATCTCTTCACCGCCGGATTTCGCGGTAGCGAACTCGACCTCGCGCTCGGCATGATCACACGACTCGAGACGCTGGAGGTCAACGCCGATGATCGCTTCTGGCAGGCGCGGCGATCCCTGCGAGCGAAGGAGTCGTCGCTGGACCCCGTCACGGCCGGTCGCCTTTACGACGCGCTGGCCGCCGTCAATGCGGTCGGACGATCAGCGGATGCCGCCGCGCGTCAGCTCGAGCTGCTCATCAACACCTGATCGGAAGCCTCGGCCGGGGCTCCTGCCCTGAATTCGGGCAGTGACGTCCATCTGACTTGCGCAGGATCAAGGCTCGGCTGGATCGATGGTGGAAGAGTCGGGCTGCGTACGTGAGACTGCTCCGTGGAACTCCTGCTCCTCATCATCCTGCCCCTGGCCGGCTTCTACGTCGGTTGGAACATCGGCGCCAACGATGCGGCCAACTGTGTTGGCACCGCCGTGGGCTCGGGCGTCATCTCCTATCGCAAGGCGGCCATCCTCATGGGCGTCTTCGTCACCCTCGGCGGCATGATCCACGGGCACCACGTCATGAAGACGGTGGGCAAGGGCATCGTCATTACCTCGGAAGAGGCCTATGAGATCGAGAACCAGGAACCGGCCCCACCGGAACTGAAACAGGCGTACTTCCCCGAAGATCGCCTGCCGGATCTCGGCATCCTGGTCGCGCTCCTGTCAGCCGGCTTCTTCGTGACGCTCGCGACCTTCTTCCGGGTTCCGGTCTCGACATCCCAGGCGATCGTGGGCGGGGTCGCCGGTTCCGGTCTGGGCATCGTCGGCATGCAGGCGGGGTACTTCAAGCTCGCTGTGCTCGGAAAGATCGTCGGCGCCTGGATGATCAGCCCCCTGCTGACAGCCGTCCTGGCATTCACCGTATACAGCCTGCTCTGCGTCGCCCTGCGCAACGCGAAGGGCCTGGTCTGGGCGAACGTGCTGTCGGTACTCGTGATCATCTCGATCTGCTACGTGTCCTTCTCCCTGGGAGCCAACGACGTCGGCAACGCCATCGGCCCGCTGCTCAACAAGTTTCCGGATCACGGCATCTGGCTGGCGCTCCTCGGCGGCGTGGCCATGGCCACGGGGGCGCTGACCTTCGGGGAACGGGTCACGATGACGGTGGGCCGGGACATCACCCAGCTCGATCTGACCGGCGCGTTCGCGGCCCAGATCTCGGCTGCGGCCGGGGTGCACCTGTTCTCGGCTCTCGGCATCCCGGTATCGACATCCCAGGCCATCGTCGGCGCTGTTGTCGGCGTGGGGCTTACCGGTGGAGCCGCTGCGGTCAGTCGCCGAAAGGTCGTCACGATCGTCAGCGGCTGGATCCTGGCGCCGACCGCGGCCGCGATCTTCGCCGCACTCGTCTATCGATCGCTGGCGGCGATCCGGTGGCGAGGGGTGATCTGAATCATCGCGTGCGGGACCGGAGATGATGGAATGGAGATAAGGATGCGGGTGATGCGACAACGGGGCGGCGGGGCGGCGCGAGCGGGCAGAAGCGAGGATAGATCATGATCATCTTCAAGAAGGAAAAACCCGTCGTCAGGCTCTGCCTTGCGCACGCGGACAAGATGCTGGCGTGCGCCGAGGCGGCGACGGCGGCCACCTGCCACTGGGTCCGGGCTGAGACGGACGCAGCGAAGGGCTACCACGACACGGTTGGCCGGCTGGAGACCGAGGCGGATGAGCTCCGCCGCGAGATCCGCAACGCCCTTTACGAAGGGGCCTACCTGCCCCAGATCCGGGAGGACCTGTTCCGGCTGATCCAGTCAGTGGACGACGTTGCCAACAAGTGCGAGGACGTCTGGGAGTTCTTCGCGACCCAGATTCCGGACGTGCCGGCGGAGTACCGCGACGGCTTCGTCGCAATGATGGACCTCAGCCTGGAGGCCGCGCGGATGGTGCACGATGCGCTGACGGTCTATTTCAAGCCCAAGGGCAAGATCAAGCGCATCCGCGAGCAGCTCGAAGCCATCTATCTCGCGGAGTCCAGGATCGACAAGATGGAATGGAAGATGACCCGCAGGATCTTCAAGTCCGACCTGGAGCTGTCGCAAAAGACCCAGCTGCAGCGCGCACTTCGCGCCATGTCCAACGTCTCGGACAAGGCCCAGGACGTGGCCTACGGGATCGATCTGATCGCCATGAAGTCGGTGGTCTGAGTCCTCGCCGGGCCTGGCAACGACGCGGCGAGACGCCGCGATCCCGGCTCGGCAGCTGCACCGCCCGACAAATCCAGGGGGCCTGGCGAATGACGAATTGCCAGCGTTACCCCGAATATTGCATCAGTCTCGCAAGACCTTTGGAATTTAATCTTTGGATCAGATGCTTACGCTGCGAATCGGATATATTAGACACTTACACGATGTGACGCTGCCGGTTTCTCGCTGCCTCTGACGGCGCATCTCGCACGATCAACCTCAACCCCTAGCCACCACGCGCTGATCGCCCCTGTCACAAGCGCTTCTTTCGCTGCGCGAAAACCGCACTCGCGACGATGGCGGCGCTAGGGATTTCGGCCGATCGAACAAGCTGCACTCGCCAGAGACAGCGAGAAGTCCGGCAACTGACGCAATACTCGGGCTAGTGGCCGGCCGCCATGCCGTCCTTGCGCGGGTCGGAGCCGGCCGCCCAGCCGCGCTCCAGACGCAGCACGGCCTGTCCGCCGCCGAACGCGATCGGCTCGGGATCGGCGAGTTCGTGCCCCCGCGCCTCCAGCGCGGCCGCCACGGCCGGATCGAGGTTCTCGATCGCGACCCGCAAGCCGCTCAGGTGGCGGAAACGAGCGGCGTCGATCGACTCCTGCAGGTCCATGCCGAACTCGACCAGGTTGAGCAGCACCTGCACGTGCCCCTGCGGCTGCATCGATCCGCCCATGACGCCGTAGGCGAGCCACGGCTGGCCGTCGCGGGTGACAAAGGCCGGAATGATCGTGTGCAGCGGGCGCTTGTTGGGTGCCAGCCTATTGGGATGACCGGCTTCGAGGGTGAAGCCCGCACCGCGATTCTGCAGGACAAGCCCGGTGCCGGGCACCACGACCCGGGATCCGAAATAGCTGTAGATCGAGTTGATGAACGAGACCATGTTGCCCTCGGCATCAGCGACGCTGAGGTAGATGGTGTCGGAATGCGTGGCGAGCTCGCCCGGATCCGGACGGTCTGCGGCAACGGCCCCATCGATCAGCTCGCCGCGGCCACGCAGGTAGGCGCGGTCCAGCATAGCGGCCGGCTGGACGTCCATGTGGTCCGGGTCCGCCACGTAGCGCGCCAGGTCCGCGTGGGCGAGCTTCTTGGCTTCGATCAGCGTATGTAGATAGTCCGCTGAATTGTGGCCCATGGCCTTGAGATCGAACCCCTCCAGCATCTTGAGCATCTGCAGGGCCGCGATGCCCTGCCCTGCGGGCGGCAGCTCGTGGAGCGTGTAGCCCTTGTAGGTCACGCTGATCGGATCGACCCAGCGATGTTCATGATTCTTCAGATCGTCGAGCGTGAGGTAGCCGCCCAGCTCATCGAGACCGGCAATGATTCGCTGGCCGAGCTCGCCGCCGTAGAACGCGTCGGGCCCGGCTTCGGCGACCGTCCGGAACGTCCGGGCCAGGTCCGGATTCCGGAACCACTGCCCCGCCCTGGGTGCCTCGCCATCGATGAGAAACGTCGCTGCGGCGCCTGCGTTGCCCCGTAGCCCGTCCACCGTGCCCGCCCAGTCCTGGGCGATGATCGGCGTCACCGGGAAGCCCTCTTCGGCGATGCGGATCGCCGGCGCCAGGGCCTCGGCCAGGCTCAGCGTCCCGTGGCGCTCGAGGAGTGCCGTCCAGCCGGACAGCGCCCCCGGGACCGTGACGGCACGTGCGCCGGTTCCCGGCACATCGTCCTCGCCCGCGGCGACCAGCGCGTCGGCGTCCACCTTGGAACCCGACTTGCCGCTCGCGTCGAGGCCGACAAGGCGCTGCTCCCTGGCGGACCACAGGATGGCGAACATGTCGCCGCCCATGCCCGTCATATGCGGCTCGGTGACATTGAGAACGGCCGCGGCGACCACGGCGGCGTCGATGGCATTCCCGCCGTTCTGCAGCACCTGAAGCGCCGCCCCCGTCGCGAGCGGCTGGCTGGTAGCCACGGCGCCACGCGGCGCGTAGACCGTGGAACGACCCGAATCGGTTGCCGGGCTCGTGACAGGTGTCGTCATTGCGGCAGGCAGCCACGCGAAAAGGACAAGCAGCACGGTGAGTCGACGCATCTCATCTCCTGACAGGCGGAACCCTTTGAAATCGGGCGGGAAGTCTAGTCCGGGAAATGTCTTCGGCGTATGAGTGAGTGACTACCCGGGTCTGTCGACCCACCGGGATCGCGATTCTCTTCCTGCTCGATGCCCTCGCGATCGAAACGGGCGGCGGCTGCGGAGCGCCAGCGCTACGCGCCGGAGGACAACACGCTACCAGATGGCCACCAGTGTGAGCACGGCCGTGCCGGTCAGCAGCATCCAGCCGAAGTGCCTGCCCCGTGAAGCCCAGCAGTTGGCCGCGGCAGCGGCAAGGTAGGTGGCGGCGACAAGGCCACCGCCCCATTGCGACAGCCGGGCGTCGTCGGCGAAGGCGAGCCATAGCAGCAGCATGCCCCCGGCCAGCCAGTACAACGTTGACAGGTGAAAAACGGCAAACAGCATGCGGTTCGCGGTCTCGGTTCGCAGAGACGTCTGATTAAGCAGCAGGGTCTGACCGAGGTAGCCGTGGATGGTCGCGATGAAGATGCCGAGGCAGCCGGCAGCAATTAGAAGTCCAAATTCCATGGCACTCACCATACAGTTGTGTATGGTTATCATGCGAGCACGGCTGGGCAATGTCAATACACTGCTGTATGGTCTAGCCCATGAGTGAACGGCTGACGCCGACCGACTGGCTGGACTTCGGCCTCACGATGCTGGCCGAGCACGGGCACGGGGCGCTGAAGGCAGACGTCCTGGCGACCGCCAAGGGCGTATCGCGGGGTAGCTTCTACTGGCACTTCAAGAACCTGAAGGACTTCCACGTGCGGCTACTGGCCCACTGGCGGGAAAGTACGACCCGCCAGGTGATCGTCGACATCGACGCGCTCGAGGACGGTCAGCTTGCCGCGCTGATGCGCCGAGCGTTCATGAATCCGCCGGCACTCGAGCGTGCGATCCGCGCCTGGAGCGTCGGTGACGAGGAGGCGAGTCGTGTGGTCGCATC
>JBCCZC010000175.1:0-11017 GCA_039188505.1 Pseudomonadota bacterium | reverse complement strand
CTCCCGACCAAGGACCGGGAGTCGGCCTGACGATCAACCCTCGGCGAGGGCCTTGTCGATGGCGGCGACCAGCTTCGGGTCGTCCGGCTTCGTCCGGGCGCTGAAGGTCTCGATGAGCTTGCCGTCGCGCCCGATCAGGTACTTGTGGAAGTTCCAGCCGGGCTCGGTGCCGGACTCGGCAGCGAGCGCCTTGTAGAACGCGTGCGCATCCGGACCCTTGACCGTAGTCTTCTCGAACATCGGGAACTGGACGCCGTAGGTCAGGCGACAGAACTCCTCGATCTGCTCCTCGGTGCCGGGCTCCTGTCCCATGAAGTCATTCGAGGGGAATCCGAGGACGGCGAGGCCTTCGCCCTTCTTCTCGGTGTACATCGCCTCCAGGCCGTCGTACTGGGGCGTGTTGCCACACTTGGACGCGGTGTTGACGACCAGCACGACCTGGCCCTCGTAGGCCTCGCAGAGGTTGACGGTCTCGTCGGCGGCGAGCTTGCGGAAGTCCTGGTCGAGCAGATCGGAATCGCAGGCCGATGCCGTTCCGGCGGCCAGCAGGAAGGTGAACAGGGCGGCGCGCATGGCGGTTCTCCGGCAGGGAAAACTCGGAATTCTCGCCAGCCGCGGTGAAGCCCCGGTCAAGGATCGCAGGCCAGACCGCTGATCTTGGTCAGCGCAGCGAGGTCGAGCGTACCCGAGCCGATGGCGGGATCATTGGCCGCATAGGTCATCGTGCCGACGTTGCAGTTCTCGAAGGTGAACGACATCGTGCCCCAGGCCGCCCGGTCGACGGAGCCGGGGTCGAAGGCGGGGCCGAAGAAGGCCCCGATCGGCTCGCGCATATCGTCGAACTCGATCGTCGTGCCGGCGACGGACCCCGTGCCGATCAGCCAGCGCTGCCGGCCCTGCTCGCCATAGGTGAACCAGACGACGAGCGCCACGTCGCCCGGCAGGATCTCCAGCAACCAGCCCTCGCCGTTGCGCGTCGGATCGAACCAGGCGCCGCTCATGCGCGCGTCGACGTCGCCGGAGCTCCCCTTGGCGACGACGCCCGTTGCGCCGCCGGTCTCGCAGTCGTTGCCCAGCAGCTCTGTGATCCGCTGGATGTTCAGCGTTCCCTGGCGGAAGCCGTCACGGCCACGGTAGTACATGCGGCCGCGGCGGCAGTCGTCGAAATTGAAGGTGACGTCGCCCCAGGGATTCAGCCGCAGAAGGCCGCCATCGAAGGCATCGCCGAAGCTGGGACCGGCCGTGGTGATCATCTGCTCCACGATGATGTTGGGCCCCTCGATGCGCCCGACCTGCGCGCCGATCCAGATCTGTCCGGAGGCGCCTTCCCCGTCCGGGCGGTAGGTGAACCAGTACACGAGGGCCGTGGTCTCGTCGAGGACCTGGATCAGCCAACCCTCGCCGTCGTGGCTCGGGTCGAACCAGGCGCCGCTGATGCCGGAGTTCACCGTGAAGCCCGCCGGCAGGTCGCCCTGCCGCTGGGTCACGCGGGTCATCGCCGGGGGCGAGATCTGCGACTCCTCGTCAATCGCGTAGACCGCGACCTGGTACTCGCCACGCGTGGTGAAGGCCTCGAAGTCCAGGGCGAAGCTGTCCGGACCGATCGGCGCCAGCGCACGGTAGATCGGCTTGTTCGGGAGCGCCCCGTTGAAGGAACCCGGCGGCGTGATGCGCGCAAGTGCCCGGTCAACGCGGCCGGTGGAGGTCACGTTGTCGACGACCACGCGCGCGGACGGCGCCCCATCGAGGCTCTGCGGATCGCTGATGGCGCCGATCAGGGGGGGATCCCCGGCGACGACGATGCCGGCCCCAATGCTGTAGCGCTCGGCCAGCAGGCCGTCCGTGCCGTCATTGCCGATACCGTTGCCGTTGTCCTCGAGGACCGGTACCTGGGGGCTCGCCGTGCCGAGCAGGAAGGCCTCGGCCCGTGCAAAGGCGTCGTCCACGCCCGCACCCAGCTCGACCTGCTCCCAGAACGCTCGGGTGAAACTCAGGTCGCCGCCGAACTCGAACACCGCCTCCTGCTCCGCGCCCGCGCTCGCAACGACGATGCGCGACTGGTGCGCATCGGGCGCAATCGCCGGCACGAAGTCCGCAGCGCCGTCACCGTCATAGACGACCATGAGCGTGCCTTCGAGGGAGAGCTGCACGGTATCCAGCATCATGTCGAATTCGTCGCCGGACAGCTCGCTGTCGGCCAGCTGGAACCCACCACCCGGGCCCTTGCGCCCACCGATGGCGACCAGCAGATCCCGGGTCGTTCCGCCAGCCGCCTGGTCAAGCGCATCCTGGAGCGCCTGCTGGAGCGGCAGCGCGTCGACCTCGGCGCCGCTGCCCCCGGACAGCACCGTGACCTGCTCGCTCGTGTAGTCCTGGGCCTGCAGCGCCTGCACGACGATCGCTGCGCCATCGCTCATGCCCTTGCCCGCCGCGACGGCACGGCTATCGACGACGATGGCGCGCCGTTCCTTCGGGTCCGACACGGTCACGGTGGTGACCCTCGGGATGGCCCGATTGCCGAAGTTGTCCGCGGCATTGATGGTCACCGTGTAGATCCCCGGTGACGCGAAGCCGTCGAAGCTCCCTTCCCAGCGGGACCGATCGTCGTTCTGGAACGTCAGCTCGCGCGCGGGCAGATCGGCGACCGGGTCGTTCGGATCGCGGGGCAGCACGCCCCCCGGCGGACGGATCACCGCCCAGACGCGGGCAATCCCGTCCGCGTCCTGGACGCCGTCGGCGACCAGCGTCGCCACGCTGGTACTGGCAAGCTGCGAGGGCGCGGAAACGCTGCCGATGACCGGCCGTTCCCCGCCGTCGGCGACGCCGATGCCGATCCGTCGCTCCGCGACCTGCTGGCGATCCGCATCCTGGTTGAAGGCGCCGTCGCCGTCGGCATCGAGCAGCGGCGTCTGCTCGGGGAAGGACGCGACGGTGATGTCGGCCGCCGTCGCGAACGCCGTGCCCACGGTGGCGCCGTTGAAGACCTGGGTCCAGAAATGGCTCGAGAAGGAGAGCGCCCCGCGATCGACGAAGAACGCCGACTGGTCGGCGTCAGCCGAGGTGATGACCACCCGGTCCGAGGCGGGGCTCGCCAGCGCCGCGTGGAAGCTGCCCGAGCGACACGCGTCGTAGACCACGGTCAGGTTGCCGCCGATCTGCTGCTGCAGCTCGTCGATCCAGCCGGCGAGCGCGTCGGCGCCGAGGAGTTCCGTCCCCGAGAGCCGGAAGGTCTCGCTCCCGCCGTGATCCACGAGGTAGACCACGACGTCTGCGGCATCCGCGGCCCACTCGGTGATTGCGTTCTCGAGCTCCGCTGCCGTGGCGTCACCGTCGACATCGTCCTCGAGACCGTTGCCGTCCAGATCCAGCGCGCGATCGGCCGAGAGGTACTGGATGGTGTCATTGATGAAGCCCTGCTGCGTCAGGGCCCGATAGGCAAAGTTGGCGTTCAGCTGCGTCGCCGGCCAGAGCGTGTTGCCGGCATAGGGACCGCCGCCGGCAACGATGATGGCCTTGCTGGCGACCCGATTGGCGGCATCGGTGAAGCGCACCATGCGGTGATTCAGCGTGTCGCTCACCACGAGGTCGCCCTCGGGCGTCAGCGTCAGTCCGAGGGGAGTGTTCAGCTGGCCTGGGTTGGAGCCGTACTCGCCCCACCCGTTGACGAACTGCCCCTGCCGGTCGATGCGGGCGACGAAATGCCCGGTGGCGCTGCGGCTATCGGAGAACGGGAGCTGGTACACCCCACCCTCGCCGTCCGCGACGATCGCGGTCGGGAAGAACTCGAGCGGCGTCTGGTCGACGAAGTTGCCGTCGGTGTCGAAGCGCTGCAGCCGGAGGTTGAAGTAGTCGCCGACGACGATCAGCTCCTGGTCGCCGGAACGGTCGATAGTCAGGGACCGCGGTTCGTTGAACTGACCGTCCTGGCAGGCCAACGGATTGCCAGTGAACTCCTCGATGCAGCGCGTGAAGCCGCCCCAGTCCCGGATGGGAGCCAGACTCGCATCGAACTTGAGGACCCGGTTCTGCAGCAGCTCGGTAACGTAGACGCTGCCCGCCGCATCCACCCCGATGCCGCCGGGCAGATCGAGGGGGCCGGACACGGCGCCATCGTAGGTGCCGTCGGCCAGGAAGCGCTGGACGCGGCGGCCGTCGAATTCGACGACGAAGAGCTTGCCGTCCGGCGCGAAGGCCAGCTGCGACGGGCGCTGGAACTGCCCCTCGCCCGTGCCGCGCTCGCCGAAGCTGAAGAGGAATTCGCCGGTGCGCGAGAACACCTGCACGCGATCGTTGCCTTCGTCTGCCACGTAGATGCGACCATCGGGAGCTGCGGTCACGCCCGAGGGCTGGATGAAGCGACCGGGATCCGACGAGGCCGCAGTCCACTGCTGCAGGAACTCACCGTCAGCGGTGAACTTCTGGACCCGGTGCATGCCGAAGTCGTCCTCGGCCGTATCGACCGTGAACACCTGCCCTCGCGAATCGAAGTCGAGGCGCCACACAAACTGGAACTGCCCCGCGCCGGTACCGGGTTCCCCCCACTCGATGAAGCTCTGGAAGTCGGGCTCGAAGCGGATCACCTTCGAGTTGCCACCGTCGGCGATGTAAACGCGTCCCTGGGCGTCGATCTCCAGGTCATTGCCGATGAAGATCTGCCCCGCCTCGAAGCCGAACTCGCCGAAGCGCTGCTGGAGTTGCCCGTCGCGGCTGAAGACGAGGATCTCGCTGGTGCCGCCGTCAAGCGCGTAGATCCGCCCGTCCGGGGCCAGATCGAAGCCGGACAGGAAGGTGAAGGGATTGGCCGCATCGTCGAAGGCCGGGATGGCGTCGAGGAAGTTGCCGTCGGGGTCGAAGCGCTGGATCCGGTTGGATCCCCCGACCCAGACGTTGCCGTCCCGATCGACCTCGAGCTCGAAGGGGCTGAGGCCGTTGTCCTCCGGCACGCCGACGCCGAAACGTCCGGGCCCGCTCCCGAAAGCGCCGAACTCGGCGATCGGTCGACCCGTGTCGTCGAGCCGCTGGATGCGGCGGAAGTCGATCGTGTCGGTCTCCGCGACGTAGATCGTGCCGTCCGGGGCCGTCGCCACGGCGATCGGAAACAGGAACTGGCCGGGCGCCACGCCCTCCTGGCCAAAGCGGAAGCTCAACTGACCATCGGTCGTGAAGCGGTGGATGCGGTGATTGAAGCTGTCGACGACGAAGACCTGATCGTCATCGTCGACGGCGATGCCGCGCGTATTGACGAAATACCAGGGCTGCTGGATGGCCGGCCACAGGCGCTCGTAGACGAAATCCTGGCCTTCGGACCGCGGTGTCGCGAGCAGACACAGCGCCGCCAGCCCCATCCCCGTCAGTAATCGCATGGCCTACCCTCGAGGCTGAAGATAACCGACAGTATAGGCTTGGCCCCTCGGATCGCTTGTAGGGGCCGCGCGCGCCCGCCGGTCAGCGGGCGCCTACACGGCGGAGCCGCCCGCCGATTCCTACCAGATCCGCACTCGGGCCTCGGGCGGCAGGTACATCGCGTCGTCCTCGCTGACATCGAAGGCCGCGTACCACTCGTCGAGGTTACGCACGACGCCGTTGATCCGGTACTGCGCCGGGCTGTGCGGATCGGTGAGCAGGCGCTGGCGCAGGGAATCCTCGCGCTCCTTCGCTCGCCAGACCTGGGCCCAGCCGAGGAAGAAGCGCTGGTCGCCCGTCATGCCGTCGATGACCGGGGCCTCGCCGTTGCAGCACTGGTCGAGGTGACGGCGGTAGGCCGCGTGGGCCATCTGCACGCCCCCGAGATCCCCGATGTTCTCGCCCATCGTGAGCTGAGGATTGACGCTCATACCCTCGATCGGCGAGAAGGCGCCGTATTGCTTGCCCAGGGCGCCGGAGCGCTCGGCGAAACGGTCGTTGGAGGTCTGGGTCCACCAGTCGCGGATCCGCCCCTTCTGGTCGAAGCGCCGGCCCTGGTCGTCGAAGCCGTGCCCGATCTCGTGGCCGATGACCGCCCCGATGGCCCCATAGTTCACCGCCGCGTCGGCGTTGGGATCGAAGAACGGCGGCTGCAGAATACCTGCCGGGAACGTAATCTGATTGAGCAGCGGATTGTAGGACGCGTTCACGGTCTGCGGCGGATAGGGCCACTGGGCGCGATCGACCGGACCACCGAGGCGGTCGACCTGCTGCTTCCACTGGAACTCGGAGACGGCCAGGGCGTTGTCGAGCATGGCGCCCTTTTCGATGTCGAGGTCGCTGAAGTCGGTCCACTGATCCGTGAAGCCGATCCGCGGCTCGAAGGTCGAGAGCTTCAGCAGCGCCTGCTCTCGCGTCGCATCGTCCATCCATTCGTTCTGCTGCAGCCGTTCCTCGAACGCGGCCACGAGGTTGCCGACGAGGTCCTCCATCTGGGCCTTGTAGCCCGACGGGAAGTGCTGCTCGACGTAGATCTGGCCCACGGCCTCGCCGAGGCCTGCATTCACTTCCTGGACGCCGCGCTTCCAACGCTCACGCTGCTCCTCCGTGCCGCGGAGCGTCTTCGAATAGAACTCGTAGGAAGCCTCGTCGAACGCAGACGACAGGTACCGCGCGTTATCACTGATCAGGTGGAACGCGAGGTAATCCCTCCAGAGATCCACTGAGGTTTCGGCGAAGATCTCGCCGGCGGCGTCGATCGCGGTCGTCTGGGCAACGACGAAGGTGTCGACGCCGCCGAGCCCGAGCTCGTCGAGGATGCTCGACCAGGCGAACTCCGGAGCGAGCTCAGCCAGCGCTGCCGGCGGCATCGGATTGTAGATCTTCTGAATGTCCCGCGACTCCTGCGGCGTCCAGTGCACCTCGGCGATCCGGGTCTCGAGCGCGAGAATCGCCTCTGCCTTCGCCGCGCCGTCATCGATCCCGGCCGCGGTGAAGAGCGTGGCGATGTAGGCCTGGTAGGCGGTCCGGTACTGCGCGAAGCGATCTTCTTCCTTCAGGTAGTAGTCCCGGTTCGGCATGCCGAGCCCGGCCTGCGAGACGAAGGCGATGTAGCGCGTGGTGTCCGCCGGGTCCGGGATGATCCCGATACCGAACGGTGCGGTCATGTGGAGATCGGCGAAGGCGGCGTTCACGTCATCGAGGGTCTCGATGCCTGCAATGCGGTCGAGGTGCGGACGCAGCGGTGCGGCCCCGAGTTCGTCGAGGCGCTCGGTATTCATCCAGCCCTCGAAATAGTCGCCAACCTTCTGCTCGAGCGACCCGGCAGTCGGCTCGCGGCTGGCGAGCTCCTCGACGATCGTCCTGATGTCGTCCTCCGCGTCGAGGCGCAGCTTGGTGAACAGACCGAAGCTCGAGAGGTCCGCGGGGACTTCGAACTTGTCCAGCCACTGACCATTGGCGAAGCGATTGAAGTCATCGCCCGGCTTCGTGGCCGCGTCCATGGCGTCGGTGTCGAAACCCCAGGTGCCGATGGCGGCGTTGGCCACCGGTTCGCCCGCCGACGCCGCCTGGGCGGCTGGCGTCTCAGCCGTCGCTGCGGTCGGCGTTCCCGTGCTGGCGGAATCGCCACCGCAACCGGTCAGGATGCCGGCGATCGCCACGCTGAGAAGAAGCTTGCGAACCATCGGGGTCTCCGCGAATTGTCCAAGGGGGATAGCCGCGGAAGTCTAAACTGATGCCGCCCCGCAGCCAGTGTCGATCGTTGGCGCGGCGTGACTCTCGGCGCGGTCCGGCGCGAGGCCGCGTGCTACAGTGCCCCGCACTTCAAGGAGATGCCGATGATATCGAGAGGTTTGCCGGTGTTCGTGGCCGTGCTTCTTCTGGCCGCGCCCCCGACCTCCCAGGCCCAGGCTTGCGCGCAGCTGGCGGCCAACGGCGCCTCGTTTGCGCGGGGCGTGACCGAGGACGGCACCCTGGCGCTGGTCCAGAGCACGGCGACGGACCTGATCCGCGCCGGCAACGCACCCGGGCTTCTCACCGTGGACACCCGCACCTGGCGCTTCCGCAGCATCGTCGCTGCGGACGACATCGCTTCGGCGGCGATGTCCTCAGACGGCACGACCGTGGCCTGGATCGATACGGACGCGACCCTGCGCGTCCGCCTGGCTTCAGGATCCGTCCGGGTGCTCGCCGAGGACGCGAGCGCGCCGCTTGTCATCTCCCCGAACGGCGCCCGCATCGCCTTCGTTGCGGACGCCGGCGGCGGCAGCCGCCTGCAGGTCGTACGCAGCAGCAACGGCGCGGTGCTCCTCGATCGCGTGCTGGAGGACATCGAGCTCGGCGGCTTCGATCGGGTCGGCCGGCAGCTGGTCTTCGCGACCAGCCGATCGCTCGCTTCGGCGGATGGCGATGGTTTCGTCGACGTCTATGTCGTGGACCTCACCACCGGTCTGAACCGCCTCGTTTCTCTCGATACCGATGATGCCGACGCCGGCACGCCGAGCATCGACAAGGCCGGCGAACGAGTGGCCTACGTGCGAGGGCCGGTGCGAGCGGTGGGCAATCGCCAGGTCGTGCTGGCCACGATCGGCGGCGAGGACCTGCTGACGGGCTCGGGACTTACGCCAACGATCGACCCGACGGGCGAGTTCCTCGTCCACCAGACGCGCGTCGGTACCGCATCGGGCACCATCCAGGCGCTGGTCCGGGGCACCTTTGGCGACGCCGGCGAGCCGGTCTTCGCCTTTCCCGCAGGCATCCAACATCTCGAGGGTCCGCTGTTCGCCGACAGCGGCGCGACGGTGGTCATCCATACGGGCGTCGCCAACCTCGACCGAAACGTCGACTGCAACGACCTGCCCGACGTCTACGTCGCCCGCGACGAGGAATCGAACGACCTCCTGACGCTCTCGCGCATGCGCCAGGTCCGGATCGCCAACCCCGCCGCGTTCGGCAATGGACGCTTCGGGGATGCGCTCGGCGTGGCCGGCGCCCGGGTCTTCGTGGGGGCACCCGGCGACGATGCTGCCGGCGCCGACGCCGGGCGGGTGTTCATCTTTCAGCGGGAAGGGCAGGACTTCGTCCTTGAGGACTCGCTCGCCGCGCCGCCCGGTTTCTTCACCGCCGCGCTCGGCCGGTCGATCGCCGTCGCGGGCGACACGCTGCTCGTCGGCGCGCCGGATACGCCGGCGACCGCCAAGGGCGGGCTTCAGCCTCTGCAGGCCGCCATCTGGCAGCGGCTGGCCACTGGCTGGCGCTTCAAGCAACCCCTCGTGCAGCCGGCCCCCATGGCTAACGAATTCGGCGCCGCGGTCGCGCTCGGGGGTCAGCAGATGGCGGTCGGCGCGCCCAGCGACGGGGAGGCCGGCACCGGTGCCGGCGCGGTCTTCGTCTTCGATCCGGATGGAGACGGCGTGCTCAGGTTCCGGGAGAAGCTCCTGCCCGGCCCGGGGGGCAAGGGCGCTCCGGCGGCGGGCAGCGGCTTCGGCACGAGCCTCGCCTTCGGCAAGGACAAGTTTGCGGTCGGCGCCCCGGGCTCGCTCGTCGGCGGCGCGGTCGCCGGCACCGTGAGCCTGTTCGACGTCATTGCGGGCAACCTCGAGGATCCGGTCACCGCGAGCAGCAACGCATCCGAGGATGGCGGTGAGTTCGGCGCCTCGATCGCCATCGACGGCCAGACCATGGTGGTCGGGGCACCGGGAAGCGGCGGCGACGTGGGGAACGCCTTCGTGTTCGATACCGATGGCGCCAACCAGCGTTTCGAGCTTCCTCCCGTCGATATCGTGGCGGGCCAGCGCTTCGGCGATGCCGTGGCGCTGCTCGGTAACAGCCTCCTCGTCGGCGCGCCGGGCTTCATCGGCGGGTCCGGCAAGGGCGCGAGCGGCTCCGGCGCCGCCCTGTCCTTCAATCTCGACGACGGCACGAGCTCGGCTATCGTCGGCGCCGGCGCCGGCGACAGCGGTTCCGGGGTCTTCTTCAATTTCGACTTCGGTGACGGCCCGGACGACGGTTTCGGCAGCGCCGTCGTGGTCGGTGACGGTCTTTCCGCCTTCGGCGCTCCGGACAGCAGCAGCGAGCGCGGCTCGGTCGCCGTCACCATCGACCCCGACCAGGTCTTTTCCGATGGCCTCGACGGTCCCAGCTTCCAGCTGGCCACCGTGACGACCGCCGGCGTGCCGAGCGCCTGCCCCGAGGGTTCGCGCCATGAACGCGTGCTGTTCTTCGATGACCTGGAATCGGGGACCTCGGGCTGGACCCCGGGCGGCTCCTGGGAGCGGCAGGACGAGCGGTCCTTCAGTGGCGATTTCGCCTGGCGGGCGAGCGCTGGCGGCGACGCCATCAACCAGATCCTCACCTCACCGATCGTCGCCGAGCTGCCCAACAGCGTCATCGGCGGGAGCCAGCGAACGATGGTGCTGAGCTTCCGCCAGCGCCGCATGCTCACCGGCAGCCGCTCCGGCGCCGAGTGCAGCGATGCCGGCATCGTCGAGCGGGTCGTCAACGGCTCAAGCCTGACGCTGGCAACCGACGTGCTCGAGGACCCCTTCGACGGCGTCGTCGTCGGCCCCGGCAATCCGCTCGCGGGCGAGGAGGCCTGGTGCACGAACCGTCAGTGGACCCGAGCCGCCGTCCGCCTCGAGCGCGGCACCGACGGCATCGTGCTGCCGGTCTTCACCACCCGTAGCGTGAACTTCCGCCTGGCCACGGACAACCAGTCCACCGGCGGCGAGTGGTACATCGACGACGTCCACGTCGAGTACTGCCTCAACGAGGGCTGAAGCGCCGGAGCCTGGTTGAGCGGCGGCCGGTATCATGCCGGCATGGGCGGGGAAGCAGCGACCACCGGAACCAGATCGATCACCTGGACCGACGCCGTGCGGGCACTGACCCGCCCCTATCGCGTCACCCCGCCGATGGTCGTGCTCTGCCTGATGATCCCCGCCTACCTCGTGACGGGATTGCTGGCCGAGGGAACCGCGGTCGTCGTGCCGATGTTCCCCCTGGAGGACCTGATTCCCACCGTGCCCACGTGGGTCTTCGTGTACGGCACGGTGTACCTGTTCCTGATCATCCTGCCGGTGCTGGTGGTGCAGCACGCGCCGCTGATCGATCG
>JBCCZC010000174.1:0-11097 GCA_039188505.1 Pseudomonadota bacterium | reverse complement strand
CTCAGTCAACGCTCGATCAAACGGGCGAGCTTTCCGCGGACACGCCGTCTGTCCAAGGGGGCTCGAGGCCGTCGCTCGTTTTCCGCACGGATGAGCCGGTCGGCGGCTTGCATGCGCTCTACCCTCTGCTTTTCTTGATTTAGGGCCAACGATCCGAATCGACCGATGGGCACGCGTCAATTCCCGAAGATCCTGGCGAGCCGTGACGAAGGCTGCCGCGTCGTCATCATCCAGAACTTCCGATCCGGCGGGGGATTCAACCTCCTTGCGGTGGCCTCCACCGGCGCCGAAGTCGGGCGGGCGATCGCAAACTCGGGGCAGCGTCATCCGGGCTTCTGTGTTGAAGTGACCGCGGTTTGGCCTTCGCCTCAGAAACGCCCGAGCCCGCCGAAGGCCCGGGAGAAGTTTCGCCTCGAACGCGGGTCGCCGCTGATCCTGTTTCACGAGCCCACCGATCATGTGCCGGATCGCTGCGAGGTCTACTGGGTCGGTCGCCGCGAGCACGAGATCCAGCACGCCCGCCGTCGGCTGGAGAAGCTCCGCTGCGCGGCCTTCGCCGGTATCGTGCGATCTATCGGCTCGGGCGAGATGGAGCGCTTCGACGCCTTCGAACAGAAACGGCGCAACACGATCGTTACCGGTCGATAACGCAGGTCCGGCGCTGCCCTCGAACCGCCCGCGCCAGATCCGTGGTGAAATCCATCAAGGATCTCGCTCGGTGCGTGTTCGGAGGCAACTCAAGGAATCGCGAGCGGAGTATCCTGACTGAAGCTGTTGACCCAGATTCGCCGGCGCCGTTCCCAGAGGGAGGAGACGAGCATCGACTCCCAGGCATCAGCGCCGGGGCGCTGATAGTCGGCGCGATAGGACAGCAGGACGCAATCGGGAGTCAGCACGCGCAGTGTCGTTTCGCTCAAGCGATAGCGTACGATCGTCGGCACGTTGGCAAACTGCGCGACGTGTGCATCTCGATCGGCGAAGCCCGTGGCGTACACCCCGAGGAAGTCGACGCTCAGCAGCGCCCGATCGGCCGATGCATCGCCCGTGACCAGAGCCGCCCAGACCTGCTTCTCCAGACCGAGAATCTCATCCAGTGTCGGAGCGGGCGCGTTCCCAGTGCTGTTGCTCATGGGTGAAACCTGCGCCTGATCCTCGTCAACGTCAAACCGAGCACCCAGCAGTGTCCGCCGCGAGCCGCACCTCGTATTGTGGGTCCGAGGCCAGGTGATGATGGTGCGCCAGTCGTGCGACAATTCCACCATCGAATCAAGGTGGCAACATGCAGAGAATTATTCACCGAATCGAGGCGCTTGCCGAAGCCGAGAGCAACAATCCGCTGTTTCTCTGGCTGGGCGATGAATCGGTACCGGCCCGCGAACGGATGGCGACCTGCGCGCAGCAGACCGCCTTCTTCGCGATGGGCTTTTCCGACCTCAACCGCTTCGCGTATCCCTATCCCGAGGTGGAGGCCCGCACCGACCCGAGAAAGATGGCCATCAACCGCCACGCGCAGGAGGATGGCGGTCACTGGCGCTACTTCCTCAGCGACCTGAAGCGCCTGGGAGTCGGCGACAACTATGATTTTCGACGCACCCTGGCCTTCCTCTGGGGTTCGGATTGTCAGGAACAGCGGCGGGCGATCTATCGGATCAGCCAGCTGGTGGACCGCAATGACAGCCCCCTCTATCGCTACGCGATCATGGAATGCATCGAGATCTTCGGCAAGCTGCTCCTCGAGCGGGCCACTGCTGTCGCGACCAAACTGCATCGCGAGACGGCGACGGAGCTGGTGTTTTTCGGTCCGTTCCATCTGGCGCTGGAAACGGGACATCTCGTCAATCAGACTGACGAGACGGACTCGGAGCTCTGGGCTGTCGAGCTCGACCCGGAGCTCCTGAGCCGGACGATGGCCGTGGTCGAAGAGGTTTGCACGCTTCTCGCGGGGCAATGGGCCGAGGTGGGCACCCATGCGCGGGCCACGCGAGCGAGCCTGCAGAGGTCCGCGGGAGTTGTCAGTCCGCCAGTGGCGAGGACGCCGTAGCCTGGCGCGGCTGCTAGCGTTCGAAGAACGGGTAGAGGGCTCGAGCGCGGCGCAGCAACATGGCTCGAAACTCCGGGGAATCGTCGTCGAAGAACCCGGGTGTCTTGTTGGTGTCGAAGATCACCGGCTCACCCTCATGGACGACATAGTCGAACTTGCCGTAATCGAAGCCTCGGGCCAGCCGCGTCGCCCGCACGGCTTCATGAACTTCGACGGGCTCGATCGATTCGATCGAGTGTGAGTTCACGATCGGTTGCGTGCTGGTGATCAGAAAGCAGTCTTCCGCATCCCCCAGGAAGTTGTAGCTGCGGAGACGGTAGCGCCCGTCGGGTGTCCGCTCAGGCAAAAACTTCTCGACGACCAGCAGCGGGTCGTCGAAGAATTCTCGCGGCACCTCCTGCCAGGAATCGAAAACCTGGTAGTCCAGCGGCTTGACGAAGCCATTTGGGCTGAGATTGTCCGGCCCATCCCCAAACAGGGCCCGCTCAGGATATCCGCCGAAATTGAGATCCGTCTTGACGATCACTGGCCCGGTCCAAGCGGATCCGCGCTCGATGAGGTGATTGCTCACAACGGACTTCCTGATGTCGAGGATGCCGCCGTTAACGACTCTTGGAGCCATGCCGATGATCTTGCGGTAGACGTCGTCCAGGCACGACACATCGACGTGATTGAAGAGCAGGTCCAGGTGCGGAAGGCGGCGCTCGGGACTCACCGGACGCACGACGATGCCGTCCGCAGCCCAAACCTTGGCGAGGGTGCCGATGAAGTAGCCTCGGATCGCATGCCGTCCGGATCTGGCGTGGATCAGGATTCCCAGGCGGCGGCCCGCCACGGCCTGGCTCATATGCGCTCGGCAATCGTCAGGTAGAAGATGCCGGTGTGGTCATTGTCGCCGCTGAGACGGCACTGGGTGCAGGCAAAGCCGACCCGCTTCAACGCGGGCACGGTGACGTCCGGTCCCGCGGCGCTCTTCATCATGGATGGGCCCGACGAGGGACGCAGGAGCGTCCGGAGCAGCTGATCGGCGGCCTTCTGCGCCGACCCGTCGGCGAAGGCCTGCTGCATCAGGTCCGCAGCCAGGTCGTTGCGCGCTGCGAAGAGCGCCTGATCGAGGTTGCCGTCGCGGTCCGCAACCTCCCGAAAGGTGCTGATGCGCAGGTGCAGGGCCAGGCGTCGATAGGCGATCTCGTCGGCTTTGGCGCTGCCGTCGAACGCCGCCAGATCGGCTCGGACCGTGCTCTCGAAATCCGCCTCGGTTTCGCCCTGGCCGTCCATGCAGCGGGCGATCCACAGGCCGCCCGGGCGCAGATAGGCGTGCACGTGGCTCGACACGTCCTCCCATTGCTCGCTCGGCAGAAACATGGCGCCGCCGTCGCAGAGGACGCTGCCGAACTGACCGGCGAACTCGGGCTTCGGCGAGGTCCACTCCTGATGGACGAAGTCCACCCGCTGCCAATCGTTGCGGGCGGTTCGTCGCATGGCCTCGAAGGTGTCCGCATTCCAGTCCATCGAAACGACTCGATCGCTACCCAGATCAAGCGCTAGGTCGATCAGCTCCGGCGTCGCACCCAGGACCAGCACCGGAGCCGGGCTGTTGCGAGCCACCAGTTCGCGGTAGGCCTCCAGGGTCTCCTGCGGCGGCCGGATAGGCTGGGGTAGAGCCTTGAAGAACGCGATCGCACCTTCGACCTTCGCGGGATCGAAGGCCGTTTTTGCCGTAGCGGACCAATCCATGGGTTGGGGTTTTCCCTCGAAGAATGGACGTCCCGAAGTATCGTTGGATCCGGGCTGATGCTCAACGTTCAGCATGGCTGGCTGAAGGGGGCGCGGGATGGCCTTTGGGGCCTGCTCCTGCGCCCTGCCGAGGGTGCGATCGTCGCCTCAGTCTCCGCTAGTCGATCTCGGCCAGCGCCGCGTCCAGGATCTCCACGAGCTGATCCCTCGAGTAGCTGTGTGGGCCCCACTGATTGAGCTGCACGAGCTGCTGGATCTTGGTGGTGATCGCCCAGCCCTGCTCCTCCGCGTTCGGGACGACCATGTAGCGTCGCAGTGGCTTCTCGTCGAAGAGCGCGTGCATGAAGGCCGCGGACACCTCGTCGGGCTTCTTGAACGAGAGCTCGCGCTGCTCCGTCTGCTCATAGCGAGCGCGCATCTCGTCCGTGATCTCACCGCCAGCCGCCTTCACCTGCTCGAACTCGCGCATGACGCTGCTGCGTCGGATGTGGGACTGGTAGTTGCCCGGCTCCACGACGCTCACGGATACGCCCGCCGGCCCGAGCTCCGCGGCGAGGCCATCGGTGAAGGCTTCGATCCAGTGTTTGCTGCCGCTGTAAGCGGTGCCACCGGCCCAGGAAAGGGTGCCGGCGATCGAGCCCGTGCTGACGATGCGTCCCTTGGACTCGACGATGAGCGGCGCGAACGCCTTGGTGACCCGATAGACGCCCTCGACGTTGACGTCGTAGACGAAAGTCTGATTCTCGATCGTCGTGTCGACGACCGGTCCGCCGCCGCCCACGCCAGCGTTGTTCACCAGCCCATGGAGGCCGGTGCCTCGCTCCCGGATGAACTCGACGGCGGCGTCGACCTGATCCTGGTGGGTCACGTCCAGCATGACCGCGGTGACGTTGTCGATGGCGTTGAGCGCCTCGTAGTCCTCGTCGTTGCGCACGCCGGCATAGACCTGGTAGCCATTCTTCGCCAGCGTCTCGGTCAGGTTGCGACCGATGCCCGTGCTGGTGCCGGTGACCAGCACGTACTTCTCGCCATGGCCGTCAGCGGCGGCGTCCAGCGGCGCGGTGATCGTTCCCGCGACGATGAGCAGGAAGAGACGGGAGATGATTCCATTCATGGCGCATACCGGTGCAGTGGGAAAGATGTCGAGCGTACCACTGCGAGGCAGACGGTTTCTCGACCCCCTCTTGCAGGAATTCCGATGGGGTCCGCACGCGGGCCTGGGCGTCTCGGCCGGTCGGTCGAGCTGCAATCGCCAGAGACACCGGGAATTCCGGCAACCGACGAAATTCCCCGGCTAGTCGTTGTTCTGGGAGCCGACCACATGGCGCTCGAGCCACGCGATCTGCGTGGCGTAGTAGCCGTCGCTTTTTCGCGGGGCGGCATTGGCTCGCATCTCGCGGATGCTGCCCGTCTCGGCCACGTTGAGGGCGTGATCGGCATCGGCGAACACCTCGACGGCGAGGGACGCCTCCGGATTCTGGCCGATCGTCGCTTCGTATAACGCGCGCGTCTTGCGCCAATCGACGTTCAGGTCCTTCGCGCCGAAGATCGCCAGCACGTCGACGTCCAGGGATGCCAGCATCGCCTCGAACCCATCGACCGGCACGTAGGAACACATGTCGTCATCGTAGGAGGGGCACGACCCGTCCTTGCAGGGCCTTTGGTACCACCAGTACTCGAGGCGGGAGGGCCAGTCGCCGCGCATTTCCCGAATGTATTCGTTGGCCCGAAGTGCCTCGGTGGCCTCCTGGTAACGCTTGTAGCTGCCGCCGGTACGGAGGATTTCGCAGCCCGCCCGCCACTCGCCGGCGAACTGCGCCGCCAGCTCCGGGCTGCCGCCTTCGTAAGGCAGGTTCGACAGCAGCAGGTAGGTGAAATTGTCCTCGATCGAAGTGCCACTGATCGAAATCCAGAACTCGATTTCCGCGTCCTGCGCCATAGCGATCGGCGCGATCCATCCCGCGCGGCTACCGCCCCATACGCCGATCTTGTCCGATCCGGGCGCGTTCACCGCCCGGAGGTAGCGGGCCGCGTCGACGACTTCCTCGCCGCTGCTGGCGACGGGCTGATCGATGTCGAACTTGCCTTCGCTTTCCCCCTGGCCCGGCTTGTCCCACACGGCCGTGGCGATGCCGATTTCGTTGAGGCGCTGGCGCATGCGGGTGTATGCCGAGTAGGCGTTCGGGTCCCGCACGTTCGACCCGCCGTAGCTGTGCACGAGCAGGATCAGCGCTTTCGCCTTGCCGCCATCCGGCACATCCAGGATCCCGGAAAGCGTGAGGCCCGACGACTTGAAGGTGAAGTCGGAAGTCTCTCCGGGTGGAAACGTCTGCTCGAGCGCCTCGGATGCCGGCGGTGCTGCACCTGCGGTCGCCGAAGAAGTTGATCCTGGCGAGCAACCCGCAGCGAGGCTCAAGAACAGCAGCGCAACCATCGAAACCAGCTTGAACATCTTGGATCTCTCCGAACGTGGGGTGTGCGCGGGAAGCGGCGCTCGATCGAGGCGGCAGTCTCCACGCACGGCTCATACCGACAGATCTAGGACGCTGCAGGACTCGAAACGGTTTACCGAAGCCGATGATGAGCACGCCGGGCAGGTCTCGGACAGGAGACTTTGGAATGCGCGGCGTGGCCCGGCACTGTTCGGGCCGCCGCCGGGATCAGGGGCGTCGGATCCGGATCGCCGCCTCCCGGCCGACGAGGGCTGCCGCGATCGGTTCCCAGTTCTGGCCGGTCCTTGCCAGGTACTCCTGCAGGGCCCGGAACTCGTCTTCGCGGTAGTTCGGGTAGCCGAGCAGGTCGTCGAAAACCAGGATCGTGCCGTCGCTGATCATCGGTGCCAGCGACTCGAGGATGGTGACTGTCGAGCTGTAGAGGTCACAGTCGACATGGAGCAGCGCGAGCTGGCGTCCCGCGTGGGCCTCCGCGAAGCCGGGCAGCGTGTTCTCAAACCAACCGCGGTGGAGCGTCACATGCTCCGGTACGTCGGGAATGATGCCGTCTGTCGAGTAGCTTCCCGCCGGATAGTCGCCCCAGTCCTCGGGCAGCCCCTCGAAGCTGTCGAACCCATGGATCGGCAGGGAGCTCCGCGCGGCCATGCACCGGATGCTGCGGCCATGGAAGACGCCGCATTCGACGATGAGATCGCCCGCGTCGATCGCGTCGACGGCGTGAGCGAGAACCTCGGGCGCATAGGCCACCCAGCGGCCCGCCGGACCGAACCACTGCATCGCTTCGAGATGCGACCGCTCGAACGGATCCTGGGGGAAGTCGGGCATCCGGGTGCTTGCGGCATCGGGGCGGCCCGCGACCTGGGCGACCTGCCACAGCGCGATCCGTGACGGAGCCCAGCCAGGATGACGTCTCACGGCGCGCGTCAGTTCCCGAAGCGCGCTGTCGGTCGACGCTCGGCGAAAGCGGTCGACGCCGGCCAGGAACAGCGCCTCGAAGTGCTCCGGTGCGGCGGTTCGGGCGGCCTGGATCTGGGCCGTGGCTTCGTCGAAACGATCGAGGCTAATCAACGCCTTCGCCAGGGCGACGTGCGTATCAGCCATGGGAAACCGCGCCGCCGCGGCCTGAAAGTCCGCGAGGCTTTGCTCGTAGCGTCCGCAGCGCCAACCGACCCGGCCGCGGCGAAGCAACGTGGGGGCGTCGAGCTCGGCATCGGGAACCGCGGCCAGCGCAGCGACCAGCTCCGGCCACTGCTCCTCGGCTTCGAGCTTGTCGTAGTCCACCGGACCGAGCCGTCGCAGCCGTCGCGACTCCCCTCAATCCGTCTCGATCGTCGACCAGGCGTAGACGTGGTTCGGATCGTTGAGCCGCGTCACGGTCTCCACGGAGCGTTCGAGGTCCCGGACCAGCGAGCGCAGCGGTGAGGGCGTATCGGCGGTCAGCTCGTCGAGCACGTCTGCCTCGGCCATGAGATCGCGCAGCAGCCGCTCGCCGAATTTCAGCTTTTTCTCGACGAAGCGCACGGTGTAGTCATCGCCCAGTTCGGCGAGACCGGCCGCCGCAGCGATGGCGTCGTCCAGATCGCCAAGGTTGTCGACCAGGCCCAGCTCCAGGGCGTCCTCGCCGCTCCACACCCGGCCCTGGGCGACCGCGTTCACGGCCTCGACGCTCATGTCGCGGGCCTCTGCCACGCGCTCCAGGAAATCCCGGTACCCCTGCTCGATGCTCAGCTGGATGGCGTTACCGATCTGCTCGGGCAGCGCGCGGTCCGGTCGGAAACCGGCGATCGGCGCCGTGGCGATGCCATCGACTCGCATGCCGAGATACTCCTGCAGCGGCCGCTGATAGGTCGGAATCATCGCGAAGATGCCGATAGAGCCGGTGATCGTGCTCGGATGCGCCCAGATCTGGTCCGAGGAGGTGCTGATCCAGTAACCACCCGAAGCCGCGACGCTGCCCATGGAGGCGATGACGGGTATGTCCTTGGCGCGTGCCGCTTCGAGCTCGCGTCGAATGACCTCGGAGGCGAAGGCGCTACCGCCGCCGGAATCGACGCGAAGGATGATCGCCTTGGTGTTCTCGTCGTTGTGCGCCTTGCGGATCAGTGCAGCGGTAGAGTCGCCCCCGATGGTGCCGGCAGGGTGGGAACCATCGAGAATCGAGCCCCGGGCCACCACCACGGCAACCGTGTCGCCGCTGCTCGCTCGGCCGAAGCGGTCGCCGCCCAGCGCCTGGAGGTAGTCACTCATCGAGGTCCGGCGGTAGCTCTTCGAATCCTCGTCCTCGCCGATCCGCTCGATCAGATATTCGCGCATCTCGACCCGCGTGAGCGTCTGATCGACCAGGCCAAGATCCAGCGCGGCTTTCGCGGAGTCGCCGTTGGCCTCTGCCAGTACGGTGTCGAACTGCTGGGCGTAGCGGTCGACGGCGCCAGCACCCAGCCCCGTGGCCTCGCCCACCTCGTCGAGGTACTGGCGCCAGAGATCGCCGACCCATTCCTCGTTCGCTTCACGCGCGGCGTCGGACATGCCGTCGAGCAGATAGGGCTCGACGGCGGACTTGTAGGTGCCGACCTTGAACACGTGGACGTCGAGGCCCAGCTTGTCGATCCCCTCCTTGTAGTAGGTGCGGTAGCGGCCCATGCCCTCGATGATGACCGCGCCCATCTTGTGCATCAGCACCTCGTCGGCGTGGGCGGCCAGGTAGTAGCCGTTCATGCTGTAGTCGTCCGCCACGGCGATGACCGGTTTGCCGGCGGCGCGGAATTCATCGAGCGCCTCGGCCAGGTCCTGGAGTTTCGTCAGGCGGCCGCCGCCGAAGCGGTTCAGGTCGAGTACGATCATCGGCACGCGTTCGTCATCCTTCGCGGCAAGGATGGCGTCGACGACGTCCTTCAGCAGGGTCTCCGTGGTCCCACCGCCGGTCAGCTCGTCCTGGATATCGTCCAGAGACCGGGCAGTCAGCTGCTCGACAAGCACGCCCTTGGGCGCGATGACCAGGGCAGCGCCATCCTCGATCTCAGGCGTGTCGTCGCTGAAGACGATGACCAGCAACCCGATCACGATGGCCAGGAAAAGGGCGTTGACGGTGAAGCGGCGGAAGGCATCGACGCCCTTCCAGGTGGCGCCAAGGTAGCGCCCCAGTCGATTGAGAGTGCTCATGATTCGAGACCTTGCGGGAAAATGCGAGCGGCTAGCATAGCGCTTTCCGCAACGGGCCGGGACGCGCCTTCGACACCGGCGAGAATGCGGGCCATGGCGGAACGGACAGGCCGTCGATCGGTACGTCGAATGGGGTTCCGGTTGATGGCGGACACCCTTGGAACGCTTGAGAGCGAGCGGCGCCGCTGCCAGACTCGACGGTTCCAGTCCACGTAGCATTCGCGTCATGTGGAAAATCGTGTTAGTCATCGCGGCGCTGGCCGCGTGGCTCCTGTTCAATCGGCCTGACCAGTTGCCGAGCCGGGTGCTTGCGGTCGCAGGATCAAAGGACACCATCATGAAGGTGGGGCAGGTGGGCGGTGCCTGCCCGAGCCAGCGCTGCCTGACCATCTATGTGGCGCCCTGGTGTCCATCCTGTCGCGCCATGGAACCCACGATCAACGCGCTGGGGCATCAGCTCGAAGCCGAGGGCATGACCGTGCGACTGGTGGTCGGGAGCGACACGATGAGCGCCGTTCGCGAATACGCCAGGAAATTCGATCGACGGGTTCTGCTCGATCCCGATGGTGCGTACTTCAACGAATCGGGCCTGCGCGGTGTTCCCTATTTCGCCGTGACCGACGCCGACGGGCGGATCCTCGAAGCGCGCTACGGTGGCCGCACCACCGTCGCGGGCATGCGGGAGTTTCTGGATCTCTGAGAGTGGGCCTTGCTTCACCTCGCGTGCAGCCTTGCACGGGACGCCCTTGCCTGCGCGGCCGCCCGAGTCCCAGTGAACACGGCGCGGGGACGGCCCGTCGACCCTAGCGCCTTCCGAGAACCGACAGGATTCTGCGCAGGCCGTCCTCGGTCGCCAGTTCCTCGAGCGCCCTGATCCTGTCTCTGAACTCGTCCAGCCCGTCGGTGAAGAGCTTGCCGGGATGGAGGTTCGTCGAGGGCCGGCGCCATTCGGGGGAGAACAGCTCGGGGAGTTCGGCGAAGAAAAACGTGAACGCATCGCGCCAATTGATGAGCGGCGTCGGAATGACGAGATGCGCGCTGGGTTCGAGATTGTCGACGCGATGAAAGTAGCCGCGCGGCAGGAAAATGACCGAGCCGGGTCCGGTTTCCAGCTCCTGGATATCTTCCGGCGCTTCGATCTTTGAACCGCTCTCCATCTGATGGCGGAGCTCCGGCCGCACCGGATAGGTCGGCCCCCCGTTGCAGGTGGGATTCGGTACGCAGTGGTTCGGCGCGACCTGCCATCGCTTGTGTCCGTATATCTGCACGACGAAGAGTTCGTGCGCATCCCAGTGCCAGTCGAGGCCCTCGCCGGCGTTCGCCATGAAGCCGTTGATGCGGGCCGTATCGGGCATCAGCCCAAGCGCTGAATCGAGCTGCCTGCACCACGTGGTGAGAAGCTCCCCTCGCAGGTCCGATGCAAACAGCGTCGCCCCCTCCGCAAGCCTGGCTTCGGCGACGGCCACGGATGGGTTGCGTAACCCCGATCTCCCCCCGTCGAAGTCCAGGCGGAGCGCACCGTTGCAAAGCTCAGCGAAGCCCGCCACGGACGTGAGTTCGGCCTGCTCGATGAGCTCATGGGAGTCAAAGAGAATGTGATAGTACCGCACGCCCCCGACAGAAACCTGCCTGATCGTGCGATCGTTGATCAGCATGCGGCTGGCCACCAGAACCTCGGGCAGACCGTACAGCGCCTCTGCCCGGCCG
>JBCCZC010000173.1:0-11117 GCA_039188505.1 Pseudomonadota bacterium | reverse complement strand
GGTGTCGATCCAGGTCTCCGAGACCGCGCTGCGTCGCTTCAACCTGACCTTCAGCGACGTCGCCGATGCCATCCGCTCGAGCTCGCTGAACAGCTCTGCCGGCACGGTCCGAACCGAGGTGGGCGCCTACCAGCTCAAGGTCCGCAACCAGGCTGACACCGAAGCCGACTTCGCCAGCATCATCGTGCGCCAGTCGGATACGGGCGGCACGATCCGCGTCGGTGACGTCGCGACCGTCGTCGACGGCTTCGAGGACAACGAGATCCTCGCCACCCTCAATGGCGTACCCGCGGTCCTGATCCAGGTCATGACCAGCGAGAACATGGACATCGTGAAGGCATCGGACTCCGTCCGCGACTGGATCGAGAAGCGGCAGGCCACGCTCCCGCCGGGCGCCGAGCTGACGCTCTGGACCGACAACGCCGAGGACTTCAAGAGCCGTATGACGACCATCGGTTCGGCGGCCTTCCAGGGGCTGCTCCTGGTGCTCTGCATCCTGATCCTGACGCTCCGACCGAAGGTGGCCCTGTGGGTCTCGGTCGGCATCGCGACGGCCTATGCCGGCGCCTTTGTCTTCATGCCCGCGGTGGGCGTGTCGTTGAACATGCTGTCGACCTTTGCGTTCCTGCTCGTGCTCGGAATCGTGGTGGATGATGCCATCGTCGTCGGTGAGAGCATCCATACGGAGGCTCACAGCAAGGAGGGCGGTGGGACGCGTGCCGCCGTGCTCGGCGCACAGCTCGTGGCGAAGCCCGTCATCTTCGGCGTTCTGACGACCATCTTCGCGTTCCTGCCGTGGCTCTTCATCAGCGGGTCCACGAGTGAGTTCACCCGTCACATCACCTGGGTGGTGGTGCTGGCCCTCGTGTTCTCGCTGGTCGAGTCCCTGTTCATCCTGCCGGCACACCTGCGCACGCTGAAGCCCCGCGAGAATCTGGGCCGCTTTGGCACCGTACAGAAGCGCATCGCCGACAGCATCGTCAACTTCGCCAACACGCGCTACCGCCGGATCGGACAGTGGGCCGTCCAGCACCGCTATCTGACGACGAGCATCTTCGTGTCGGCCATGATCGTCGGCTTCGGCATGTTCGGGTCGGGCTACGTCAAGAAGAGCTTCATGCCCGACATCGAGTCGGACCAGATCATCGTCAACGTGGTCCTGCCCGAGGGCGCGCCCTACAGCCGCGCGCTCGAGATCCTCAGCCAGATGCAGCATGCCGAGGAGGCGCTAGTCGAAGAGGTTAACCAGCGTACCGAGGGTGAAGGCGAGCTGATCGAGAACTGGTATACGCGGTCCCGTCGGGACAGCGTTATCGCCATCGTGAAGCTGGCGCCGCCCGAAGTCCGAGACATGAGCGCGAAAGACGCCGCCGTTCGCCTGCGCGAGCTCATGGGCGATGTCCCCGATGCGAAGGAGGTTTCGGTCCAATATACGAACGGCAATAACGATCCGGCGTTCGAGCTGTCGATTCGCCATCCGGACCTCGACGTTCTGCGTGCGGCGACCAACGAGCTCGAGGCGCAGCTGCGGACCTACGAGTCGCTCTACGACGTCCGCAACAATCTCGAGGGCGCCTCCGAGGAAATCCGCCTGACCCTGGCGCCCGGCGCGACCAAGCTTGGCCTGACGCTCGCAGACATCAACCGCCAGGTCCGCCAGGCCTACTTCGGTGAAGAGGTCCAACGGATTCCGCGCGCCGGCCAGGACGTGAAGGTGAAGGTCCACTATCCGCTCGAGTCCCGCCGGTCGATCGAATCGCTCAAGGACTTCCGGGTCCGGACGGCGGACGGTCGCGAGGTGCCGCTCCTGTCGGTCGCAAACCTCGAGTACGCGCCGGGCATCAAGCGCATCCAGCGCTGGAACGGCAACCGGGCCGCACGCGTCAGCGCGGACATGAAGGACAACGTCAGCGGCGACATCATGGACGACCTCGACGAGAACTTCTTCCCGGCGTGGGAGGAGCGCTATCCGGGCATCTCGCGCGGTTCGATCGGCCAGGCCGAGGGTGAGGCGCGCTTCATCAAGGAAGTCATGGGCCTCTACACGATCGCCCTATTCGCCATGTACGCCATGCTCGCGGTGGCGTTCAAGAGCTACTGGCAGCCGATGCTGATCCTGATCGCGATGCCGTTCGCGTTCCTGGGCGCGATCTTCGGCCACTTTGCCCTGGGTCTGACCATGGCGATCTTCAGCTACTTCGGCATCGCGGCAGCGGCCGGGGTCGTCGTCAATGACAACCTGGTGCTGATGGACTACTGCAACCGGCTGCGCGCCAAGGGCGTCGCGCCGCTCGAGGCGATCGTCGAGGCGGGTGTTGCCCGCTTCCGGCCGATTCTGTTGACGTCGGTTACCACCGTGGTCGGCCTGACGCCGATGATGCTGGAGCGCTCGATCCAGGCGGCGTTCCTCAAGCCGATTGTCGTGGCTCTGGCCTTCGGCGTGATGCTGGCGTTCTTCGTCACGCTCCTGCTGGTTCCGGCACTCTACGCGATCGGCGTGGACTGCGACGCGTTGCTCAAGCGCGGCAAGCGAATGGCGGCGAAGCCGTTCCGCAGCGGCGGTTCGGCCGAGGGTCTCAGCGAGGCATGATCCCGGGCGGGTCGGCGAGGGCCGGCCCGCTACCATCGACGGCCGATCCGGAACTTTTTCGGCGCGCTGCAATCGTATGTATGTACCCGGGACACGCTCCCGTGGGGCTCCTACACTCCGGCCCTGCGGGAGCCCCCTTCCCCGGGCTCTCCGCAGATCTCACCAATGCGCCTGCCAACATGCCTGTGCCACGCAGGTGGGGACACGCGCGCACGCCTGAGCGCAGCCCGGCCGGGTGCCTTCGCTCGGTCCTGCTAGCACTCCAAGTCACTGAGTGCCAAAGAAAAACCATTGACACCTTCGAAATCATCGCGATAGTAGTGGAGGCAGGTCCAACGAGGAACTGCCGTGGCGACACCCCCCAGCGTCATCACCACCGAGAACCTCACGGAATTCTTCCACGACTCCATCGACGCCGCCTGTGAGCGCCAGGCCCTCGACCTCGAAGACGAATCCCGGGCGTATCTGGTCCGGCTCCTCGAACACTTCATCGCCCCGGCGGCGCTCGGCAACCGCTCGCATCGCGCCGCCCATCGTCCCCTCGCGCTGCTGTTCCAGGATGCCGTCGAGGCGCGCAGCGACGGCGAGCGACGCGACGCGCTCCGCCAAGTCGGGGACGTGGCGCTGTTCGTGGCGGGCTTCTTCCCCGGGTGGCTCGAGCGGCGCACCGTCGACGTCGACTACTACGTCGGCATGGGGGGCACGGCCTACGGCGCCCTTGCGGAGCTCCATGCCGGCCGGGTCGGCCTTGCCGCCCGCCTGGTGTTCCGCGAGCTGGCCGACAAGTTCGCCGCCTTGGTGGCGCTCTTCGACGGACTGATCGCGGGATCACGTCTGGGTAGTGGCCCGGGAGATCTTCTCCGTCAGCACGAGCTGTGGCTTCGCAGTGACGGTGCCCTCTACGGCCATCGTCTCGCCGCCGCCGGTATCCTGGACGGTGGTCTTGTCCGCCACTGAAGGGCCGCGCCTCGTCGGGCAGGCCCAAGCGCTGCTCGAATCCCTGAACCGCCTTGAGGGAGGGCCGTCCGCGGCGGATTTCCTCGCCACGGATCGCGCCTGCGTTGATCGGCTGGCGCCCGAGGCCCATGAAGCGGACGAGCACGTACTCCTGCGCGAGGCCGAGGGGGAACTCGAGCTGCTGCTGTTCCTCGACGGCGATCTCATCGGGCGCCTGGCCGAGGACGATCCCTTCGAGTCGCTGCACGGCGGCAATCTTGGCGACTTCCAGGTGCTGCTCGAAGGGGTCAGCCACTTTCTCTATATCGCCGACCGCGCCGCGACCGGCCGGGCCACACGGCTCGTTGAGCTGGAGGTACAGGCGGAGATCGACAAGTTCTTCGCGGCCTGCTTCGCCATCGACCCCGGCCGTCCGGCGTCGGTCACGGGACCGCTCTGGCAGCTCCAGTTCGAACGCTTCCGCCTGGCCGATGGCCTCAGCCCGACGGCCAGCGCCATGTACATCGAAGCCAACCGCATTGCCGCCCGCTTCTGCGGCCGGCTCACCCGAGAGCATGCCGGGCGCGGCTCGGCGGGGCTACTGACCGAACTGCGGGATTTCCATGGCCTCGGCTGGCAGCGCAAGGTGCGCGCAGCCGCCGGTTCCTAGCGTACCCACGGCATCTCCGGGCCGCGACGCGGAACGCCCCTTGCGGGTGATCCTGGCGCAGGAGATCCGGCGGTTTCATCGAACCCATACTTTCGATCGCTAAGCTGGCGGCAATTCTCACCAACCGGAGCCACGCCGTGATCGTTCGCGCCCTCGTTCTGCTCTCGCTCTTCCTTGCTGCCGGTGCTGCCGCAGCCCAGGACTCCTTCTCCGACCGCATCCGTGCCGCCATGGAGGCCGAGATTCGTACCGAAGCCGAGCGAGATCGCGACGCCAACCGGAGGCCCGTGGAGACCCTGGAGTTCTTCGGTATCGAGTCGGACATGAAGGTCCTCGAGCTCGTGCCGGGCGGCGGCTGGTACGCGAAGCTGCTGGCGCCGGCGCTGGCAGCGGACGGGGAGTACGTCGCCGCGATCGGCACTTCACGGCTCGAGAACAACCTCATGGGTCTGGCGGGCTTCGAGCAGGCCAAGGCGCTTTCGATCGAACTGGAGACGGAGCGCGACCCGGTGCTGCGGCAGACGTCGATCAAGCCGTTCTCGTTCGGGGAGACGGGCTTCGACGCGGCGCTGACCTTCCGCAACATGCACAACTTCACCGAGGAAGGCCGCCGATCGGTCAACGTCGCCGTATTCGAGGCGCTCAAGCCCGGCGGCGTGTACGGCGTCGTCGATCACACCCGCCGCCACATGGAACCGCAGTGGAGCGAGAACCGCCGTCGCATCGATCCGGTGGTCGTGATCCACGAGGTGCTCGACGCCGGCTTCGAGTTCGTCGGCTACTCGGACCTGCACTACAAGTCGGACGACGAGCTGCGGTTCGAGGTCGGGCGCCGCGCCGTGTCCGGCAATTCCGACCGGTTCACGCTGCTCTTCCGCAAGCCGGAATAAGCGCCTACAGCGCGGCTTCGGAGCGCTCGAAGCCGCTGCTGAAAATGCCGTCGTTCGCGCGCTGCTGCCAGCGGGTGAGCAGCGCCTCGAGGGCCTGCGCTTCGTTCGTTGCCGGGCCCACTCCGGCCTGGCTCACCCGGTTTACCCCGTGGCAGCCATCGCAGACCCGCACCTCGCCGGGCTGGAAGGTGATCCAGACGCGCTCGCGCACGACCGGGGTGTGGTCTTCCGGTGCCGTGAGCTGCCAGGCCATCGCGCGGCGCGTCGGAACGAAGGACGCGACGGAGCCATCGGGAAACACGTCGACGGAACCGGCCGGACCGGTCTCTGACAGCGGGGTCTCCGCGAGGACAGCCTCGTCGTGGAGCACCCGGCTCAGGACGCGCCGTCCCTCCTGAATCTCGTAGCCCCGGATCATGTCGCCCTGGAAAAACTGGAAGTGCGCGACGTCGTACACGCGACCACCGGAGCCGACGCTTTCCGCGCCGCCCGGTACCCGCAGGTTGTAGGGCTGCTGCACGTCGAGGTCGTCCCGGGTCGTGACATTCCGCGCCACCATCAGGGCCAGGTTCCGCTCGGCCATCCAGCGGCGGAAGGCGCCCTCGTCGACCCCGACGCGGTCGAAAACGGCCCGCTCGGGTGCGGCGAGGTCGGGCTCATTCACCACCGGCGGCACCGGGCGTACCCGGATTTCGATCGGATTCAGCTCCCAGAGGGGGCCGCTGTAGGTGACCAGCACGTCCGGGTCGAAGTAGGACACGGTCGCGTCGATGCCCCCGGTCAGTGACGGGCCAGCCTCGAGGAAACCGTTGCCGGCATCGACCAGCGCCTTGAGCTGGAAGTCGTAGGCGGGATCGGGCGCGGCCCGGGTGCCGAGGTTTCCCGCCTCGCCGGTCTCCTCCGTGTGCGCCGCGACGAGCGTGCCGTTCGCGAGCACCAGCGGCTCCCGGTAGTGCCCCGAATGCTCGGGCGACGGGTCGTCCGTGACCGTCTCCGTGTCCGGGTGGGTCACGTAGGTGACGGTGATGTCGTCCGGATTGGTCTCCGGCGTCGCGGTGAGCGCGAAGATCTGCCCGGAGGCATGGGTCTGGAATTCCGGTGCGTCCACCGCGAAGAAGCGCCCCGGATCATTCGGATCCTCGGCGAGCTGAAGTACGTTGAAGACGTCGTTGCCGTTCGTTCGACCGCTGACCGCATCGATGAAATCGTCGAGTGCCGCGTCGTCCGTGAAGCTGCGGGCGAAGAAGCTGTGCAGCTCGTGGCGGCCGACGTGATTCAGCGTTTCCTCCTCCGACCCGTCGAGATTCACCATCCAGGGGAAGAAGTGGTTGAAGCGATGGCCGTTGAGATTGGTCCCGGCCACGAGCTCGGGTACCGGGCGGGGCTCCGGAAACACCTCCGTCAGCGTCTCCAGGCGTTCGGCGTCAGCGGCCTCGGAGGCAAAGTCGTGTCCGCCGAAGGTCGCCAGTCCCCCGGGCGTGTCCGACTGCTGATCCTGCTGCAGGTGGTCCCAGCGCGTGAAGACCACGCGCCCGAACGAGTCGATGAGCGGGTCGAAAGAGCCCGACGGCGAATGGCCGAGCAGCGTCAGCGCCCCGGTTTCGGCATCGAGTCTCCAGAGTCCGCTCGGCGTCTCCGTGGACTCATACTCGTCGAGCGGCGGATAGAGATGAGGCAGTCCGTTGTGCGGCCGATCGCTGACGAAGACGATCGTGCCGTCCGGCGCGTAGACGGGCATCACGTTGTTGGCGTCGGCCGGCTGGTTCGGAACCCGAGTAATCTCCAGCGGCTCGCCCGGTCTCAGCCCGGACACCTCGAACAGCTGCCAGAAGTAGCTGTTGAACTCGAACTGGCGGGAGGGGCCGCCGACGACCATCGCAAACACGGCACGATCCCCGTCGAAGTGCACGTCCGGATTGCGGACCGCGATCGCCTCGGCGTCCTGCTCGCCCGGCCCCCCGAAGCCGGCTGCGCGCGTGAGATTGCAGAGCGTACCGTCCGGCTCCAGGAGAAACAGGTCGCCGCCGCGACCGACGGACCGCATCGTCGCGAGGTGATTCGCGAACACGGAGCCAATCGTGGCGAAATCCTGGGGAATCGGCACCTGGGTCACGAAGAGGATGGGGTTGGCTAGGCGGTCCGCGGCGCCGGTCGAAGCCGAGCACTGCGCCGCATCGTAGGCCAGCGCCCGGCCGCAAACGAGCAGTATCAGGCCGGCCAGCGGCCCCCGGAGTTGATTCGATGACATGGCGTTGCGCTTCCCTGGCGACGGCGTCCTGCTCAGCATAGGGCGTGTTTCCCTGTTCTGCTGAAGCTCTCACGCAACGCGCGGGAAAAACCCGCCAGCGCACCGGTCGTTTGTGGCACTCGCGTCCAGCGCTTAGGCTGGCATCCCCGTTGATTCGATACCGAGACCATGCAGCGACTCGCCGTTTTCTGCCTGCTCCTCTGCTTGGGCCCACACGTCACCGCCGCCGAGCTGATGCAGGCCGCGGACCTCGACGCACTCAAGTCGCCCGCACCCGACCTGCGCATCCGCTACCACTTCGAGGTGATCGCACCCGGGACAACTTCCTGGCCCTCGGTACTCGAGGTCTCCGCGGCGGCGTTCGGGCGGCTCGGAGCGCGGTGAGCGCGGCCGGGACCATCGGCCGGACCGGGCTGCTGGCCCTCGGCTTCACTGCTGCCGCGACCGCCGGCGAGTCGTCCTGCGCCTGGGAGCCGGTCGTCCCGGGGGTGACGCCCGACAGCGCGGTCTTCGCGCTGGCCGTCCACGACGACGGCTCCGGACCCGCGCTTTTTGCCGCGGGCGCCTTCCGCACCATCGGCGCCGCCGAGCGCCGGTACATCGCGCGATATGACGGCACCGCCTGGGAGGACGTCGGCGGCGGCGTCGGCTTCGACGTGAACGCTCTAGCCGTCCACGACAGCGGCGACGGACCGGCACTCTACGCCGGCGGGCGCTTCCCGACGGCCGGCGGCGCCGCGGCGAACCGGATCGCCCGCTGGGACGGGGTCGCCTGGTCGCCCCTCGCGGAAGGCCTCGATGGCGATGTGCTGGCGCTCGCCTCCTACAACGGCGGCGATGGTGCGCAGCTTTTTGCCGGCGGCCGCTTCGTGACCTCCGGCGCTACGGCGGTGCCGTTCCTCGGCGCCTGGGATGGCGCATCCTGGGCCGCGGTCGACGGCAGTACCGACGGGTTCGTCTTCTCCCTCGGTGTGGTGCGCCAGGGCTTCAACGTGGAGACCCAGTCCACCGACACGCGCCTCTGGGTCGGCGGTCTGTTTGGCCAGGCCGGTGAACTCACGGCGCGCAACGTGGCGGCCTGGAGCGGCGAGCGCTGGTTCACGCTGTCCACGGGCACGAGCGATATCGTCCGCGCGATCACCGAGTTCGATGACGGAACGGGCCTGGCGCCTCATATCGGCGGAGACTTCGCAACCGCCAACGTGCCGGTCTTCGGCATCGCGAAGTACCAATTCACCCAGTTCCTCGACCTGGACGATGGGGTTTTGGGGGATGTCCTCGCACTCGCGCGCCATGACGATGGTCGCGGCGAGGCGCTGTATGTGGCCGGCACCTTTCGCGAGGCGGGCCCGATTCGCGCGAATCGGATCGCGCGCTGGGACGGAGCGGACTGGGAGCCCCTGGGTGCCGGGCTCTTCGGCGACGTCCGGGCGCTGGCCAGCTTCGACGGCGATCTCTACGCGGGCGGGTGGTTCCTCAATGCGGGAGGCGTCGACACCCCGTACGTCGCTCGCTGGCGTTGCGCCAGCGATCGGATATTCGGTAACGGTTTCGAGACCATTGACGCCCGCTGAAGGTCTTTGGCGGGCCGCTTCGAAGGGTGATTCGGCGCCCGACGGCCGTGTAGCAATTCCGTTGACATTTGTTTGCGCAGTATCAGTTGTCCGGACAGCACTCCGGTCGTAACGTCTGCCATGAACGTATGCGCCCACGGATGGGCGGCGCAGACGACAACAAGCCGGCACCAGCCGGCGAGGGGTAGCACGTTGACCACATCAGCCAGCCTGGCTGACGCGCCGTGGCAAGCGAGCGTGACGAACCGTCGACGCCGAAAGATCGGTGTCGGCCATGGCCTGTTCCCATGCTTGATCCTGCTCCTGCTCGGTGTTGCGCAGGCGGAGCCGCAGCGCCCCATCCGCTTCGACGCGCTCACGCTGGAGGACGGTCTGTCGCAGATGACCGTCAACGTCATCTCCCAGGACTCGCAGGGGCTGCTCTGGATCGGTACCGAGGACGGTCTCAATCGGTTCGACGGCTATCGATTCGAGGTCTTCAAGCACGTTCCGGGCGACGCCCGCTCGCTTCCGGCGGACACCGTGTGGAGCGTGGTCGAGGACGCCGCGGGTCATCTCTGGGTCGGAACCGAGGGCGGCGGCGTCGCCCGCTGGGATCCGGCCACGCGAGGCTTCGAGCCGCTCCAGCTCGCCGACCCCGAGGGCACGGTCGAGCCGCCACGCAACGTCCGCTCGCTCTGGCTCGACGGCGACGGCGATCTGTGGATTGCCACACGCCTGACGGGGCTCTGGCGGGTGACGCCCTCGACCGGGGCGTTCGAGAATTTCCGTCATGATCCCGAAGACGACGGCAGCGTCGCGGGAGACGAGGTTTACGTCGTTCACGGCGACGGCGCCGGCCGCATCTGGATCGGTACGGAAAGCGGCCTGAGCCGCTATGACCCGGCCAGCGGTGGCGCCATGGAGCGCTGGCGTCACGATGCTGAAGATGCCGCGACGCTGGGTGACGATCGCGTCCGCACGCTGCTTTCGATCGACGACGGCACCCTGCTCGTGGGGATGTACGGCGGCGGCGTGGCCCGTATTGCCGCGGACGGCAGCGTCAGCCGCATCATGGCCGACGACGCCGATCCGACCTCGCTGCCGCACGACCGCGTGCGCGCGCTCATGCAGGACGCGGACGATCGCATCTGGATCGGCACGGTCGCGGGCCTCTGCCTCTTCGACGCCGCCGCGGAGACCTGCGAGGTCCATGCGGCGGACGACGCGCCGGGCCGGCTCCGGGACAGCGACGTGATGTCGATCTACGAGGATCAGGGGGGGCTGCTCTGGTTCGGCACCCGCAGCGGCGGACTCCATCGCTGGCATCCTCGCAGCTGGCAGTTCGGACACGTGGCGCCGGGTCCCGATGCGCTCAGCCACGGCACCGTGACCGGCTTCGCCGAGGCCGCGGACGGTGCGCTCTGGGTCGCGACTCTGGGCGGCGGGCTCAACCACCGCCCGGCCGGTAGCGCCGACTTCGAGGTCTGGACGGACGCGGACAGCGATGTACCGGCCTCGAACTTCATCGCCTCCCTGCTCCCGAATGCCGATGGCAGTCTCTGGGTCGGCACGTTCGACCAGGGCCTGCTGCTCCTCGATCCCGAAGGTCGGGTCGCCGAGCGCTATCGTCCGAATCCCGAGCGTCCTGACGCCCTCGGCGCCGAGGGTGTGACCTCGCTCGTTCGTGACGACGACGGCGCGCTCTGGATCGGCACCTTTGGAGGAGGCCTGCACCGCCTCGACGGCGACGGCATCACGCGCTTCGGGACCGAGCAGGGCCTCAGCAACACGCGGGTCATCTCGCTGGCCGCTGGGCCAGATCCGTTCATCTGGGTCGGCACGGACGCCGGCGGTCTGAATCGGCTCGATCGGACCACCGGCGAGGTACTGCAGTTCCTCCACGACCCGGCCGATCCGACGAGCCTCCCCGCGGAAACGGTGTTCTCCCTGAACGCCAGCGACCCGAGCCGCCTCTGGATCGGCACCCGCGGCGCCGGGCTCGTCTCCCTCGATCTCGACAGCGCGGCGACCGCGCCGGTCTTCCGGGCCTGGGGCGAGCCCCAAGGCATGGCCAACGACGTCATTTACGGCATCCAGCCGGACGCGTCAGGGCGGCTCTGGCTCAGCAGCAATCGAGGCCTGATCTGCTTCGATCCGGCCAACGAGGCCATCCAGAATTTCGGCATGCGCCAGGGGCTCCAGTCCGACGAATTCACCTTTGGCGCCC
>JBCCZC010000172.1:0-11134 GCA_039188505.1 Pseudomonadota bacterium | reverse complement strand
CAGATCCACCGAAAACCAGACCCGGGAAGCACCCCGCCCCCGACGTCTCCGTCGAGAGAGCGCGCATTATAGAGACCGTTCAGGAGGTGTCAACCGGTTCCCGGAAGATCGTCCACGAGACCGCGGATCTCCTCCAGGCGGGCGTTGAGTTCGGGCAGCCTGAGATCGGCACAGGCGCCCGGAGAAACACGGGCCTCAAGGCTTGCGTCGGGTTCGCGCCGGGCCAGATCGACCGGGTCAGGCGGGGTCTGGTAGGCCTCGCGGAACGGAAGGCCATCGCGGGCGCGCTCGATGGCAACGTCGGTGGCATGCATGTGCGGCGCGATGGCTTCGCGCATGGCCTCGGCGTCGAATTCGATGCCGGCAACGAGGCCGGGCACGAGCCCAAGCCCCTGCAGGCCACCTTCGAAGGCGCGGATCAGCGGCCCCTTGGTTGCCTGGAGGTCTCGCTGATAGCCCGAGGGAAGCGAGATCACCGCCTGTAGCTCTGCCAGAGCGCCCTGGACGGCGCCATGCATGCCGCGCAGGAGCTCGACGACGTCCGGGTTCCGCTTGTTGGGCATGATCGAGGAACCCGTCGTGTAGCGGTCGGGCATCCGCACGAAGCCGAACTCTTCGGTATTGAAGAGGCTGAGGTCCCACGCAAGGCGCCGGGCCTCGAGCGTCGCTTGCGCCAGGACGCCCAGGGCCTGCAGCTCGAAGCGGCCGCGGCTGTTCTGGGCGTACATCGGGTTGACCTGCATCCGGTCGAAGCCCAGCTCCACGGTGGTCGCGTCGCGATCGAGGGGCAGGTTGACCCCGTAACCTGCGGCCGTGCCCAGCGGGTTGGTGTTCATCCACCCCCGCGTCAGCAGCGCCAGCTCCGCGATGTCGGTGAAAGCCTCACCCAGGCCGGCCATCCAGAGGCCCACGCTCGAGGGCACCGCCCGCTGGATATGGGTGTACCCGGGCATGGGCAGATCGCCGTCAGCGTCGGCCCGGGCCAAGAGCTCGGTGGCGATGCCGATGCACAGCGCGGCGAGCGCCTCGAGGCGGTCACGCATGTAGAGGCGCGTCGCCACCTGCACCTGGTCGTTGCGGCTTCGCCCGGTGTGCACCTTGCGGCCGACATCGCCCAGGCGCTCGGTGAGGAAAGCCTCGATCGCGCTGTGCCCGTCCTCATGCGGCGGCCCCAGCTCGAAGAGACCCTGCTCCGCCGCCGCGCCCAGTTCGGCGAGACCGATATCCAGCGCGTCATACTCGCGGGCGCTCAGGATTCCCGCGGACTTCAGCGCGCCGGCGTGGGCGCGGGTCGCGGCGATATCGAAGGCGAACAGGTGACGGTCCAGGAGAACGTCCTCGCCGGCGAGAAACGCCTGGACCTCCTCGTCTGCGCCGGTAGCGCCCGGCTTCGACCAGATCGGATTGCTCATGATGTCAGTCCCAGGGCGTCATCGAGCCCGAAGAGTGCGTTGAGATTCTGGATGGCCTGGCTCGCGGCGCCCTTCAGAAGGTTGTCGAGCACGGCCACAACGACCACGCGGTGGGGATCCCGATCGTCCACCGTGAAGCCACCGACCCGCGCGAGCGGTGTGTTGGCGACTGCGGCGATCTCCGGGATGTCGTCGACGACTTCGACCAGCGCGTTTCCGCCGAGAACCTCTCGATACCGGTCGGCCACGGCCTCCCGCCTCACCGGCGCGTCGAGCGTCAGGTGCGCGGTGATCGAGATACCGCGGAAGAAGGCTCCGACGTGGGGCGAAAATCGGATCTGCTTGCCGAGCCGATGGCTGACCTCGCGCTCGTGCATATGGCCGGCGAGCGCGTAGGGCAGCAGGTTGTTCTCGAGGCGCTCCGGATCGTTCTTCGGGGAGGGCTTGCGGCCGGCACCGCTGTACCCCGAGATGCCGATGGCGCTCGGCCACCCGCTGAGACGATCGGCGAAGGGTGCAAGGGCGAGCTGCATCGCGGTCGCGTAGCAACCGGGATTCGAGATGCGACTGGACGACTCGGGCGTGCGCGGGTTCAGCTCGGGCAGACCGTAGTACCAGGAGTCGTCGAAGCGGTAGTCGGCGCTCAGGTCCAGGGCCTTCGTCCCGTCGGGCATCCGCGCGACGTAGCGTTCGGCCTCGCCGTTTGGCAAGGCCAGAATCGCGCACTCGTCGGCACCGACGTCGCCGGGAGCGATCACCTCGAAGGTGGCATCACAGGCGAGACCCTCGAACACGTCGCAGACGCGCTGCCCGGCGAGCGACCGCGAGCCGACACGAGCGATTTCGAACTCCGGATGCGCCTCGATCAGTCGCAGGAGGGCCTCGCCCGTGTAGCCGCGACCGCCGATCAGGGTCAGGCCAATGCTCATAACTCGCTCTCCCAGCTCTCCGCGCGATCACCGGCGTCGCGAGCAATGTCGCCCAGCAGCCCGATATCCTCGATGCCGTAGGCAAACACGCGCCATCGACCGCGCCTGAACGTCGCGTCAGCCTGGCGCGCGTACCAGCCGTTGATCGGGTTCTCGAAGCGCGAGCGCCAGTAGAGCTGATCGTAGCGCTGGGTGAGCTGATTCCAGAGCGCCGAACCCAGACCTTCACCCTGGGCCTCGGGCGTCACCGCGAACTTGTCGAGATACGGCCTGCCGTCGACGCCCAGCTCGACGATCGCGGCTGCGCGGCCTGACTCGGCGAGGATAATCCGGTCCGGAGCCACCTGGTCCCAGTAGCCGGCGCCCAGCTTGCGCTCGAAGCACATCTCCAGCAGCCCGGTCAGGCGCTCGCGCTGGCCGGCATCGACCCGTTCATGATGCTCGAAGCGCTCGCCGCGGCGCACCAGGGTGCCGGAACCGGTATGTGTGAAGAGCTCTTTCGTCAGGTGCTCGGCCGAGGTGATCGACACGGACGACGAGGATGGCAGATCCTGCAGCAGGTCATGGATCTGCTCCAGCTTCAGCCGCATGCCCCCGGTCACCCAGTCGGTGGCCAGCAGCTGCTCGTAGTCCGTCTTGAGGTTGATGGCGGAGATGATCCGCTCCTCCTCGTCGAGGAGGCCGCCGGTCGGCGTCAGGAAGACCACCTTGTAGGGCTTCACGTTGCGCACGAGCGCACCGGCAGCAAAGTCGGCGTTGATGTTCAGCACCTGCCCGCCGGTGGTCTCGCCCATGCAGGCGACGATGGGCAGTGCTGCGGCCCGCACCGCCGAGCGGAGTGCCGTGGTGTGCACCCGGGAAACGTGACCGACAAGCCCGTAGCGGTCCGGATCCAGGGGCTCGGCCTCGAACACACCGTGCAGCAGGCCGCGGGCCCGGACGCCGCGATCCTCGAGCTCGTCGACGAGACGCAGGTTCTGCTCGTAGATGACGGGTCGGGCGACGGCCATCACCTCGGGCGTGGTCACCCGCAGTCCCCCATCGATGCGGCTCTCGACGCCCGCGTCCTCGAGCGCGCGATTGAGCTGCGGCCCGGCGCCGTGAAGCACGATCGGATAGAGGCCGACCCGGTGGAGGAAGGTCAGCGCCCATGCGAGCTGGTCCAGTTCCTCGGCGAGCACGCCGCCGCCAACCTTGATGACGGCGAACTCGGTCTTCTCGACGCTCGAGAACCGCCGCAGGTACTCCCGCGCCTCCCGGCTGCTGCCGAGCTGGCTCAGCAGCTCGATGATGACGTTGCGAGTCTCAACCATGGCGCTCGATCAGGTCGCGGTAGATCCGCTCGACCTGCTCCAGCTGCTCGATCGCGACCCACTCATCGATGATGTGGGCCTGCTCGATGTTGCCGGGACCCAGCACGATGGCGGGGAGACCCGCATCGCAAAAGAGCGACGCCTCCGTCCAGAAATCGACGGCACCGCCACTGTCCAGCACGCAGCGGCGGATGAAGTCATGGGCCGCGTCGGCGTCGCGCCCCCCGGCCGGAAGCGGTGGGCCCGAGAACGGGCGTTCCCAGTCGACAGCCATGGTGTTCGCCGGCGCCGTGATCCGGTCGAAGAATTCATCGTTCGAACGCCCGGCGGGAAGCCGTGCGGACCAGCGCACCTCGGCGCTGTCGGCGATGACGTTGCTCTTGATGCCGCCCTCGATCCGGCCAATGTTGAAACAGGAGCGTTCGTCGCCCTCGTACGAGCCGGCAATGGCAACGGCCTCAGCGGCCCAATTGGCCGCGGCATGAATCGCGTTGTCCGTGAGCGCCCGCGCTTCGGAGGAGTGCCCCGCCTCGCCGTGAAAGCGTCCGATGACGGAGAGATAGCCCCGGTGCGAGGTGATGGCCTGGCACTGCGTCGGCTCGGCCACGACGACCGCCTCGTACTCGTCACCCTTGAAGGTCGAGGTGAATTCACGGATGCAGCAGCCGTTGGCGCCCTCCTCATCGGTGGAGAAGAGCAGCGCCATCGGTGCGCTCGAGCTCTCGGCAATCGTCAGGAGCGCGGCGGCGGCCCCCTTGATATCGCAGGTGCCGCGACCGTAGACCCGGTCGCCGACGACGGTGGCCGCCTGGGGCTCGTACTGCCAGCCTTCACCGTTCGGGACGGTGTCGAGGTGCACGTTGAAGAGGATGCGCGGCTCACCGCGAACGGCAAGGAAGTTCACCCGGCCGATGCCGTAGTCGGTTTCCGTGACCACGAAATCTTCGGGCAGCACGCTGCGGAGGTAGCGGAAGATCGAGTGCTCACGATCGATCTCGCGCGGCGGATTCTGCGTATCGCACGCGACCAGTCCCGCCAGGTGTTCGAGAAGTCGGTCGATCATTTGCCGGCCACACCGTTGATGCGCGCGGACAGGGTCGAGCTCTGCCCAAGCAGCTTGATGAAGCCGACCGCCTCTTCCGGCGTCCAGTTCGCCGACTGGGCGTACACCGCATCCGGGTCACGCAGCATGTGGGCGGATTTCACCGCCACGGGGAGGACCGCGCCACCGTCCGTCCGCAGCCGCACGTCGCCGGTCACGTTTCGCTGGGCGCTTTGCATGAGCGCCTCGAGATCGAATTTGTGCGGCTCATAGAAGAAACCGGTGTAGACGAGCTCCGCCCAGCGGTGGGCCACGAAATGGCGCCACTGGTTCTGGTAGCGGGTGTTGATGGTGTCCTCCAGCGCGCGGTGGGCAAGCTGTAACGCATCGACCCCGGGGCACTCGAAGACGATCCGCCCCTTCAGTCCGATCGAAACGTCGCCGGTATAGATGTGTCGGCCCACGCCGTAGGCGCCGAAGGCCTCGTTCAGACGCTTGAGCAGTGTCGCGCCGGGCAGGCGCTCCCCGTCGATGGCGACGGCCACCCCGCCCTCGAAGGTCAGGGTGAGCTCCAACGCGTCCACCGGCCATTCGGCGCGCGGCCGCGTCAGCTGGTGCGTATCGGCCGCAGGCGCCTCGAATTCATCGATCTCCGAGCCGGAGATGGTGACGCCGAGGAGGTTCTCGTTGATCGAGTAGCGCGAGGCGCTGGCCCGCACCTCGACACCGGCGGCATTCAGCACCTCGATCTCGTGGTCCCGGACGGCGGTGGTCCGCGCCTGGAGCTCGCGAATCGGGGCCAGGATTTCGTAGTCGCCAAGTGACCGGACCGTCTGGTCGAAGCGGAGCTGGTCATTGCCCATGCCGGTGCAACCATGGGCAAAAACCTTCGTCCCGAGCTCATCGGCCAGCGCCAGGCAACGACGGACGATCACGTAGCGGTCCGAGCACAGCAGCGGGTACTGGTCCAGCGTGCGCGCGTGCGACCAGACCAGGGGGATCACGAACTCGTCCCACAGGTCGTCTCCGGCCGTCAGCGACCAGTGGCGATCGGCGCCAAGCTCGCGTGCGCGCGACTCGATGTAGTCCCGCTCCGCCTCGGACACGCCGCCCGTATCGACGAACGCCGTGTGCACCTCGTAACCGCGCTCCTTCAGATCGCGCACGCAGTAGCTGGTATCGAGCCCGCCGGAAAACGCGAGCACTGCCTTCTGAGTCATTCCTTATTCTCCGCTGGCCGCCAGGGCCTTCATCACCGCTTTCTGTACGTGCAGCCGGTTCTCGGCCTCGTCAACCGCCACGCAATAGTCTGCATCCATGACGCCATCCGTTGCCTTGACGTTGCGTCGCAGCGGCAGACAGTGGCTGAAGAGCCCGCCGTTGGTCAGCGCCATCTTGGCCTCGTCGACGATGAAGTGCCGCTGGTCCCGGCGCAGCGGAAACTCCGCCTCGGGGTCGCCGAGGTAGGGCAGCGCGCCCCAGCTCTTGGCGTAGACGATGTCGGCATCGGCATAGGCCGATTCGATGTCGTGCGTCAGCGTGAAGCTTGCCGCCTCTTCCCGGGCGACGCTCATGAACTGCTCGTCGAGGGCGTATTCCGGCGACGGGCACAGCAGCGTGACGTCCATGCCGAAGCGCGAGGCCATCATCAGCGCGGAATTGGCCACCGCGGTATTCAATGGCTTCGGGTGCCAGGTCCAGGTCAGGAGGAATTTTCGCCCGCGCACATCGCCGTAGCGCTCGCGCAGGGTCATCATCATCGCGAGCGCCTGGCACGGATGGACGATGGTCTCCATGTTGATGACCGGCACGGTCGCGTGCTTCGCGACGGCCTTGATTACCGGGTCGGTGCGCTCGGCGGACCAGTCGACGAAGGGCGGAAAGGCCCGTAGCGCGATGATGTCGCAATAGCGCGAGAGAACCTGCGCGACCTCTGCGATGTGCTCCTCTGCGTCCCCTTCCATGACCGTGCCCGACTCGAACTCGATGCCCCAGGAGCCCTTGCCGGGCTCGAGCACCACCGCGTGCCCGCCGAGCTGGTGGACGCCGACCTGAAAGGAGGTGCGCGTTCGCATGGAGGGATTGAGGAAAAGCAGCGCGACCGAGCGGCCGTTCAGCACGTTCTCGAACGGCGCGGCCTTCAGCGCCATGGCGTCGTCGATCAACGCGTCGAGGGTCTCACGCGAATGGTCGCGCACGGTCAGGAAATGCTTCATTTCAGTTCACTCTATTGATCGCCTCGGCCGCGGGCATAAAAAAACCCAGCGCCAGGCTGGGTTTTCTTCAATCCGACGACGTCCTTTCGGTTCAGACCACGGCCACCCAGCCAATGCGCGCAGGCGCTCGGCGTCGGAGTACGGGACGTCGCGTGATCATCGTCATGGCCTGCACGATAACCGGCATCGGTCGGCATGGCAACGGCGCGCGCGGCCACATCAGGCAATGGTGACCCGAGCAACACGGCGCTTCCCCACCTGGAGCACGGCCGTCGTCCCCTTCGTCAGGGTCTGCCTGGGGTCCTCGACACGCTCACCGTCGATGCGAACCGCACCCTGCTTGACCATCCGCATGGCCTCTGAGGTGCTCGCCGTGAGCTGAGCCTGCTTCAGAACGAATGCAATCGGCAGCGTGTCCCCATCTCCGCTCACGGTCACCTCGGGCATGTCGTCCGGCAATGCACCCTTGCTGAAACGATCGATGAACCCCTGCTGCGCGCGTTCGGCGGACGCGGCGTCGTGGAACCGGGCCACGAGTTCCTTCCCGAGTTCGAACTTGATGTCGCGCGGGTTCTCTCCGGCGGCGACCCGGTCCCGGAAGGCGGTGAGCTCCGCATTCGACCGGAAGCTCAGAAGATCGAAGTAGCGCCACATCAGCTCATCGGAGATCTTCATCACCTTGCCGAAGATATCCTCGGGCGCCTCGTTGATACCGATATAGTTGCCGAGCGATTTGCCCATCTTGTTGACGCCGTCGAGCCCCTCGAGGAGCGGCATCGTCAGAATGATCTGCGGGTCCATGCCCTCGGTACCCTGGAGCTGACGACCGACCAGCAGGTTGAACTTCTGATCCGTGCCGCCCATCTCGACATCGCATTTCAGGGCCACCGAGTCGTAACCCTGGACCAGCGGGTACAGGAACTCGTGGATGGCGATGGGGCGCTCTTCCGCGTAGCGCTTGCGGAAGTCGTCGCGTTCGAGCATCCGGGCAACCGTGTGCTTCCCCGCCAGGCGGATCATGTCAGCCGCGCTCATGGCCCCGAACCACTCCGAGTTGAAACGGATCTCGGTACGTTCGGGATCCAGGATCTTGAAGACCTGCTCCTTATAGGTGGTCGCGTTGGCTTCGACCTCCTCGCGGGTGAGCGGCGGCCGCGTGGCACTCTTGCCGCTCGGGTCGCCGATCATGCCGGTGAAGTCCCCGATCAGGAAGATCACCTCGTGCCCGAGGTCCTGGAACTGGCGCATCTTGTTGATGACGACCGTATGCCCGACATGCAGGTCCGGCGCCGTGGGGTCGAAGCCAACCTTGACGCGCAGCGGGCGGCCGCGATCGAGCCGCTCCACCAGTTCCTCGACCTTGAGGATCTCCTCGGCTCCGCGCTGGATCAGCGCGAGCGCTTCGTCGTGTTTTCCCATGTCCTGTCAAGCGGTGCAAAACCGCGCAATGTAACGGATTGCAGGCCAATGTAAAGGCATACCGATTGACCGCATCAGGCACGGAGGATAATGTGCTCGCGGCGTCCTGCAACGACGAGGGTTTCTCTTGGTTCGACCGAAGCTCCCACGCGACTTCAAGCCGGCCGCGCTCACGACGCGCCCGGTAGCGCAGGTTCGCCGCGGTCTGACGGCCGTCTCCGCCTACCTGTCGCGCTTCTCCGCGCGCCACCACGGTCTTGCGCTTGGCACGGCCTGCGCGGTCGTCGCGGCCGTCGCCTTCCTCGGCGAGGTCGGCGGCGACGGGGCCGCAGCCAGTCAGATGCAGACGAAGGTCCTCGACGTCCCGGCACCCGAGCCGATCGCGCTGCCCTTCGACGACGCGGAGGCCGAGCTCGAAGTTGACGCCTGGACGCGGGTTGAGGTCCGCCCGGGCCAGACCCTTGCCGCCATCTTTGCCGCGCAGGGCCTGTCGCCCCGCGATGTGCACAACGTCGTGCATCTCGACGAGCACACGAAGAAGCTGACCAGGATTTTCCCGGGCGATGAACTTGCGTTTCGCTTCACCGCCGAGGGCGAACTCCAGGAGCTCCAGTATCAGCTCGATGAAGCCACCCGACTCCGGGTCCTCGCCACCGGCGAGGGTCTGAGCAGCGAGCTGATTGCCGAGAACCTGGTGCGCCAGCTGCGCGAGACCAGCGGCACGATCACGGGCTCCTTCTTCTTCGCGGGTCGGCAGGCCGGACTCACCGACGCCATGATCCTCGAACTCGCCCGACTCTTCGGCTGGGATATCGACTTCATCCTCGACATCCGCGCCGGCGACAGCTTCCACGTCATCTACGACGAGGTCTTTCGGGACGGCGAGTTTCTGCGCGCGGGCGATATCATCGCTGCCACCTTCGTGAACCAGGGCGAACGCTACCAGGCCGTCCGCTACGAGAATGCTGACGGCATCGGCTACTTCAGCCCCGACGGTCGCAACATGAAGAAGGCCTTCCTGCGGGCACCGCTCAACTTCTCGCGCATCAGTAGCCATTTCAATCCGAAGCGCTTCCATCCGATCCTGAAGCGGGTGAAGGCCCATCGCGGTATCGACTACGCGGCACCGCCCGGCACCCCCGTCCAGGCGGCGGGCGACGGCCGGGTGGTTCGCTCCGGCTACGACAACGCCAACGGCCACCACGTCTTCATCGAGCACCCGAACGGCGTGACCACGAAATACCTGCACTTCACCCGTCGTACGGTGAAGAAGGGCCAGCGGGTGTCCCAGGGCACCACGATCGGCTTCGTCGGCATGACGGGCATGGCCACCGCGCCGCACCTCCACTACGAGTTCATCGTCAACGGGGTCCACCGCAACCCCGCAACGGTCGATCTTCCCAAGGCCGAGCCGCTGCCCCCCGGTGAACTTGCCACGTTCACGGAGACCGCCCGGCCGCTGCTCGCCCAGCTCGAGCGCATGGCCGCCAACCAGATGCTCGCGACCGCCACCGAGTAAGACGCTTGCTCGTCCTCGGCATGCAGTCCGGTACCAGCCTCGACGGTATCGACGCGGCGCTCGTGCGTTTCGATGACGCCGGCGGCGTCGAGCTCGTTGCCGCCACCTGCACCCCCTACCCCGAGCGCGTCGCCGACACGGTTCGCGCCGCGCTACTGGCTCCCGAGGCGATGGGCCTGCGAGCCTTCGGCGAGCTGCACGCCGAGCTGGGCGACCTCTTCGCGGACGCGGCGCGGGCAACGGTCGCGGAAGCCGGACTGGCACAAACGGACATCGCCGCGATCGGGCTTCACGGTCAGACGATCCAGCACGCGCCCGAGTCCAAACGCCCCTGGACGCTCCAGGCCGCAGATCCGGCACGCGTCGCCGAACGGACGGGTATCCGCGTCGTCGGTCACCTGCGCACCCGCGACATGGCCGCCGGCGGCCAGGGCGCACCGCTGGCGCCCGCAGTGCACGCCGCGTTGCTGCGCGCACCCGGCGAGCACCGGGTCGTTCTGAACCTCGGCGGCGTGGCCAACGTCACGCTGCTGCCGCCCGGTCACGGGCCGGTGACGGGCTTCGATACGGGACCCGCCAATTCCCTGAGCGACGCCTGGATTCGCGAGGCGCGTGGCCTGCCGTTCGACGAAGGCGGCGCGTGGGCGCGGGCCGGGAACGTCGACGAGGCGGCCCTCGAGCGGCTGCTGAGCCACCCCTACTTCGCCGCGCCCCCGCCCAAGAGCACCGGCCCCGAGACCTTCAACCTGGCCTGGGTCCTGGCGACCGTCGCCGGCCTGGAACTCGCGCCTGAAGACCTGCAGGCGACCCTCGTTGAACTGACCGCGCGCACGGTGGGCGCGGCGATCGAGCGCCACGCGTCGAGCTGCGAACGCCTCCTGGTCTGCGGGGGCGGTGTGCAGAACGACTTCCTCATGGATCGCATCGCCATGGCCCTGGCATGCCCGGTTGTGTCGACGGCCACGTGCGGCCTCGATCCGGCCTGGGTCGAAGCGATCCTGTTCGCGTGGATCGCGCGCCAGACTCTCCTGGACCAGCCTGGGAATCTGCCCGGCGTCACCGGGGCGGCCGGCCCACGCGTCCTGGGCGCGATCTACCCGCCGTGAGTGCGGGACTTTTCTATAGCGGCGGCAAGGACAGCGCCTTCTGCCTCCAGGTCTGCAGCGACGTGACCCACCTGATCACGACCTACGACCGCGAGCAGGGCCGGCTACCGATTCAGGGCATCCGCCTCTCGATCATTCGCCTGCAGGCCCAGCGCCTGGGGCTCGAGCTGATCGAGGT
>JBCCZC010000171.1:0-11143 GCA_039188505.1 Pseudomonadota bacterium | reverse complement strand
GGATGTGGCCGCCGATGTAGCCGTCGACGGGCAACGGCTTGGTGCCCTCGATCACGCGGTTCTCGAACGCTTCGATGAAAGCCATGGCGCGCCGAACGCGTTTCTTGATGTCCAGCGAAACCGGGTGGTACTCGAGGTCGAAGGAGCAGCGGGCCTGGTTGTAGACCCGGTTCATCCAGGTGATGACTTCATAGAGCGATTCGCCCAGGGCCTCGATCCAGGGCGCGTGGCCTTTCCCGGTCCGGTCGAATTCGTCCCCGTGCGCCACCCGGTAGATCGATCCGTCCAGCGCGCGGTAGTCGACCGTGCGCTCGATACGAACGCCCTGGATCTCGCAGCCGACGTGCTGCCTCAGCTCTGCGTCGTGGTTGCCGGGCACATAGACCACCTTCGTTCCTTCGCGGGCCAGCTTCAGGACACGCTGGACGCAGGCCGTGTGCAGCGGGTGCCACCAGGCTCGCGCCTGCATGGAGGTTAGATCGATGATGTCGCCCACGAGGACGAGCTGGTCGACGGACACCTCGTCGAGGAGCCGCAGCAGGTGCGCTGCCTGGCTCGAAGGGGTGCCCAGGTGAACGTCGGAAACAAAGAGCGTGCGGGCCTTGTGCAGCATCAGTCTTCTCTTGATGGACGGAATTCAGGTCGCTCGAGGCGCTCCGTCGAACCGGAGGCGGGCGTCTGGTCGAGCGGTGGGAAGAAGTGGAGGCTGCGGGCTTTCGTCGGGAGGAGTCCGGCCTTGGCCCGTTGAAGGCCCGGTCCATGGTCGCCGCGTCTGTTGGCGGTGGCGCCTGCCCAGGTCATGCGAAATCCAGCCTGCCCCGAATTGCGCCGAAGTCTGGGCCGCCTTTGTTACCGCGACGATAAGTGAGTGTTACCGACGGGATAACGGTCTGTTGCAGTGAGATGATCGATGCGAGGTTGGGTCGATCGTCACTTGATTTCTCATGAACGGCCCGCACAATGCCGGCATGTTTGTTAAGAAAACAGTAAATCGGCGGGTTCTCGCGGCGCTGGCCGTGGCCGTCATGCTGTTGTTCGGACAGACCTATTCGGCGCTCCACGTTGTGGATCACGCCGATGAAGCCCACGGCGAGGACATCTGTCTTGTCTGCATCGCCGCAGGAAGCCTGGACTCCGGTGCGGATCCTGCCTCGCCGCATCAGGTCGAGCCTGCGCGCCGCCCCAGCGCGCCGGTCGCGTTAAGCCTCTCTCGCTTCCAGACTCCGGTCACGTGCCCTCCGGCGCGCGGACCACCCGCGATCTCCTGATCGCGCGATGACTGCCGCCGGCGACAGCCGGCACCAACGACCGCCTCTCGCAGGCCGGTCGTTTACCCAGCAAACAGGATATTGATGCAATGAAATTCAACCGCCTTGCGGTGGCTATTGCCGTCGCTATGGTTGGCCCTGCCGTGTCCGCGCAGGAAGCCGACAACACCGAACTCGAGACCATCGTGGTCACGGCGAGTCCCCTCGGCAGCACGCCGCTGGAGATGACCCAGTCCGTGACCGTTCTGCGTGAAGATGAGCTCGACCGCGCCCTGCGCGCGACGATCGGCGAAACCGTCGAGCGTCTGCCGGGAATTCAGTCGTCGTACTTCGGCCCGGGCGTCGGTCGTCCGATCATCCGGTCGCTCGACGGTCCGCGGGTCTCGGTGCTCGAAAACAACATCAGCGCCAACGACGTTTCCAACCTCAGCGCCGACCATGCCGTCGTCATCGAGCCCTTCCTGGCGAACAGCGTGGAAGTCCTGCGCGGACCGTCCACGCTGCTCTACGGCTCCGGCACGATTGGCGGTGTCGTCAACGTCAACACGAATCGCATCTTGATGCAGCGTCTCGACGGGATGGACGGCGAGATCGTCGTCAGCGGCGATACCGTCGCCGACGAGCGCTTCGGCGCGGTCGAGCTGAACTTCGGCACCGGCAACTGGGCCTTCCACGTCGACGGCTTCTATCGGGATACCGATGATTACGAGATTCCCGGGTTCGCAGAGCTCGAGGGAGACGACCACGACGAGGACCACGACGACGATCACGAGGAAGAGGAAGAGATTGCCGGCATCCTCGAGAACTCGGCCGTCGAGACTCGGGGTGGCGCCGGTGGCTTCTCCTACTTCGGCGATGGCTGGACCTTCGGGCTCTCGCTGTCCAACTACCAGACCGAGTACGGCATTCCCGGGCACGGCCACGAGCATGGGGAAGAGGAGCACGAGGGCGAAGACCACGACGATGAGGAAGAGGGTGAGGAGGAAGAAGAGATCGTCACCCTCGACATGGAGAGCGATCGGATCGACGCCGATCTGCGCATCGACAATCCGTTCGCCGGGTTCGAGAGTGCTCGTTTCCTGATCTCGGACGTCGACTACGAGCACACGGAGTTCGAAGGCGAAGAGACCGGCACGGTGTTCGACGCCGATACCTTCGAGACGCGGGTTGAGTTCGTGCACGAGCCGCTCGGCGGTTGGCGCGGCGTCATCGGGCTGCAGTACCGGGACCGCGATTTCTCGGCCATCGGCGAGGAAGCCTTCGTGCCGCCGAGCGAGACCGAGTCCCTGGCCCTGTTCCTCCTCGAGGAGCGGGAGTTCGGCGACTGGCGGGTCGAGTTCGGCGCCCGCATCGAGGACCAGGACATCGACACCGCGGACGGTCAGTCGGCAAGCCACGATCCGTTCTCGGTCAGCGTTGGCGGCATCTGGGGCTTCACGCCCAGCACCGACCTTGCCCTGAGCCTGGCTCTGTCCGAGCGCGCCCCGGCCGAGGAGGAACTCTTCGCCAACGGTCCGCATATCGCGACGCAGACCTTCGAGATTGGTGACCCCAATCTCAGCGAAGAGGAGTCGACCAACTTCGAGGTCTCCCTGCGCCAACACGCTGGCCCGCTCACCGGGTCGTTGACGTTCTACTACAACGACTTCTCGGACTTCATCTACCTGAGCGACCTCGGTTTCGAGGAAGACGGATTCCCGGCTCAGCAGTGGCTGCAGCAGGACGCGGAGTTCACCGGCTTCGAGGGCGAGCTGGCCTGGGCGGTGACCGAGACGAGCGTTGGCGATTGGAATTTCCGAGGCTTCTTCGACACCGTTGACGCGGAACTCGACGATGGCTCGAACGTTCCGCGGACCGCGCCTGGCCGCATCGGCTTGGGCGTGGACTGGTCGTCGGGTGGCTGGCTGGCCTCGCTTGATTTCATTCGCTACGACGATCAGGACGACGTCGCCGAGTTCGAGACGCCGACCGACAGCTACACGATGATCAACGCTGATCTTACCTACGAGCTTGCAACCGCCGGCGACATCACCTGGCAGTTCTTTGCCCGTGGCCGCAACCTCGATGACGAAGAGGCCCGCAATCACACGTCGTTCCTGAAGGACCGGGCGCCGCTCCCGGGCCGGAACTTCGTGTTCGGATTCCGCGCGTTCTTCTGAGCTGATGTACCCCTGGCGGGGCGTCGCAACGACGCCCCGCCGTTCCTTCCTTGATTCTACCGTCGAAGCCGTCGCTCCGCCCCTGCGGAGGGCATCGGTACGTCCTGCGTCCGCTATTCAGCGGGTTCTTGACAGCTAGCAGGCGTCAGTGTTACTCTAACATTCGCATGATCGTTTAAATGATGAAAGATTGATGAATGCGACCTGTTCTCCTGAAGATCACACCGAGCATGAGCATCCGCCCCTGGGCGACGATCAGGTGGCTCGTGCGGCGCGCATGGGAGCGGCCATGGGGGATCCCGGCCGGCTACGCCTGCTCGCGTTGCTGCTGCAGGGACGTCACTGCGTGTCGGAGCTGACTATCGAGTCCGGCGACTCCACGTCGCTGGTCTCGCAACGGCTCAAGGTTCTGACGGAGGCTGATCTCCTGCATCGTGAACGCGAGGGCAAGCACGTCTTCTACAGCCTCGCCGACGATCATGTGCGAATTCTCGTCCGCAACCTGCTCTCCCACGCGGATGATCATTAGACGACCGACGAAGGAACCCGATCCATGACTACCTGCAAGCCTGTTGCCGATCACGATCACGTCCATGGGCCCGACTGTGGCCACACGGCTATCGTCCACGGCGATCATGTCGACTACCTGCACGACGGTGAGCTCCATCACCCGCACGACGGGCACACGGACTCGCATGTCATCGAGGTCAGCGACACCAATCCCGACCGGTGCACGCCGGATCACAGCTGTGCCGGCCACGACGCCGATCATGTCCATGGGCCGGGCTGTGGCCACGAGGCGGTGCCGCACGGCGACCACATCTGCTACCTCGTCGACGGTCACCTGCATTTCCCGCACGGCGACCATTGCGACGACCACGGGCCGATCACCCTCGCTTGATGTTCTGATCCTTCGGGGCGCGCCCTGCGCCCCGGCTATCGCTCATTCCCGGACGGGATCAGGGTCAACCCCCGTGATCCTGCGGGGCTGGTGAGAGCGGCCTACCGTCGGCCCGCCGATGCCCGGCCCGGCAGCGAACATAACGACCCCGGCCGGCTGGCCAGCCGCCACGCCACGGATGCGGTGCTCCCGGTCGCCGCGATCGACATCCCTTTCTTGTTTCATGACCTGCCGACGCTGACCGAGCTGACGGAGGAGCTGCCCCTAATGCGGCAGTTGGTCCCCCTGGTCGGCTTGCTGCTACGCTTCGGAGCCTCGATTGCCCGTGGGGCCCTTCGCGTTAGCGCCGCTTGAGATCGGTACCGGTCTCGGTTGGCGTCACGACCACGACCATCGCCACGTCCAGACACGCTTGACTGATGACGCTAGATCCATGAATGCGGCGAGATCGGTTTCCGGACCGACCACGATCAAGGAGCGCTTCGAAGTTCTGGACGCGCTCCGAGGCTTCGCGTTGTTCGGAATCCTGCTGGCAAATCTCGTCAGTTTCTTCGGGTACTTCGCGGTCAATCCAGAGGACATCGTTGCGCTGCCCATTTCCGACCTGAGCGTGCTGTTTCTCATCGATTGGTTCGTCGAGGGCAAGTTCTACGGCCTGTTCTCGATCCTCTTCGGCATTGGCTTCGGGCTCCAGGCGGGACGCATGGCCGAAATGCCGGAGTCCTTCAGGCGGTACTGGTACCGGCGCATGATCGTGCTGCTCGTGATCGGCCTGAGCCACATGGTCTTCATCTGGAACGGCGATATCCTCACCCTGTACGCGTTGCTGGGAATGCTGCTGCCGGTCTTCCTCGGCCTTTCCGACAAGGCCCTGATCCGCTGGATCGTCGGCTTGCTGATCGCGCCGATCGTTATCTTCTTCGTGACGTACGGGACGAGCGATGCCAGCTTCTGGGGCCTGCTCTCGAGCCGGTCCGCAGCGCTGAAGGCGGATCTCGGGTACGGCGGCCGCACGCTGCTGGAGATGCGCACGTCGGCATCCCCACCCGAGGTGTTCTGGGCCAACGCGCTGAGTGTGATTCCCCGGCCCATGAGTTACCTGCTTTCGGGTCGGTACCCGCAGGTCCTGGGCCTGTTTCTCTGTGGGCTGCTGCTGGCGCGGCGCCTGCCGTCTATGGTCGCGGACGGTATTCCCATGAACCGGGCGACGTTCATCGCCTTCCTCGTCGGTCTCGCGTGTTCGTTTGCCTATGGCTGGACGAGAGCCGTGACGGGCACGCCCTATGCGCTGACGCCAATCGGCGCCTTTCAGGCGGTCGTCTATCACGTCGGCGCGCCGCTGCTTTCCCTCGCGATCGGGTGGGCGTTTCTCACCGTGTGGCGACGTGCACCGGAGGCCGCGGTCTTCCGGCACCTGGCAACGCTCGGGCGCATGGCCCTGACGAACTATCTTTTTCAGACCACGGCCTCCGTCGTGCTGTTCTTCGGCTACGGTTTCGGCCTGATGGGAGCGTTCCCCTACGTGCTGCTACCGGGGTTCGCGGCGGCCATCCTGCTGTGTCAGTGGCTGATGAGCCGATGGTGGCTTCGCCATCACGCGCAGGGGCCGTTGGAAACCGTCTGGAAGCGGCTGGCCTACCCGCCCAGGCCCCGTACCCCAAGCTGATGGTCCCTCGGGTCCGGCATTCGCCGTCGGCGAGCGGCGGTGCCCCTGCTTGCGCCTGTGCCTTTCGGACCTGTCCCCCTCGAGCGGCGTTGTGTTATAACGCGTCGCCTACGCTGAACCCTTGATTTGCCTCGGGCGCGGCCACCGCGCCGGGCAGGCGGGATTTGCCGGCTATCCAGCCCTTCGAAATACGAGAGCGACCATGAATTACAGAAACATGTTGATCATTTCCGTGCTGGCCGCGGGCCTTGCTGCCTGTGGCGGCAATGACGCAGGCGATACGCCCGCCGAGGGAGGCGACAGCGCCACCGGCGAAGCGGTCGTCGATGCGGCGGCCGAAGCTGCGCCTGAAGCGGCAGAGTCGGCCAGCGACGAGATCACCGTCACCGATGAGGAACTGGCGGGCAATCCGTTCCGCGAGGAGTGGGATACGCCCTACGGCGTGCCGCCCTTCGCCGAGTTCGAAAACGCTCACTTCATGCCGGCCATCAAGAAAGGCATCCTCGAGCTGCGCGAGGACATCGACGGGATCGTTAGCAACCCGGAGGCGCCGACCTTCGAAAACTCGATCGTCGCACTGGAGCTGGTCGGCGAGGAGCTCACCCGGGTCCAGGGGGTCTTCTTCAACCTGACCAGCACGGAGATGGATGACGAGCTGCGGGCGATGCAGGGCCCCGTGTCCGGCATGCTGTCGAAGGAGCAGTCAGCCATCATGCTCAACGACGACCTGTTCGCGCGCGTGAAAGCCGTCTACGAGCAGAAGGACGACCTTGGCCTTGACGAGCAGGACGCGCGACTCGTCGAGCTCTGGCACCGCGCCTTCGTGCGCTCCGGGGCGGCCCTGGATGCCGAGACCAAGGAGCAGGTCGCTGCCATCAACGTCGAGCTCGCGGAGCTGACCACGAAGTTCGGCCAGAACCTCCTGCTGTCCACGAAGGCTTTCACGCTCGAGCTCACGGACGAGGCCCAGACGGACGGCCTGAGCGACGACTTTAAGGCCTCGATCTGGAACGAAGGCAAGGGTGCCTGGGTCGTCGGCCTGAACCGCTCGGCCTACGAGACGTTCATGACCCAGTCGGAAGTCCGGGAACTGCGTGAGCAGCTCTTCAATGGCTACCGCCTGCGCGCCACCGAAGGCGAGACCGACAACGGCCCGCTTGCCATCCGCGTCGCCCAGCTGCGCGCCAAGCGCGCCGGCCTCATGGGCTACGACTCGCACGCCCAGTACCAGCTCGAAACCCGCATGGCGAAAACGCCGGAAGGCGCTGAGGACTTCCTCCTCCAGGTCTGGCGTCCGGGCCTCCAGCGCGCGAAGGAAGAGCTCGCCGACATGCAGGCCATGGTCGGGGACGAGTTCCAGATTGCCGGCCACGACTGGTGGCATTTCTCCGAAAAGGTCCGCCTCGAGAAGTACGACCTCGACGAGAACCTGATCAAGCCGTACTTCGACCTGGAGAAGGTCCGTGCCGGCGCGTTCGAGATGGCCACCCGCCTCTTCGGCGTGACGTTGGAGCCGGTCGAGGTCGAGGGCTGGAACCCGGTCGTGACGGCCTACGACGTCAAGGACGATGACGGTAGCCACCTCGGTCTGTTCATGATGGACATGTATGCCCGCGACTCGAAGCGCGGCGGCGCGTGGATGAGCGGGTTCCGGTCTGCATCGAACATCGACGGTGACCTGATCCGTCCGATCGTGACCAACAACATGAATCTGTCGACCCCGCCGGAAGGCGAGCCGACGCTGATGCGCTTCTCGGAGGTCGAGACGCTCTTCCACGAGTTCGGTCACGGTCTGCACGGTCTGATGACCCAGATCGACTACCCGATGTTCTCGGGCGTCGACGGTCCGCGCGACTACACGGAATTCCCGGCGCAGATTCTCGAGCACTGGGCCTCTCAGCCCGAGCTGCTGGAGGTCTTCGCCCGGCACTACGCCTCCGAAGAAGTGATCCCGCAGGAGCTCGTGGAGCGCATGCGCGTCGCCGCGAACCACAACGAAGGTTTCCGCACGACCGAGTACGTGGCGGCATCGCTGCTCGACCTGCGCTGGCACATGCTGACGCTCGAGGAAGCCGAGGCGATCACCGACGCGCGTGCGTTCGAGGAAGAAGTCCTGCGTGGCTACGGCCTGATCGATGAGATCGAGCCGCGGTATCGCTCGCAGTACTTCAGCCACATCTTCGCCGGCGGCTACTCCGCGGGCTACTACGCCTACCTGTGGTCCGAGATCCTCGACGCCGATGGCTTTGCCGCCTTCGAGCAGGCCGAGGACATCTGGGATCCGGAGATTGCGGGTCGCCTGAAGAAGTGGGTCTACCAGTCCGGTGGTCTGCGCGAGGCCGATGAGCTCTACCGCAACTTCCGCGGCCAGGATCCGAGCATCGAGCCGCTCCTCAAGGGGCGTGGCTTCGCCACCTCGGGCGACGCCGGAAACTGATCGTCGGCAACCTGTCGGACTGGGTTCGACAGGTTGCTAGCCCAGAAAGATGCGCTCGAAGGTCCACCAGAGACCGACGACGCCAATCAGCAAAGAGCCCGGCACGACGACGAACCGTCGATACTGCCGGGCTCTTTCGTTTTCAGGCAGGGGGCGCTTGATGCCCCAGGCCAGCACGGCCGCCGCGGCGATGACTGCGAGCTGGCCGACTTCGACGCCCACGTTGAACCCGATGAGGGCGCTCCAGAACTGACCCGGCGGCAGGCCCAGCTCGCCGAAGAAGCCGGCGAAGCCCATGCCGTGGATCAGGCCGAAGCCCAGAACGACGACGGGCCGCCACTTCGTCATCTCCTTGAACAAGACGTTCTCGATGGCCACAAAGCCGATGGTGAGCGCGATCAGCGGCTCGACGACGGCCGGTGAGGGCGTGATGACGCCGCTTGCGGCCATCGCCAGGGTGACGGTGTGCGCGAGGGTGAAGGCCGAGACTTGGATGACCAGCGCCCGTAGGCTCGTCGACGCAAGGAAGATCGCCAGGACGAAGAGGATGTGATCCAGTCCGCCCGGGAGGATGTGATTGATCCCGATCCAGACGTAGAGCGTCGAGGTCGACCAGAAGCCTCGTTCGTTGCCCTCCTCATCGAGGATGGGGCGCAGGTCGGACTGATCGACCGCGCCATCCTTGGCATCGAGTTCGGCCAGCATCTGGCACAGCTCCGGGTCGAGACTGTCTTCGCCGGGCGTACAGAACTCGTCTTCCGGGTGCGCGAAGGCCGTCAGCGCGAGAAGCATTGCAAGGAGGGCAATGATCGCGCGGACCGAGCGCGTGGCCCACGGGGCCTGGTGCGGGAGCGGGGACATGGTCTTCCCTGGCGGGTGTCGACTTCGGAAGGGGGCGAGCATCGCTGCTTTGAGCGCTGGAGGGAAGTCGGGTGGCGAATTAGCTGGCCGTAGTCTCGCCCGCTGGCACGCCATTCGTCCGTAATGTTATAACATCCGCTCATCTTCCAGGGGCAGCAGCGTAGCCCTTCGGTCCCTTCGGCGAGCGGGAACGATCCAGCAGGTAGCCATGGCACGGACCACCAGGAACACCGATCTCGTCCTCGAGAAGCTCCGCGCAAGCGACCGGGCATTGACCGCCTACCAGCTCCTGGATCGGCTCCGAGACGAGGGCCTCTCGGGGCCACCGTCGATCTACCGGGCGCTGGCGAGGCTCATCGAGAGTGGCGACGTGCATCGCATCGAGAGCCTCAATGCCTTTGCGGCATGCGGTCACAGCGCTTGTACGTCCCCGGTATTCGCGCTCTGCGTCGAGGGCGATCGCGCGATCGAACTGGTGCCGCCCATGCGGCTCGAGGACATCGACCTCGGTGCCGGCGCGGTGAACTTCGAGGTGAGCCGAGCGGTGATCGAACTGCAGGGCATCTGCGAGACATGCCGGCGGGCGCACGAGGAGAACGCGCCCCAGCCGTAGCGGTATCGGTGCCGCCGCCCCTTCACCCGAAGCTCACCATTCTTAATCGCCTGTTCATCGTGCTTAAAAGACCGGCGTACCTGCTTGGCCGCAGAATTGATCTCGCACTGAACGACAGTGCCTGCGCAAACGGTTCGACGGATGGTCGTCGAGAATCTGGGGGCGCAAAGCTGGCAAACCGTTGGTTCCCAGGAGTGGTCACCAACGGCAATGAATCTCAGGAGGTCAAGTCATGCGTTTCACCCTTAGTGCAATTGGCGCCGCTCTCGTGGCGGTCGGTTCGACGGCATCCGCTACCGGTTTCGCCGACAACGTCGGGAGTCTCCCCGAAGGTCCGCAGATCAGCATCGAGGACGTCACGGCTGCGCAGCAGATGTGGGGCAACGCAGTCGTCGCCATCGGTGAGGCCGGCAGCAAGGCCCCGAAGGTCGCCGAAGAGGCCGCGCGCACGGCTTACGCCTTCGAGCTCGGGCCGATCCAGTTCAAGCCGACGTTGGCCACCGAGCAGCCCTTCCGCCCCGACCTTGAAGGCGCGCTGAGCTACTTCGTCGCCGGGAACAACGAGTACGCCGAGGACAATGGCTTTGCGCTGATGCCGTGGTCGAACGTCCGCTTCGACAATCACACGGTCAAGTTCCACGACAACATCGCGATCGCGATGGGTCATTACTACTTCACCGGTCCGGACGGCACGGAAACAAAGGTCGAATACACCAAGGGTTACGTCAAGACCGAGGACGAGCGCGTTCTGATCTTCCTGCAGGACTCGTCGCTGCCCTATACGCCCTGATTCCCGCCGCTTCGACTGCCCTTGGTCGAAGCTCTCCCAGCCTGGCGCGGCCTCCCCCAAGGGGCCGCGCATTTTTCGTTTGCGGCCAGCCCGTCCGAGCGTCGCCATTGCCGATTGTTATGTTATAACGTTGCATCTCTCGGAACCGTGGGGTAGCAGTGTGGCGTCGGACCTGATCTTCGAAGCCGAAAGCGTGACCCGGCGCTTCGGCGCGGTCACCGCGGTTGATGACCTCGACCTGATGATTGCCCCTGGCGAGCTCTTCTGTCTGCTGGGCGCCAATGGTGCCGGCAAGACGACGACGATCAACCTCTTCCTCGGCTTCCTCGCCCCGGACTCGGGCCGCATACGAGTCGCTGGCGTCGACCCGGGTATCGATCCGCGAGCCGCTCGACGTCAGCTGGCCGATATTCCCGAGAACGTGGCGCTCTATCCGCATCTGACCGGC
>JBCCZC010000170.1:0-11206 GCA_039188505.1 Pseudomonadota bacterium | reverse complement strand
GGAAGTTTGAGCATTGCGGGAGGATCACGAGATGACCGTGGGCCTCTTTGACGTCTTCAAGCGTGGCACCTGTGTTAAAGGTCACGTCCGGCGTCGAGTCGTTTGCCGGCGTGGTCACCGCCGTCAACTCAACGACCGTCGGCGCCATCGCATCGATCGTGAAAGAAGTCAGCGTGAGCGGCGTGTTGGCGTTCCCGGCCACATCGATCACCGTCACCGTACAGTCGTTGAACGTCCCATCGGCCAACGGCGTGCTGTTGTCCGCTTGCGTCAGCGTAATCGTCTGGTTGCCAGAGCCGATCGCACCTTCGTCGCCGCTACCGCAGCTGCCACCCACGGCCAGCGTACCGGCCTCGTTCGTCGAGAAGGTCACGTCCGGCGTCCGGTCGTTCGTCGGCGTGGTCACGGGCGTCAACTCGGAGACCGTCGGTGCCGTCAAATCGATCGTGAAAGCAGTCAGCGTGAGCGGTGCACTGCTGTTTCCCGTTGCATCCGTCACCGTGATCGTACAGTCGGAATAGGTGCCTGCGGCCAACGCCGAGATGTTGTTCGGCTGGGTCAGCGTGATGTTCTGGTTGCCAGAGCCGATCGCACCTTCGTTGCCGCTACCGCAGCTGCCGCCCACGACCAGCGTACCTGCCTCGCTCGTCGAGAATGTCACATCAGGCGTCGTGTCATTGTCCGGCGTCGTCACCGCGGTGACCTCCGCCAACATGGGCGCCATGGTATCGACAATGAACGCCGATATCGCCAGCGGCGCACTGGCGTTCCCGGAGGCGTCCGTGACCGTGATGCTGCAGTTGGAATAAGTGCCGGAGGTCAACGGCGTTACGTTGTTCGGCTCGGTCAGACTGATTGTCACAATGCCGGCGCTGACCGCGCCCTCGGAAGCCGATCCGCAGCTCCCGCCGACAGTTAGCGTGCCCGCCTTTGTGGTGCTGAACGTGTAGCTTGGCGTCGAATCGTTGGTCGGCGAGCTCACGGGAGTCACTTGCGCGACGATCGGCGGGGGCGTCGGGCCACCCGAGGGCCCGAGGACGATGCTGTTGATCTGGATGTTGTCGACGCCGATTCGATTGAAGGGTGCGGCGTCATTGGACTGGCCGCTGATCGTGAACGAGGTGATGTTGGAGAAATTCGCAGCGTTCAGATTCAGTGTCCGCAGGCCAAGCTGATTGATGACATTGATCGTCTGTGCGGGGCCACTGGGCGGCGTCACGGTGACCGAGCCGTTGCTGATGCCCTGGTTGAAGGTGATCGCCTGCAGGGACGCGACGGTGAACGTCGTTCCGGGCGTTGTATGGGTGACCGTGACCGTCCAGGAGCCCTGCGGCCCGAACACCCCCGGATTTCCCACGTTCTGCGAAAAGCTGCCGGAGGCACCGGAAAGCCGGAAATCGTCTTCGGTGTACGGGTTGCCGCAGCAAGCGGTGTTGAAGTCGATCGTTGCCGTCTGAGCGAGAGCCGTTGAGCTCATCGCCAGCCCGGCCACGAGGGCGATCACGCCCACGAGTCGTGTAAAGGTCATCGAATTTCCCCTGCTCGAATCCGCCGAAGCTTACATAATCGCAAGTATCAGGACGAAAAAAGCCCCTGACTCGTCAACTTTCGTGACGAATCAGGGGCTCCAAAGGCGGTCAGAGCAAGCTAATCGGTCTTCACCGGCGCCTGCGGCTTGGTCATGAACTCCGGCGGTGCGGCCTCGATGCGCTCGAGCACCTCGGCGATGCCGCGGTCGAGCTGGGCATCGTCGTCGCTGGCGGGGTCGTTGTCGACCTCGATGTCCGGCGAGACGCCCTCTCCCTCGATGATCCAGCCCTTGCCGGCCTGGCCCATGCCGAACTCGGGCACGAAGACACTGCCGCCGTCGAGGAGCGGTCCTCGGCTGGTGATACCGACGACGCCGCCCCAGGTCTTCTTGCCGATGAGCGGCCCGAGTCCGGCCTCGCGGAAGAAGTACGGGAAGATGTCACCATCGGACGCGGAGTCCTCGTTCATCAGCGCCACCATCGGACCGTTGAAGGCGGTCTGCGGGTAGGTGTTCGCCCACTCGCTGTGGGCCTGGAAGCCATAGCCCAGCGGCTTCTGCATGAGCCGCCGGATCAGCATCTGCGAGACGTTGCCGCCGCCGTTGCCGCGCACGTCGACCACGAGGCCCTGCTTGCGCATCTGCGGGTAGAACCACTTCACGAACTCGTAGATGCCGTCGCTGCCCATGTCGGGGACGTGCAGGTAACCGACCTGGCCGTCGGTCTGCTCCGCCACGTAGCGTCGGTTGGCATCGACCCACTCGAGGTACACGAGGTTGGTCTCATCACCGATCCCCTTGACCAGCACCGTGCGCGCGTCATCGCCATCCGCGTCGTCGCTGACGCGCAGCTCGACCGGCTGGCTGCCGCGGTCGGTGAGCAGGTCGTAGGGATTGTCGTCGAGAGTCAGGTCGCGGCCATCGATGGCCAGGATGTAGTCACCGACGGAGACATCGACGCCGACTTCCGTCAGGGGCGACCGGTATTTCGGCTCGGCGTTATGTCCCGCGTAGATGTGCGCAACTCGGTAGCGGCCGGCGTCCTCGTCGGCCTCGAAACGCGCGCCCAGCAGCGCCGCGGATGACCGGTGCGGCGCCTGCAGATCGCCACCCTGGACATACGCGTGGCCCACGTTGAGCTCGGCGATCATCTCGCCGATGAGCGTGTTCAGATCCTCGCGCGTCGAGACGTCGGCGACCAGCGGGCGATAGCGCTCCCGCAGGGCTTCCCAGTCGTAGCCGTGCAGATTCGACACGTAGAAGTAGTCGCGGAAGCGGCGCCAGACCTCGTCGAAGATCACCGGCCATTCCTCTGCCGCCGATCGATGCACGATCAGATTCCCGGTGCCGATCGCCTTGGCATCCTTCGGCTTGGCGATCTCGATGCGGTGGTAGCCGCCGTTCTTGCGGTAGATGGCGTACTTGCCGTCCGCGCTGACCGCCCAGCCGCCGATCTCGGAGGCAAGCTCTTTGGACTCGCGCTCCTTGTAGTCGAGGCCCATCAGCTTCGCCGGCACGCCTGAGCTGCGGCCGTAGAAGAACGGCCCGCCGGTCATGTAAAGGAGCTGATCCTCGAGCGGGTGCAGGTACCAGATCGTGTCCGCATCGACGGGCACGCGGATGATCCGGTCGGCGAGGCCGTCGAACTCGATGGTCACCTCGACCTCGTCCTTGTCGTCGTCCTTATCTTCCTCGGACTCATCGTCCTCTTCCTTCACCGCGACCTCGTCGTTGCGCGGGCCGAAGGGATTACCGGAGTCCTCGTTCAGCGCCAGCGCGAAGATGCCGGTCTCCTTGGCGGCCACGTAGTTCCACTCGAACGCGCCGATCTGCGGAGCGAAGCTGCGGTCACCCAGGAAAAACAGGTGCTTCCCGTCGGGGCTGAAGGCCGGGCCATAGGCGTTGAAAAAGCCATCGGTGGCCAGGGTCACACCCGTCTTGCGGGACCACACGTGCACCGCCTGGAAGCCGCTGTCCATCTGCTGGCTGAAGGTGAGCCAGCTGGAGTCCGGCGACCAGCGATAGTTGGTCACGGTCCCGTAGGGATTGTCGACGACCTGCACGTGACTGCCGTCCAGATCCGTGACGTGTACGACGCCCTCGTGGTCGTAGTAGGCGATCTGCTTGCTGTCGGGCGACCAGACTGGATGGTAGAGCCGGGTCTCGCGCATCTTCGACAGGGGCTTCGGCTCGCCGCCGAGGCGATCGACCACGAAGAGCTGCTCCTCGCCATTCCGGTCGCTGACAAAGGCCACGTGGCGACCGTCCGGCGACCAGGCGGCCTCGCGATCGTGTGCGTCGCCGCGCTGGGTCAGGTTTCGCGTCACCCCATGCTCAACGGGCACCGAGAAGATGTCTCCGCGGGCGACGAGAAGCGCCCGATTGCCATCGGGGGAAATGTCCATGCCGGTGACGCTATCGCCCACCTTGATGCGGCGCGCCGTGCGGCGGACACCGTCGTCGGGTACCTCGATCGACAGGCGCGTAGCCTCGCCGGTCACCGTATCGAAGAGGCCGATGGTGCCGGCAATCTCGTAGACGATCTTCGATTCGCCATCGCCGCTCGCCCACTTGATGTCCCAGTCATCGTGGTCTGTGAGCTGATCGATCTCGCCGTCCTTGTAGGCGAAGAGCTCGAGCGTACCGTCACGGTCCGAGACGAAGTAGATGCCGTCGGCGAGCCAGATCGCGTCCCGTTCTGTCCGCCGGTGCCGAGTGATCTGCTCGGCGCTGTCGTTCTCGAGATCGTAGACGTACAGATTCTGGGCCCAGCCACCCTCGTAGCGTTTCCAGGTGCGGAAATCCCGGAACAGGGGCGAATAGACGATCTTCGTGCCGTCGGGTGAGAAGTCGCCGGATCCGGCGCGCGGCATCGGCAGGGCGGTCGGCAGCCCACCGTCGACAGATACCTGATAGAGCTTGCCGTTGCCGAACATCTCGCGCAGGGAACGGAACAGCACGTGCTGCCCATCCGGGGACCAACCGTAGACCTGGTGGTCGGTGCCCCAGCGCGCGGGCAACGGACCGCTGACCGGATAGTAGGTGAGCTGCGTCGGTTCGCCGCCGTCGACGTCGATCACGTAGACCTGCTCGTCGCCGCGGTACTGACCGGCGAAGGCGATGCGGCTGCCGTCCGGAGAAAACTTCGGATAGAGCTCGAGCCCCGGATGGGAGGTGAGCCGGCGCGCCGGCGCGCTGCCGTCGAGCGGGGCCAGCCAGAGATCGCCGGCGTAACCGAAGACGACCTGGTCGCCGTGCACGTCCGGGAAGCGAAGCATCTTCGTTCCCTCATGGCCATCAGCCATTGCCGAACCGACCGCCACGACCGCGCAAAGCGCGAGCATCCACCGCTGCAACATCACTGTACTCTCCGTGTCATCCAGATTTGCCGACCCGCTAATGTGCAGCGTGAACATGACGCTTGCAAGGTGCCGATCGTCCCGGGCGAAGCCGGGCCGTGGGGCCTATAGTTGACGCCATGACGATCGCGAGCGTTCCGGTACCGAAAGACAGTCTGCTGGCGGCCTACGACCGGCAGCCCGGCTGCTACACCGACGCCTTCGTCACCGAGGTTGCCGCCACGGCTGATTTCGCCTGCTACGTGGCCGCCTTCTACACCACCCCGCTGTTCCGGCTCGAGCGCCTGATCCTGCGGTGGTTCGCCTCGCTGCCGTCGACGGACGATGAGGCGCAGGCACTCGCCTCCGGTGATCGCGACCGCTTCGCGGCCTGGGACGTCGAGGCTCGCGGAGAGGCGGAGCTGCTCCTCGCCGACGTGAGCGGCAGGACCAGAAGCTGGCTGATGGTGCGGCGCACCGATCGCGGCACCGCCCTGTGGTTCGGATCGGCAGTTGTGCCGAAGGTCGGCGGCGACGCGACGGCGATGTCCGGCCTCGTGACGCGACTGCACCGCGGCTACTCCCGCGCCCTGCTGGCATCCGCCCGGGCCCGTGTGCGAGATCGCGCAAAAGGCTGACTTGCCGAGTAGGAAATCTCCTACACGCGACGCAGCAAACCGTTGCTAACCTAGATTCCAGCATGACTGGGAGGAGCTAGTTCGCCAGGACGGCGACCAGGGACAGCGACGGCGCGCTCAGGGATGAGTGGTCAGCCGCCCCGTCGCACTTGATTTTCATTCGCCAGCCGCACGGACAGGCACACCGGAGCACGGACGCTCCGTGGCGATCCTCCCACTTCGACCCGCACCTACGGGGCGACAGGTGCGCCGAATCGGCTCGGTCGAGATCCTCACTGGCCTCATCTGCGGCGCCGTTCGGCGTTTGCTCCACGGCTCGGCTGCTTTCTTGCTAGTCTTTGCTGGCGCCCACGCGAATCGCCTCGTTGAACGCGCAATCAGCCGGCAATCGACTTGAATCCACGCCGGGGGTGCACGGACAGAAAGCGAGAGCCGACCTTGACCAGCCGCCGAGACTCCGGGATCCATCAGCGCCTGATCACGTTTTGGCTCATGCTGCTCATGCTGCCGGCACAGGCGCTCCCCGCCGGCTCTCGACCGAACGTCGTGCTGATCGTTGCCGACGATCTCGGCTGGGCGGACAGTGCGCTGTATGGCCAGCTCTCGCAGTTCGATACGCCCAATCTCATGTGGCTCGCCGAGCAGGGCATTCGTTTCTCCAGGGCCTACGCCTCAAGTCCGCTCTGCTCGCCCTCACGCGCCAGCATCCTGACCGGACAGACGCCCACGCGCCACGGTATCTCCCGGGCCATTCGGCGGGACGCACCCCCGCGGTTTGACGATGCGCCGGGCGGCGCCGTAGCATCACGATGGAAGGTGTCGCCCAACGTGCCCGCCAATCGGCTGGCGAGCGATGAGCCAACGCTACCCAAAGTGCTCAAGCAGGCGGGCTATGCCACGGGCCACTTCGGCAAATGGCACCTCGGCGCATCTCCGTTCGATCCAGCGGCCTACAGCTTCGACGTGGCAATGCCGGGCGGTACCGGCCCCGGACCCATGGGGGGCTATCTGGCGCCCTGGGAGTTTCCGAAGCTAAGGGCGCGGGCACCCGGGGAGCACATCGACGAGCGCCTGGCATCCGAGGCCGTTCGCTGGGTCAAGTCCCTTCACGGCGAACCGTTTTTTCTCAATTTCTGGATGTACTCCGTCCATGCGCCCTTCCAGGCTCGCAGGGATAAGATCGCGGCCCACCGGTCCCGATTCACACCAGAGGCGCGGCAAGCCTCCGCCACCTATGCAGCAATGGTGGAACATATGGACGACGCGCTCGGCATCCTGCTCACCGGGTTGTCCCAGGTAGGTGTTCTGGACCGAACGATCATCGTGTTCACGTCCGACAACGGCGGCAACATGAGCGACGGCGTTCGCGAGCCGTTCCCTGACGGGGAGCGCGTTGTGACGCCGACCAGCAACTATCCGCTCCGCGGCGGCAAGGGAACCATCTATGAGGGCGGCATCCGTGTCCCGATGGTCGCGCTCTGGTTTGGGGTCACGCCACCCGGCTCCGAGACCGACGTGATCATGCAGCAAACGGACCTGTACCCGACGATTCTTGCACTCGCAGGAGCGGTCATGCCAAAGGACTACCCGCTGGATGGCGTGGATCTCTCGTCCGTCCTGCGTGGCGAGTCCACTGCACGTCCGCCGATGTTCACTTTCTTTCCCCAGCGCACCAACGTTCCCGACTGGCTGCCCCCGTCGGCCGCAGTTCACCTTGGCCGCTGGAAGCTCCTTCGACTCTTCGGTCAGGCGGCGGATGGAACCGACGTGCATCGGCTCTACGACCTGACGGTTGACCAGGGCGAGCAGCACGATGTCGCGGTCGATCACCCGGCAGTCGTCACCCGCATGGCGGGTTACCTGGACGACCATATCGACCAGGCGGGAGGCACCGTCCCTGTCAGAAACCCTGCATTCGAGCCCGATCGATTCCGGCCGCAGTGGGTCGGAAAGCAGCGGGGCGGACTGCGGGTCCGGAATTGAGCACCGGAACGCCCCGTTGACGAATTCGATGACCGTGGCACACCCCGGATCCCCGACCCCGCCTCAGACGCTGAGCCGTCGTGCCGTCAACCGGCCCAACGGCAGCTCTGAAGATCTCACAGAGAGGTGAGCACCCGTTGCAGTCCGTCTCAGACGTCGGCGAGGAGCGTGGCAACCCGCTTGCGCAGTACCGGCAGCACATCCGCCTCGAAGAAGGGATGCTGCTTGAACCAGCGCTGATTGCGAGGGCTCGGGTGCGGCAACGGGAGAACGTCCGGCCAGTGCTGACGCCAGTCGGCCACGACCTTTCCCAGCGTTCGCTTGGCCTCGCCCGGGAGATGCCAGGCCAGGGCGTAGCGGCCCAGGATGATGGTTAGCGCCAGCCGTGGAAGCGCTTCGAGCATCGGCTGTCGCCAGGTGGCCGCGCATTCCGGTCGCGGCGGCAGATCGCCGCTTTTGCCCGTGCCGGGAAAACAGAATCCCATGGGAATGATCGCGATGCGCGCCGGATCGTAGAAGGTCTCGCGATCGACCCCGAGCCAGACACGGAGACGGTCTCCGGACACGTCGTCGAAGGGGCGCCCACGCTCATGTGTTACCCGCCCCGGCGCCTGGCCGGCGATGAGGATCCGCGCCGTCGTCGAGGCCTGGAAGAGCGGCCTGGGCCCCAGCGGCAGTCCCTCACAGCGCGTGCAGACGCGGGCGCGCTCGAAGACGCCCGCCAAGCTCAGGCTTCGCTGATCGACGTTTCCAGATGACACTCGGCAGAGAGCGAGTTCGTGACCAGGCACACCTGCTCCGCCTTATGGAGCAGCTTGTCCGCCTTGGCCTGATCCGTACCGGCCGGGACGGTCAGCGTCACGGCCAGATCCATCCGCGTGAACTTCATGACCCCACCGACGCGATCGAGGGTCCCGTTGGCATCACAGGTCAGCTCCTGCCAGTCCAGCTTCGAGGCGCCTGCGATGGCCTTGAAAGTCAGGATGAAGCAGTCGGCAACCGAAGCGACGAGGAGCGTCTCCGGCGACCAGTTTCCCTCAGGACCACCAAACTCCGGAGGCGGCGTCGAATTCAGCGTCGGCAGGCCGGCGCTCGAGATGGCGACGTGTGACGAAGCCGTCGCGCTCGCGGTCGTCTGGTAGCGGTGCGGAAATCCCTGCATCGGTGGATACCTTCGGTCGACTTTAGAAAGACTCGCGAGTATAGGGGACGACCGTGGACTCAGCGTTCAGTGCGGGCACGGAACCGCTGTGCCAGGCGCCAGAGCAGGATCGGCACGGTCACGCCCGCGGTGGCCCACGCAACATAGCGAAACAGCCCGTGCACGGGCGTCGCCCCCAGCGACGCCTCGGGGGCCAGCCAGCGAAACGCGAAGGACGCGGTGAGCGCGGCGAACAGCAGGCACAGCAGCCACCGGTAGGCCCCTCCCTGCCGGACCGCCAGGCGACCGAACGCGACAAGATGGATCGCGAAGAGGAGCGTCAGAATCGGTGCGAGCCAGTCGGGCAAATCGAAGCTCCAGAGATCGACGGGGCGGATTATCCGCACCCGCCTGATGCCCGCAACCTGGGTGGTCAATCACGAACCGGCAGTCCGCTCGGCACGTGGATCGGCACGTCGACACGGCGATCGAGCATGGTTGGGTCCGTGAGGGCCTCGAGGAAGTCGATCAGAAGGCCGATTTCCTGATCCGCCAGGTCCCGGGGCTCGATCTCGACGTGGGCGGACAATGCGCTGATGCTGTAACCGTCGGACATGAAGGCCCGGTCCCGGGCATCGAGATCGCGGCGTGGCGGGAGGCTGAGTTGCCGATCATCGTAGATCCGGAGCGCTTCGATCGGATCGAGATGATGGCGAATGACCGCCTCCAGGCTCGCGTAGGCGCCGGCATGACCATAGGGCGCCGTCAGCGCCACGTTGCGGAGCGGTGGCACACGGAAGCGGAAGCGATCAATCACCTCACCGGTGACCCGCTCTCGGCCGAAGTCGTCGAGTCCGTCTTGAAACCCCGGGAGATTGTCGCCCTTCCCGGGCCCGATCTGCGGCATGCCGATGGCTCTGAAGGACTGGTCCGTGAGCAACGGTCCGCCGTGACAGTCGCCGCATCCGGCAGCGCCGAAGAACAGCGCCATGCCGTGGCGCTCGCGCGGGCTCAGCGCGATCACGTCGCCACGCAGGTAACGGTCGAAGCGACTGTCGATGCTCCGCCAGGTCGTTTCCTCGAACGCGCCGATGGCGTTCGCGACGTGAACGATCGTCAGGTCCGCGGCTTCGTCGACGTCATCGTAAGCCGCCGCGAAGCGCACGACGTACGCATCGATCGAGCGAAGCCGGTTTGTGACGAGTTCCCAGACCTCGATCAGCTCCCCCGCTCCAGCCGCGTCAGCCTGCGGGTTCTCGCCCGGGTGCCCCGCCATCTCGGTCGCCGACGTCAAGGGAAACAGCGCTTGCGCCGCCGCCAGCGAGTCGAGGCCCCGCGGAAGAGCGTCCCCCGCCGGCGACTCAAAACCCGCGGGATGGGTGGTGTCCCGCTCGATGCGGCCGTCGTGGAAGAGCGACGTCAAACCGACGGCCCCGAGATTGAAAAGCGGGGGTGCGTGACGTGGCACACGCTCGTGAACCCGTTCGCCGCCGGCACCAAGCGATCGTGTCACCCCGAAGCCGCGTCCACCCTCACCGACCGGAAGCGACAGACCATCGCCGGTGGCGCCGAAGGGATGGTGGCAGCTGGCGCAAGCGATATTGCCGTTCCCGCTCAGAACCTTGTCGAAGAAGAGCAGCCTGCCGAGTTCGACCACGGCCGGGTCGTGAGCGCGGAAATCCGCCGCCGTGAGCGCCTGCGGTTGGGCGCCGCCGGCAGACCCCTGCTCATCACGTTTGGCTGCCGGCGTCGCCTCGAGGTACCGCGCGTAGGCGACCTTGGCATCGGCATCAACGACAACCCGCTCGGCAACGGCGGGATGGGCGAGGACGAGAATCAACGCGCAGGGGAAGAGCTGTTTCATTCCGGCAGTCTCTGTGGTTTCGATGCCGGAAGACGCGCGGAAGGAAATCGATTCGGATCAGGCTTCAGGGAAACGAAAAAGGCCGCCCCCGACGGGAGCGGCCTGCTTGGCGTGCCGTGGTGCCGAATTCAGCCGACGAACGCGTTGCGCTCGGGCTTGTCGGTCGGGGCGGCGTCGCCCTTGATGAACGCCAGCATTGTGTCCGCGTCGGAGACCTCGAACGGATCCGTCGGGCAGTTGTCGCCGAAGTCCGGCTCGACGAAGACCTTCTCGATCGCACCGTCATTGACGAGCATCGAGTAGCGCCAGGAGCGCATGCCGAAGCCAAGATTGTCCTTATTGACGAGCATGCCCATCTTACGGGTGAACTCGCCGCTGCCGTCCGGCAGCATCTTCACGTTCTTGGAGCCGATGTGCTTGCCCCACTGGAACATGACGAAGGCATCGTTGACGGACAGGCAGTAGATGTCGTCGACGCCAAGCTGCGCGAAATCGTCGTAGAGCTCTTCGTAGCGCGGCAGGTGGGTCGAAGAGCAGGTCGGCGTGAAGGCGCCGGGCAGGGCGAAGACGATGACCTTCTTGCCCTTGAAGATGTCGTCGCTCGAGGTGTCCTGCCAGCGGAACGGGTTATCGCCGCCGACGGCTTCATCGCGAACGCGGGTATTGAAGATGACTTGGGGTACGGCGGTGGGGTTCATGGCTCGAGTCCTTAGG
>JBCCZC010000169.1:0-11265 GCA_039188505.1 Pseudomonadota bacterium | reverse complement strand
CCTTCGGTTGGGCTTTGGAATTTAGCCGAGCGAACGGAAACTGCCCGAGTGATAGACCAGCGCGGAGCCTTCATTATAGGTGAAGCCGATCACCCGACTCGCCTTTCTCGGTGTGCAGCCCGGACTGACTTTTACCGTCGACGACCTGAACGCCACCGCGGGCGATCTGCTCGGAGGAATCGTCTTCGGCGCGCCACAGCTCGGTGAGGACATTCTTCCGGAGATCGGCATGCTGCCTGGTGCTTCGGGCTTCACGCCGCCGCTGGGACCTGGCGACTACACCTTCTGGGTCAATCAGACCGGGCCGCCGAACGAGAGCACGCTCGTGTTCGTGGGTCAGCGCGAGGCCGGCACGGGCGTAGGGCCGTCGGACCCGATCGCGGTACCGACGCTGGGCCCGGTCGGCTTCATCCTGCTGGCCGGACTGGCGGGTCTGCTCGGCGTCGTGCGTCTGCGGGCCTGAACAGGCGGGCGTGACCGGTTACTTCACCCACGCGTTCGAAACGCGGATCGACGAATTCGGCGTCGGCAAGACTCGCAAGGTCTGGTATCGCGTGGTTTTCCTGCCCGAGGACGTCGCCGGCGAACTGCCGTTCGACCGCTACCCGCGGCTTCGAGTGGACGCGGAAATTGCGGACGTGCCGGTCAATGGCGCGTTCATCCCGACCGGAGACGGGCGGCGTTACCTGATCGTTTCCCCGGAGGTCATGAAGTCAGCGGCGCTGCAGATCGGAGACCCCGTCACCGTCGTCCTGCGCGTCGCCGATCAGGACCACGTGGAGATCCCCGAGGCACTCGCCGCGGCGCTTGCCGTGAACGCCCAGGCGAATGCGATCTGGCAGACACTGACGCCCGGAAAACGGCGGGGCCTCGCGCACCTGGTGTCGTCTGCGAAGACGCAGGCGACGCGGGAGAAGCGAGTGGCGCAGGCGCTCACGGCGATCATCGAGAGGGATGGGCGGCTTCGGTGACGCGGCCTCCTCGCTGCTGGTCCGGCTCGCTTGAACCCCGACTCGGCCGGTCCGGGATCGACGGGCTCAAAGAGCGGCGATCGCTGGGGCAGACGACCACGTGCCAACGCACAGAATCACCATTCCCTCCTCACACCGGATCCCCGACGATCAGGCTCTGGCATCCAGCGGAAAACGGCGCATGAGCGATCACTCGCGCACCTTCGAATCAGAGTTCATTCCGCCGCGACCCGGCGCCCGGTGGCATGGCGGGTTGCGGTTGGCGGCTCGAAGGCGGCTACTGCGCCGGGAGCTGAACCGGTCCCTGCGTCGGCTCGGCTGGCCGGCGGGCTGACCGCCACGGCGGCGCCTCATCGGCGATTGCGGTGCGATGCGCCCGACTCTGATCTATCCTCGATACCTCCAATCGCGAGGTCTCGCTATGCGCGCCCTGCAGCTGCTCGGCTATGGCGACAACAGCCAGCTTGCCTTGAACGACGTGGACCGACCCGAGCCGGCGGCGGGAGAAGTCCTGATCAAGGTCGAGTACGCCGGCATGAATCCGGTCGACTTCAAGACCCGGGACGGTGTCCTCAAGACCATCCTGCCCTACCAGCTGCCCCAGACGATGGGCCAGGAAGTGGCCGGAACGGTTGAAGCCTGCGGGCCTGGCGTCGACCGATTTGGGATCGGTGACCGGGTCTTTGCCCGCCTGGCAAAGGAACGCATGGGCGGCTTCGCCGACTACGTGGTCTCGGACGCGAGGCTTCTTGCGCGGATCCCGGACAACCTCGAATCAGAAGTCGCAGCGGGCGTGCCCCTGGTGGCCTTGACGGCCTGGCAATGCCTGCACGAATACGGGCGGATCGGCCCGGGATCGAAGGTTCTGATCCATGCCGGCGCCGGCGCTGTCGGGCGCGTCGCCATTCAGGTGGCGAAGAACGCGGGCGCCCAAGTCGCCACGACGGTCAGCGAACGCGGCGAGGCCCTGGCCCGAGAACTCGGCGCGGACCTGCTGATCAACTACCGGACCCAGCGCTTCGAGGACGCGGTCAGTGACTACGACTTCGTGCTCGACACGGTGGCAGGAGATACCCTCCGGCGGTCCTACAAGGTCCTTCGGCGCGGTGGAAAGCTCTGCACGATCAGCGCAACGCCCGAGGCGAGGACGGCCAGAGATCTTGGCAAGGGGCCGGTTGCGACGGGGCTGTACGCATCGCTGTTCGCGCTGCTCAGCGCACCGTGGACGCTTCGTGGCCTCCTTGCCGGCGTCGACTATCGATTCGTCTTCATGCGACCGGACGGCGAGCAGCTGAGCGCGATCGCGAAGGAGGCGGAAGCTGGCCGGCTCCGCTTCGACATCGGCGACGTGGTTCCGCTCGACGAGTACGAGCGCGGCTTCGACGCGCTGGAGAACGAGACCGCATTCGGCAAGCTCGTGCTGAAGATCTGAATCCGGAACGGCCCTGCTTGCGAGAGGGCTACTTCAGCAACGGATTGACCGCCGGTCCCGCGCCGAGGTCGGGCACGGCGCCGCGGAAGAAGCCCTCACTCAGCATCTCCAGCCGGTCGCGGTAGGCGCGCAGATCCTCGCTGCTGGATTCGACCAGCTCGAACGCCTCGGTCGGGTCCTGGTGCGAGCCGATCACGATGAGCGAATAGGACAGGACGCTGAAGATGCCGTGCATCAGGTCGCGAGGCAGCTGGTCACGTCCCGAGTGTTCATCGGCGAGGGTCACGACGGCCCACTCGAAGCGCCAGTAGGCGGGTTGATCCCAGCGCCGGTCGCCATGCAGGCAGCCAACGAAGGACCAGGGTTCCCATGAATCGGAGCGCGGCAGGTTGCGCTCGAGTTCCCAGATGGCATCGGCTGGCATGAGCTCTCCCTCTCGTCGATCTGCCCGAAATTCTGCGTCATTCGAGGTCGCGCCCGCAACGCCGCCTGGCCAGGGTAGGTGGCGAGGAGTATGACGACCTGCACCTCGTCGTTGAGAGGCGCTGCAATGCCTCGTATGCATTCGCACGCCCGTCGCCAAGGACTCGCCCAGGGCGGCACCTGCCATGATCGAGCGTGTGCTCGACCGCGCGCTGCGGCTGGAATTCGCGCCGGAATTTTGTCGACAGGTGCCAGAATTCCGAGTGGAGCATCGGCGAAAGGTGCTGGAACGCCCGTATCTCATCATCAATCGGCAGCTGGGTGATCGCATCGAGCTTCTGTTGGTGATGCACGATCGACGGCTGACACCAGAGCAAGCCGACGATCTCGATTTAACCTTCTCTCGAGCCAGGCTGCATTCGGACGCGCGCTCGCGTTACCCGCTGACGAGCCCGGCCAGATAGACCGTCAGCGGCACCCATAGAAGGATCAGAAGCGGCCCGAGCAGGCCGATCAGCAGGCCCGTCGGTCTTAGGTCCCGGGTCGTAATCAAACCGGTGCTGAACGCGATGGCGTTCGGCGGTGTGGACACGGGGAGGAGCAGGGCGCAGGAGCCGCTGAGGCCGAGAATCAGGCAGAGCTCGAGCGCGCGGTCGGGGACCATCGCCACGGCGACCGGCAGGATGAGGGACACCGTCGCCGTGTTGCTCATGAAGTTCGACAGGGTGACCGTCAGTAGGGCCAGGAGGAGGAAGATGGTCAGGTCCGGCGCTCCACCGGTCATTTCCTCGATGCCGCCGGCGATGCGCGCGGCAAGGCCCGAATCGACGACTGCCGCCCCGAGCGATAACCCGCCAGCGACCAGCATCAGCGTATCCCAGGGCAGCCCCCGAACCTGGCTGGCCCCGGTGATCTGGGACATCGTCAACCCGACGATCGGGATCATCGAGATCAGTGAAACGTGGATGCCGTGAAGCGGTTCCGTGATCCACAGGATGATCGTCGTGAGGCAGATGCCGGCGACCACCCGACGGTCGCGACGGAGCGTGAGCTCTGGTGGGGCGCCGTCGTCCAGCCCGAGCGTTGCGTCGAGTTCGTCGCCCGCCGGGTAGCGGCGCAGCAGGAAGCGCCAGCTGAGAAGGACGAGCGTCAGCGCCAGCGGAATGCCTACGCCCATCCAGGCGACGAAGTTGATCTCACTGCCGGCACGCGCCGCAGCGCCGGCGGCGATGGCGTTCGGGGGGCTCCCGATGATTGTCCCCATGCCGCCGACCGATGCGGCCAGCGGGATCCCGACCAGCAGCGCCCGCGAGAACGGTTGCTCGGTCCCAAGCGCGCGCACGAACGGCAGCACGGCGCCGATGAGGAGCGCTGTGGCAGAGGTGTTCGAGATGAACATCGACGCCACTGCGCTGGTCAGCATGATGGCAAGCAGGACCCGCTCCGGCCGATCACCGGCCGGTCGCATGGCGACCCTGAAGAGCCGGCGGTCGAGGCCCGTACGGGACATCGCGTCGGCCATGAAGAAGCCGCCGAGCATGAGCCAGATGACGGGGCTGGACCACGTGTCGAGATAGGGTGTGATGTCGCGGACTTCGGCGTCACCGATCGGGGTGCCGAAAACGAACACCAGGTAGCCCATGATGAGCAGGCCGACAGCGAACGCGGGAACCGCTTCGGTGATCCACAGGCCGACCGCGAGCAGGAACAGGAAGAGCACGCTGCGCTCATCCGCGTCGAGGCCAGCGGTGAGCTGGCGCCAGGTCCAGATCGCAGCAGTACCGACGAAGATGAAGGCGATGAACCGCCGAAGCCCCTTGCGCTCGCCGGCGCGCAGGATTCGGTTGGCCGCCCGGCGGCTGTCCCGGAACTCGACGTGGCTCGACGGCGGCTGGTGCGGGTCGGGTTGCTCGCTCATCGGGCGCCCACGATCTTCAGCGCCCCCGCCAGCCGATCCACGTCCTCGGCAGCGGTGAAGAGAGCGGGCGTCACCCGCACACAGGCGCCGCTCGCCAGTCCCGTCCGGTGCGTGGTGAAGATGCCGAATTCGTCGGCCAGGCGTTTGACGAGGGCGACATTCTCCTCGCGGCTCGTCTTCCCCGAGAGCCGGAAGGCGGTGAGCCCCCCGTGCATACGCTCGTCGTCGGGGACGAGCACCTCGATGCCCGGAACATCGTGAACCGCGCCTACCCAGCGGTTGCGCAGCCAGCGCAGGCGTGCGGCCTTCCGGTCGACACCGATGGCCTCATGGACGTCGATCGCCGTCGGCACCGTCAGCAGCGCCGGATAGTTGTACGTGCCGAGGTTGACCTTGCCGCGAATATCATCGGTTGGGTAGTTGGGCTCGCCGAGGAAATTATCGATGTCGCGGGTTCGATCGCGGCGAACGTACATCATGCCCAGGCCCATCGGTGCGCCGAGCCACTTGTGCAGGTTGAATCCGATGAAATCGGCACCGAGATCGGGTGCGTCGAAGGGCACCTGGCCCCAGGAGTGGGCGGCGTCGACGATCACCTCCGCGCCGCGCGCCTTTGCGAGCCGCGTGAGTTCGGCCACCGGCGTCATGAGGCCCGTGCGATGGGTCAGGTGCGTGAGCAGCACCAGCCGGGTCTTCGGGTGTGCCGCCAGCGCCCGCTCGTAGGCGTCGATGACGGTCTGGTAGGTGGCCGGTTCGGGCATGTCGATCTTCACCGCCCGCACGCCGCGGCGGGCTTCGAGCGAGGCCATGGCTGTCTGCATTGCCGGATAGTCGATATCGGCGTAGAGCACCGTGTCGCCGGGGCGCAGGCCGTTGTAGCCCGTGATCAGAACCTGCAGCGCCTCGGTCGCGTTGCGGGTCAGCACGACCTCCTCCGATGACGTCCCGAAGGCGGTGGCCAACCGAGCCATGACGGCCGCGGCGTCGGTGTTGAATTCGCGTCGCGCGTACCAGGAGCTATCCCGATTGACTCGCTTGGTGTTGCGAATGAATGCGTCGAGAACCGGCCGCGCCATCATGCCCCAGTAGCCGTTTTCGAGATTGACGATTTCGTCGGTGCGGTCATAGAGCCTGGCCACCGCCCGCCACCAGCCTTCGTCGCTCGCGAGGTCCGTTGCGGATTTGGCGCTAGACGGCAGCGCCAGCGGCCTGGCTGCCTGACCGGCAGGCAGCGTTGCGGCGAGGCCCAATGTACCGAGTCGCGACAGGAAACGGCGGCGGGACGGAGTGGTCATCGGCGATCCTAGCTTGGCTCCGCGCTCATCTTCTCCTTGGTCGGTGCCGCTGTCCATTGCCACCGACGCCGGTCCCCGACTACGCTCCGGGCATGACCGTTCGAGTTTCCCCCTGGATCCGCAACCTGTTGATTCTGTTTGTGATCGGCAGCCTGATCGGCGTTGCCATCAGCCGCCTCATGGCGCGTTCGGTACAGGCCGGTGATCAGTTTCTGGCGGCGCTCCGAGACGAGGATCTGGTTGCGGCACGCGCGCTGCTCGCTGCCGATCTGACGGAGGGCGACCTGACGTCGCTGAGGGAAAGCCTCGAGTTCGAGGGCGGTAGCTTCTGGAGCCGGACGGGAATCGGCTGGTCCATCGCGGAGCTCGTGCGGTCGCGCAATGGCTCAGGGCCGGAGTTTTCCGGCTGGCGATTGCTCCTGCGCCGGGAGCGGCTCGACTGGCGGATCTACGAGGTGCTGCCCCTGGATGTAGCCACCGCAGAGCGCCTCGTGCCGAATCCGCGGCGCCTTCTCGCGATGATCCGGAGCCGTTTCACCAGCCTGCTTACGGCTCTTGAGGCCGGCGACGGAATCGCGTTCGAGGCGCAATGGGATCCGGAGGTCATCGTGCGCCCGGGTCCGGGGTCGCTTCTGGGGCGCTACCCGAATACCGTCGGTCTGGAACCACCGCTGTCCTCGCTCCTGGCAAGCCAGCCCTTACAGCTGAGCAAGCCTCAGGTCGACGCGGCGGGCAACCTCCGAGTCAGGGCCACTGTGGGCAACCCAGCAACTCACAGTGCGCTGCTCACCTTTCGCTGGCGCACGCTGCGGTGGCAGCTCATCGGCTTCGAGGTCCAGGAACTCGAGACCTCGTAGTCAGGCGGATCGGCTCCCCCGACGTCACCCGGAGACGACCGTTTGATCGGCCCGCAGCGCGTTCCTACGGGTTCTGTCAGTCCTGTCCTACAGGTGATGAATCCACGTCTCGGAACTGATCGGGGCTCGGTCCTATGCTGGTCTTGAATTTTCAGGAAGACACTGGATGTGCGTACGCCGTACGCCCCAACCCGGAGAGCAGCATGGGCAAGACCACAGCGAAAGCACACCGGCGGGTCGTCAGCTCGCCTCGCGAGTTCACCCGGATCGTCCAGGACGAACAGCGGGAGCGCACCCGGGCGTTCGGCCCGGCGTGGTCGGCCATCTTCGAACTCGAGCCGGAGATCGCCGCCCTGGGGGAGTCGCTGGCGGCTCGCTGACTTTCAGGTGCCTTCCGGACGCCAGAACACGTCGCGCGGAATCTCGCGCTCCGGCAGCGTGCGCAGAAAGGCGTAGAGGGCGTCCATCTCCTCGTCGGTCCAGGCACCGAAGCGATCACGAGCGACCATGCTCATGAGCGGCAGGTCGTCGCGGCCGTCGCGCGCCACACCATTCCGCATCAGCCCCTCGAATTCGTCCCGATCGTAGGCAACCAGGATCGAGAGGTCCGGCGTGCTGTCGTACTGCGTCTGCCCGCGCAGATCGAGGCCGTGGCACTCATTGCAGCTGGTCATGGCCAGATACTCGCCAAGCGCCAGCTGGGGCTCCGCCGCAGGATCAAGGGTCAGCGGCGGGACCGCGCGGGCCCAGGTCGCCATGGTGGTTTCCTCCCCGAGCACCAGCGACAGGCGCGTGGGGAGGCCGAGCCGTGCAACTCCCAGGTCGGCTGGCGGGGTGTCGACTGTTCGCAGGTACGACAGCAGGGCCGCCGTATCCTCGTCGGAAAGCCGCCGGAAGTTGTAGGACGGCATCGACCAGAGGTCGCGTCCGTCGCGTCCGATCCCATGGCGGATGGCACGGTCGAGATCCTCGACCGTTGCTTCCCGAGCAACTGGCCCGAGCGCCGGTGCGATAGCCCGGTCAACCCACTCCCATTCCGAGAAGACCTGGCCTTCGAGCGACTGCCCGTGGCAGCCGAAACAGCCACGCGTTCGGGCGATGCGCCGCCCGTGTTCAATCGTCGTGGGGTCCGTGGAGAGCGTCAGCGAGGCGAGCTGGGGCAATTCGGATTGCCGTAGCGCCCATTCGCTCAGCGTATAAATGGCGATCAGTCCCAGCGCTCCGAGCAGGAGTCCGCCGGCGAGGACCTTGCCGGCCATTGGCAGCCATCGCTTGATCATGGGTTGTCTTCCTTCGAAGTGAACAGGTGGGGTTTCTGATGCATCAGGATGCCGAGGGCGAGCACCAGCGTGTCGGTCAGCGCGAGGACACCGAAGGCAAGCCAGGCGAAGTCGGCCTGGCCGGCTTGGAATGATCCGCTGTCGCCGACAATCGCGAGAATGGCGATGAGCCCGGCAAGGACGAAGGGCGCGAGAAACGTGAGGCCGAGAAGGAACGCAAAGCGCAGGCCGAGGCGCTGGGTTGCTGGCCACACGAAGGGCCCGTCGGCGGGGTCCCAGCGGCGAAGGTCCCGGATCGTGTCGATCAGGAGTCCGGCCAGGACCAGCGCACAGGCCGTCGCGACGCCGGTCTCGAGGGCGCGAGGTAGGGCAGCGTCCATTCGCTGCTGAAGGGCCACGACCGAGAAGCCCTCCTGCCAGGCCATGCCGAGGACGTAAGGCGTGAGCAGAACGACCGTCCAGACCGCCGCGAGTAGCGGGCCCCCGGCGATCTTCCGAAAGATGCGATCCCGAACAGCAAACCTGGCGAGCAGTGGGCCAAGCCATTGGATGGCCAGAAACTCCAGGACCCACGGCGCCACGACGAACCCGACACCCAGGCCGTCGCGACGGATCGCCTGGGCGATCAGGACCCAGGCAAAGCCAAGACAGGCGGCGCGAATGACGACCGACAGCGGATCCGCCGCGTTGGTCATCATCATGCTCCGGGACATCGCTCGATCGAAGGCCTTCGCTTCGCTCCGATCGAGCCGAGGGTCCTGGGAGTCCCGCCGGGGTCTCTTGGTGGTGTTCATGGTGTGCCTCCCCGAACTCGACCTTACTTCCCGATCAGGTGCCTCAGGAGTGCGGAAGCGCACAGGGCGCTGCCGCCGCGATCCGAAAGGGATTTGCGGGTGGTCCTGCCGTCCGGGGCAGAGCGTGTTCTTCCATGGCTTTTCTTGCTTGGGCGTTGTCGCCGGAGAAGCTGCCGATACCGTAGCACGGTGATTCGGAGCTGCGTGTTCCGCCGGCCATGCGCTCTCGGTGGAGCCCGCCTGACAGGCGTCACCCGCATGGCGCACGGGATAGCTGCTGCGCAGCAATCACCCGCCCTGGAACGACTCGACCCAGTCGTACCCGAACCTGCCGGGCCGGATCACCAGCGTCAGTGAGCCACGCGGGACTCCGTAGTCGCGCCGGCTGCGCGATCCATGTCCCGAGAACCCGACCTCCCGGGAGAGCCCCTCGCGGCCGGGCCGCCAGTCCGGTACCACGTATCGGTACCGCACGGTCCCCTTGTAGCTGTTCCAGCCTCCCGAATACTGATCAGCTTCGTAGACGAGTACCTGCGCGGGCGAGCGGTCGAGCCAGACGTTGCCGTAGTAGGCGACGGAGAACCCAAGGGCCACCCCGGCGTAAAGCGCGAGACCGAGCGTCTCGACCAGGATCATATGCGTTCGTGGGCCTTTTCCCAGGAGCCGCCAAACCAGCAGCATGATGGGAATAGCGGCCAGAAAGCCCAGCCGTACCGAGGAGACGAACAGATCGTCGACGTCGATGATCCAGAGGGAAACGAACGGTGCCGCGTAGGCCCCAGCTACGCCCAGGGCCGCCGTCGCCGCCACAGTCCACTGAACCATGCGCGCCCGGGTCGCGCGGATATCCCGACTCGGATGACCGGCCCGTGGTGAGGTCCACAGCTCCGCCGCGATGGCGTCGAGCCGATCGGCGACCTTGTCCGTCAGGACACTGGGTGCAACGGAAGTCTTCTTGTCGATCACGGCATAGAGCGTCCCGCCGCGGCAGCCGATTTGCTTTACCTTCAGTGCGCCGCCCGTGCCCGAGATCATCTCGCGGAGGTTGTCGCGGAGGACCTGATCCTCCGCGAGTAGCGCCTCCAGCACCGGGTCCTCGGATTCGACATAGACCTTGAGGTCAAAGTAGCCGTCGTCGGTCTGCAGCTCGCGCGAGACGTCTTTTCGCTTGGCAATGCGGTCGAGGGACGCCTCGGCCCGGAGGACAAAATCGAAACAGGATGGCGCGCGTACGCCGACGATGACGCGCTCACGCAGTCCCTTCTTCGGCGCGCGCACCCAGTAGGTGGTGCCCTGAGGCGATCGGCGCTGGTCGCCGCGCAGGTGGAAGCGCGATCTTCGGATGAGATCCAGGATCAGCGCCAGCGCCGGAAGAATCAGCAGTCCTTGCATGATGTCCCTCCCGAGCTGCTGAGCATAGCAGCTGAGATGGCAATCCATTCCGAGGCAAGGGGAGGCGACGGGTCCGCGAGCCTGGTGGCGGCGAAGCGTGCTGTAAGAAAAGGGGGCAGTGTCGGTTTCGGGGGCTCGAAACCGACACTGCCCCTCTTTTCTGGATCGAGGGGGAGCAGTGAGCGCCCGCCGGATATACCGACGGGCTCAACCAGTGGGGCTGGATCGCTACTGCTGCTGAGTCTGCCACACGGCCTTCGGGGTCAGCGGCGCCTTGCCCTGCTCGAGCACGGTGCTGCCGTCGAGGCGATACAGCGTCCACTGCAGCGTGTTCGTCCGCCGCAGCAGCACGTCCGTGTTGCCGTCGCCGTCGAAGTCGTCCAGCCAGCGCAACTGCCATGTCCCGTTCGGCGTCATCGGCACACGCGGCTCGGATGTGACGTTGCCACTCGCGTCGAAGTTGTAGATCTGCCACCGGCCGTTCGTGCGGCGCAGGAGGGCGTCGTCCCGGCCGTTGCCGTCGAAGTCGCCCACGCCCTGGAGCGTCCATTGCGAGCTGGTGGTCATCGCCGGCATCCGCGTGCCCGTCACCGCGCCGGTTCCGGGCGCGAAGGTGACGCTCGACCACTCGCCCGTCGCCGTGTCTCTCAGCAGCAGCTCGTCCGTGCCGTCACCGTCGAAGTCGCCGATCTCCTGCGTCTCCTGCGTGCTCGATCCCGGGATCGACAGCACCTGGCTGAACGCGATGTTCCCGGTCGCGGTGAGATACCACGCCTCCCAGCTGTCGCCGTTGCGTGTCAGGACATCGCCGATGCCGTCACCATTGAGATCACCCACGCCCTGGAACTCATCCGCCAGGTCCAGGCTCACCCCGATGTGGCGGCGGGAGTTGATCAGGCCCGT
>JBCCZC010000168.1:0-11304 GCA_039188505.1 Pseudomonadota bacterium | reverse complement strand
GCGACGCGCTCCTTCCGTTCGGCGCCCGAGATCTTCTGGTACAGGAGCGGCAGCCCGACGTTCTCCTCGACGGTCAGCTCATCGATCAGGTTGAAGCTCTGGAAGACGAAGCCGATCCGACGCTTGCGCAGGTTGGCGAGCTGCGACTCGGAGTAGTGGGTGATGTCCTCGCCGTCGAAGAGGTACTGGCCGCCGCTCGGCGCGTCGAGCATGCCGAGGATGTTCAGCAGCGTGGACTTGCCGCAGCCCGACGGACCCATGACCGCCACGAACTCGCCGGCGTCGATCTGCACGTCGACCCGATTGAGGGCCGTGGTCTCGATTTCAGCGGTCCGGTAGACCTTGGTGAGCTGGTTGAAGGTGATCATGGCTGGTACTTCTCCGTGTTGATCGGTTGGCCGAGTCAGTCGGCAATGTTGAGACGGTCGACTTCGAGGAAGCCGGAGTATTCGGAAACGATGACGCGATCCCCGGCCTGGAGGCCCTCGATGACCTCGATGGCCTGAGGGTTACGGCGGCCGAGCTGGACCCGCGTCCGATGGGCGACGGCCCCGCCTTCGCCGAGGGCGAAGACCCACACGCCGCCCGTGTCCTGGAGGAACGGGCCGTTGTCGAGGAGCAGCGCTCGGGAGCGGTCGCCCAGCTCCAGCCGGAGCTGCAGCGTCTGCCCCCGGCGCACGGTCTCGGGCTGGATCTCGGCGAAGGCCAGGTCGATCTCGAACTGGCCGTTGCTGACCTCGGGATAGACCTTGGAAACGGTCATCTCGAAGGAGCGACCGTTCTGGGTGAAGGCGGCCTGCTGACCGACCCGGACCCGGTTGATGTAGAACTCGTTGACCTGGCCGACCGCCTTGAACCGATCGATATCATCGATCTGGCCGAGGCGCTCACCGCGCCGCTTCGATTCGCCGACATCAACGTCGAAGGAGGTCAGCTTGCCGGCGCGCGGCGCGCGGACCAGCAGGTTCTCCAGGTTCGCGCGGGCGATGGAGAGATTCGCCTGCAGGTTCTCGATGCTCGACTCGAGCTGCACGATCTGGGCTTCCCGCAGGCGTTCGTCAACGTCCTGGCTCTCGAGCGTCACCTCGCGACGGTTGCGCCAGTAGGTCAGCTCGTCCTCGACGGTCTCGATCTCGTCACGCGAGATCAGCTCCTTCTCGGCCATCGCCTCGCGGCGGGCGAGGAGTCGCTCGAGGCGCACGATCTGATAGTCGATCTCGACGAGGTCACTCTTGAGCTTGAGTCGGTTCTGCTCGATCGCGAGCTGCGTATTGCGGAGGTTGTTGAGCTGCTCGGACACCTCCGCCTCGCGGGCGATGACGTCGAGCTGGAGCTGGGTATTCGACAGTTCCACGAGCGGATCGCCGACTTCGACGAGTGCGCCCTCCTCGACCAGCACCCGTTCGACCCGGCCGCCCTCGATCGCATCGAGGTAGACGGTCTTCAGGGGCTCGACCGCGCCGCGCAGCGGAATGTAGTCCTCGAAGTTGCCTTCCGTGACGGTCGCGATCCGCACGCGGCGCCCGTCCACGGTGTAGGCCGTTCCCGAGGTCAGCTGCGGGGCGATCAGGGCGACGAGGGCGGCGGCGACGGCCACGGCGCCAAGGCCGGCGATCCAGCGCTTCTTCGGTGATCTCTCGATGCGTCGATCCATGCTCATGCCAGATGTGCAGCGAGAAGCGTGCCAACTTTGGCTTCTTGCAAAATCAAGCAGTTACGACGCCGTGACTTTCGACCCGTTGAACGGTCACGTAACAACAGGTGTACGCTGACGTACACTTCGCCCGCCTGGACGACCGCCACAAGCCATGAGCGACAAGCAACGCGCCATCCTCGTCGTCGACGATGACGAGGACATCCTCACCGCTGCCCGGCTGCTGCTGAAGCGCCACTTCGGCCGCGTGGACTGCAGCAGCAAGCCCGAGCGCATCCCCGATCGCCTCGCCTCCGCGACCTATGATGTCGTCCTGCTGGACATGAACTTCACCTGCCGGCGGAACACCGGGCGCGAAGGGCTGGACTGGCTCGCCGAGATCCGCCGGATCGATCCCGAGGCGGTCGTGGTGTTGATGACCGCATACGGTGATGCCGCGCTCGCCGTGGAGGCCATGCAGGGCGGCGCGACCGACTTCGTGCTGAAGCCCTGGCAGAACGAGAAGCTCGTGGCGACGCTCAGCGCCGCGGCTGCGCTGCGCGAGTCGCGCCAGGAAGTACATCGACTCCGCGAACGACAAACGGCGATTGCCGAGGCCGCGCCGCCGGGCGACATGATTGCCGAATCGGCAGCGATGCAGAACGTCCTGCGCCTGGTCGAGAAGGCAGCGCCGACCGACGCCAACGTCCTGATCCTCGGCGAGAACGGCACCGGCAAGGAGGTCATCGCCAAACAGCTCATGCGCCGGTCGAGCCGCGCCGATGCGGTGTTTCTCGGCGTCGATCTCGGGTCCCTGCCCGAAAGCCTGTTCGAGAGCGAACTCTTCGGACATCTCAAGGGGTCGTTCACCGATGCCGTGAAGGACCGCATGGGTCGCTTCCAGGCGGCCGAGGGCGGCACCCTGTTCCTTGACGAGATCGGCAACCTGCCGACGCACCTGCAGGCGAAGCTGCTGCGGGCGCTGGAGACCCGCGAGGTCATGCCGGTCGGCGCCGATCGTCCTGTTCGGGTCGACGTGCGCCTCATCTGCGCCACGAACCGCGATCTCGACGAGGCGACCCGGACCGGTGGCTTCCGCCCCGATCTGCTCTACCGGATCAACACGGTACAGATCGAGTTGCCGCCGCTGCGCGCTCGCCGGGAGGACATCGAGCCCTTGGCCCGACACTTCCTCGCCCGTTATGCACAGAAGTACGGACGGGACGCGCCGTCTCTCACGCCCGGCGCGCTGCGCCAGCTCCAGGGGTATCACTGGCCAGGAAACGTCCGGGAGCTGGAACACGCGATCGAGCGCGCCCTGATCCTCGGAGAGGGCAACACGCTCACGGAAGACGACTTCGCTCTGATCGTGCGCGGAAGCGAAGCAGGCGGGTCCAGCCTGAGCTTCGAGAGCCTGAATCTCGACGACGTCGAGCGCGAGGTCGTACGCTTCGTGCTGGCCAAGCACGACGGCAACGTGTCGCATGCGGCCAAGGAACTCGGGATCACGCGGACTTCCCTGTACCGCCGGATCGAGAAATACGGCCTGTGAAATCACGCTTCTCGCAGATCCGCTTCAAGTTCCAGCTGACGCTGGGACTGCAGATCGTGCTGCTCGGCGTCGCCCTGGCCGGCCTCATCTGGTCCGCCACCGTGGCGCGCCTGCCGGCCGTGAGCGCGGTACTCGGGCTGGTCACGCTCGGTGTCTTCGCCGGGCTGCTCGCCTATGCATCGAGCGGGCACCGCAAGCTCGAACGCTTCCTCGATGCGCTCGCCTTCGACGACCTGTCGCTACGGCTTTCCGAGCAGGACTGGGATCAGCAGCTCGCGCGGGCCGCCAATCACGTGCTGGGCTCGGTGCGCGATGCCCGCGTCGAGACCGAGGCGAAAGCGACGTATCTCGACGTCCTGGTGAAGCACGTTCCCGTGGCCGTTCTTTCGCTTGCCGCGGATGGTCGGATCGCGCTGCAGAACAACGCTGCCCGACACCTGTTCCAGCTCCCCCGGCTGAGCCGGGTCGACGATCTCGCCGTCTTTGGCGCCCACCTGCCGAAAGCACTGACCGCGATCGCACCCGGGCGTCAGGAGCTCGTCCGGGCTGTACGCGACGAGCACGTGCTCGAGCTGAAGGTGTCCGCTACCGAGATCCGGCTCGCGGGTGATGCCGGCGGCGACGTGCAGACGCTGCTGGCCATCGAGAACATCCGCTCCGAGCTCGACGATCGCGAGATCAACGCCTGGCGAGACCTGATCCGCGTGCTGACTCACGAGATCATGAACTCCGTCACGCCCATCACTTCCCTGGCCCGCACCGTGGACACGCTGGCGGCGGACGTGGGAACCACGGACGACCCCGAGGAGCTGCTCGAGGACATGCAAGCGGCGCTGGCGACGATCGTGCGCCGCTCGGAAGGCCTGACTCAGTTCGTGGAGGGATATCGCAAGCTCACCGCCCTACCCCAACCGAGAATCGAGACCGTGCCGCTCCTGGCGACGCTCGCGGACGTCCGCCGCCTGTGTCACCAGGATTTCGGCGATTCGCTCACGATCGAGGTCGACGTCGATCCTGACCGCCTGGCCCTGCAGGCCGATCCGGCCCTGGTGCAGCAGGCGCTGATCAATCTCGCCCGGAACGCCTGCTTCGCCGTGGAGGGTCGGCCTGAGCCGAGGGTTCGGCTGGTCGCCCGCTCCGTGCACGGCCGCCTGCAGGTCAGCGTCGAGGACAACGGCTGCGGCATCGCGCCCGAGGAAATCGATCAGATCTTCATTCCTTTCTTCACCACCCGGAAAGACGGCTCGGGCGTTGGCATGCCGCTCGCCCGACAGATCATGGCCGCCCACGGCGGCACCATCGGCGTGCAGTCGAGGGTCGATGAGGGCACCACGGTCACCCTGACCTTCTGAATCGCGCGCAGCGTCGCCACCCAACTAGGGCTATCATCGCGCGATGACGACCGACCAGATCCTGCTGTTCCTGCTCACGGGCGGCGTGCTCGTCTTCCTCGTCTGGGGACGATTCCGCTACGACCTCGTGGCATTCGGGGCGCTCGCGATCGGCGCGGTCGCCGGGCTGATTCCCAACGACCAGGTCTTCTCGGGCTTCGGCCACCCGGCCGTTGTCATCATCGCGCTCGTGCTCATCGTGAGCCGCGGCCTGTCGCGCTCCGGAGCGATCGAGCTCCTGGCGCGCAAGCTGCTGTCGGCCTCGCACGGTCTGCGCACGCATATCGGCCTCATGGGCGGGATCTCGGCCGTCCTGTCGACGATCATGAACAACGTCGCGGCGCTGGCGCTGCTGATGCCGATCGATATCCAGGCCGCGCGGCGCGCGAAGCGCAGTCCAGCGGTAACGCTCATGCCGCTTTCGTTCGCGAGCATCCTGGGCGGTATGGTCACGCTCATCGGTACGCCCCCGAACATCGTCATCGCGACCTTCCGTGAGGACGCGCTCGGGGAGCCCTACAGCATGTTCGATTTCAGCCCGGTCGGCATCGCGGTGTCGCTTGCCGGCGTCCTGTTCGTGACGCTCATCGGCTGGCGCCTGATCCCCGTGGATCGGTCGCGGCGGGACACGGGGCAGGAGCTGTCGGAGCTGATCGACTTCATCTACGAGGCTCGGCTCACGGAGGGCTCGGATCTCGTCGGCCAGACGCTCGAGTCCCTGTTCCCGGTGGCCGAGGACTGCGAGGTCAACGTCCTCGGCCTGGTCCGCCGGGGCCAGCGGGTGCGCGGCAGCTCCTCGGGCGAGGAACTGAAGAAGAGCGATCTGATCGTCCTCGAGGGCACGCCCGAGGCGATCGAGCGGCTCTTCGGCCAGACGGATCTCGACTACGCGACCAATCGTGACGAGGAAAAGCCGGGCGTGCGGAGCGTCGTCGAAGTCGTCGTTCCGGCGGGCTCACGCATTGTCGGTCGCTCGGCGATGGACGTCCGCCTGCTCTACCGTCACGGCGCGGCCCTCATCGGCGTGTCCCGCAAGGGCAAGCGGACCTACCAGCGACTACGGCGGCTGAAGATAGAGGCCGGCGATATCCTGCTGCTCCAGGGCCAGGAGGGAGACCTCGAGACCACCGTGCAGTGGCTCGGCGCACTGCCGCTGGCCGGACGCGGCATCGAGTTCGTCCAGCGGAGCAAGGCCTGGAAAGCGATCAGTATCTTTGCCGTGGCCATCGTCGCAGCGAGCACGGGGATCGTCTACCTGCCCGTCGCGCTCGCCGCCGCAGTGGTTGCCTACGTCGTCCTCGACGTCATTCCGCTGTCGGAGCTATTCGACGCCGTCGAATGGCCAGTCATCGTCCTCCTGGCGTCGATGATCCCCATCGGCGCGGCGCTTGAGGCCAGCGGGGGCACGGCGCTCATCGCCCAGACCATCGTTTCCTGGACTGGCGGTCTACCCACCGTCGCCGTGCTGGTCATCCTGATGGTCATCACCATGACCCTGTCGGACATTCTCAACAACGTCGCCACGGCGCTGATCGCCGCACCCATCGCAATCGATATCGCCGCGCAGCTGAACGCCAATCCGGACGCGTTTCTCATGGGCGTCGCCGTGGCCGCTTCCTGCGCGTTCCTCACGCCCATCGGCCACAAGAACAACACGCTCATCCTCGGACCTGGCGGCTACCGCTTCGGCGATTTCTGGCGCATGGGCCTGCCGCTCGAGATTCTGGTGCTGGTCGTCAGCGTCCCCGCGATTCTTGTCTTCTGGCCCCTGTGATGAAGCCAGTCCGAGGCGGCCTGGCCGGAGTAGCGGCGGCCGCTATTCGGGGGAACGCCTGAGGCCGATCAAGGCGGGGCTGTTGGGCGGTACGATCCGCGCTATTCCGTCAAGGTGAACTCGAGCCGCTGCCGGGCCCGGCTTTCCACGGGGTCGCCCGCGATGCGCCGAGGCTCGAAGCGCCAGCGCACGATGGCGGCAAGGGCGGCGCGTTCGAAGACGCCTCGCGGTGTGGCTTCGACGACACGGGGATCGACGACCTGACCGGTACGCGTCACCGTGAACTCGACCAGCACCTCGCCTTCGAGACCGGCGAGCGCGGCGCGCCGGGGATAGCGCGGCGCCAGGCGAACGACGGGCAGCAGGCCCGCGTCTGTCGCGCCAGTCTCTCCGGGGCGCCAGCCGGACGGGGCCGGAATCGTCAAGCCGGGCGGGCCCGCGTCGAAATCGGGACGGCGGTCTAGCTCGGTATCGAAGCTCGGCGAGGGCACCGCCGGAGCATCCGGCATGTCGACCTTGCGGCGCTCCGGAGGACGGCGCGGCGCGGGTGGTTCGATGGTCGGGATGAACTCCGAACCGAAAATGATGGTGGGCAGCGACTCGCCACCCTCGCCGGCTACGGGCGGTGTGGCGACCAACGCCGCCATGAGCATGAAGAGCAGTGCGGTGACGGCGAACGCCATCGGCGAAGCCAAACCTGAGCGCAGCAGTGCGGAATCCATTGCATCCTCCCCGGAACAATTGCTTCAGGGGCAGAAACGGCGGTGAGCGGAAAAGGGGTCAGTCGACGGGGACTTCAGCCGCACGCAGCGACACCGTCTTCCGACCGTCCTGAACGGCCTGCTGTCCCACCTCGACGAAGCCGAAGCGGTCATGGAAGGCTACCGAACCCGGGTTTGGCGGAACAACGTCGATCTCGCAGGTCACGACCGGGACGTCCTGCTCACGGGCGTGCGCGAACAGATCGGCATAGAGGTGATCCCCATGCCCGCGGCGCCGCGCCGTCCCGCAGACGACGACCCGGTCGACGTACAGGAAACGCTCGTAATGCGCGTCGAACCAGCGGTAGTTGGGGCTGGCGTAGCTGGCGCCTTCGGCGAAGGCCAGCAGGAAGGCTTCGATGCCCGTATCCGCTTCGAGGACCCGGTGCCAGGCGGCCTCGGCATGAAGCGCCGCGAGCGCCGCGTTGTCGAGCGGACTCAGGAAGCGGACCGACTCCTCGTTCAGCGCGAGGATCCGGCCGAAGTCACCCGGCCGGGCCGCGCGCAGGCGAGTGCTCACTCCGCGTCCTTCCGCGGCGGAGCGGTCACCCGAAGATGGGTAAGGAGCGCCCGGAGGGACAGGGCGAGCATCAGGACCGGCACGACGATTGCGAGGAGGACGGCGGGGTTGCCTTCGGAAGCGAAGTACAGCCACAGCCAGACGATGAAGGAAAGCGCCCAGCTGAGGCCGTAGAGGCCCGCCTTCCGAAGGTGAGGGGTCTTCTGCATCAGGCGGTACCTCCTGCCGCGCGATCGGCCGGTGGAATCGAGTACGTTCCGGTCGCGTGCGCGATCGCCTCCGATTCCCCGTCGGAATGAACCGTCACCTCGCCCACGACGAGGCTGCGCCCGACCTTCAGCAGCCGGCATTCGGCAAGCACGTCCCGGTCCGGGCGCGGGCGCCGGAAGAAATTGATGTTGAAGTTCGTGGTCACCGCAAGCGGAATGATGCCGAGCTCGCCGAGGATGGCGATATAGAGCGCGGCGTCGGCCAGCGCCATGAGCGTCGGCCCGCTGACGGTGCCGCCCGGACGGAGGTTGCCGTCCCCGATCGGGCGGCGAAGGACCGCGCCACGTGGGGTGATCGCATCGATCTCGAAGGTGAGCTGCGGAAAGTCACGGGCGAGAAAGGCCTTGATCTCCTCGCGACGGTTCAGCAGGTCCGCGCCCGTCATCGGCCGAGCGTCATCAGATCGCCGGTGCGGCACGTCCGGTCGATCGGCGGCAGCGACTCCTCGCCGAAGCGCTCGAGCGCGCCAACCCAGGCCTGGGCCATAAGGGCCAGGGTCTGCCGGCCCTTGTCGGCCGTTGCCAGCGTCGGGTCGCCGCGGATTCCATCGGGCGCGTGAAGCGGTTCATGCTCATCCCGCGACATCAAACCGGGCCGGTAGCCGGGGTAATCCTTCGGCGGTCGGCCCATCTGCTTCTCCGCCTTCGACAGATCGACAAGATCCGGCTGGAGCGCGAGGTTGATCGCGGTTTCCTGCTCATCGGCGTGCCCGCCCCAGGCCTGCTCGGTGATCCCGTCCGTTTCCTCGCTCTCGAGGTCTTCCCAGTTCAGCACGAGTGTCGGCACGCGGCAGCGCGCCCGAATCTCGCGTGCGGCGATCGAGATCGGCAGACCCGTCGCCCTGCCGATGCCGGTGTTGAGGAACACGATCCGCTGGGCGCCACTGCGCACGAGCGAACGTGCGGCGAGGAAGACGTAGTCCTGAAAGACCGAGGCGTCCTCGATACCCGTGCTTGGAAACTCGCGGAACGCCGGGAACCAGCCGTAGAGGATCGGCGGCGCGACGAGAACGTCGGTGCGCTCCACCGCAACGTCGAGCAGGTGCTCCATGAAGACGCGATCGGCATTCATGGGGAGATGGCGTCCGTGCTCCTTGGCGCCGGCGCCAAACGGGAGAATCACCAGCGGGGATGACGCGAAGGCCGCCTCCGCCTCGGGCCAGCTCAGATTGCCGAGGCGTTCCCCGGCACCGGCAATTCCGGTCAGGAGCAGACCGGCAAGAAGGATCGCGCGCATGCAAGACTCCGGCAGAGGACTGGCGGACAGTCTAGCCCGGAGCAGGCGGGCCGGGGCAACCCGCCCCGGCCGTGGTCCCTCAATTGAGCGCATTGGCGAGAAACCGGCGAATGCGGTCCGCGATTTCCACGCCGTGGGTTTCCAGCGCGAAGTGACCGGTATCGAGGAACGCCACCTCGGCGTCCGGCACGTCGCGGCGGAAGGCCTCGGCCCCAGCTGGCCCGAAGAACGGATCGTTCTGCCCCCAGATCGCGAGGACCGGCGGGCGCTGCGTGCGCAGGTAGGCCTGCCACTCGGGGTAACGCGCAACGTTCGACCGGTAGTCGAGGAACAGGTCGAGCTGGAGCTCATTGTCCCGATCGAGGATCGCCTGGTCGTGGGCCGGCGCGTCGGGGCTGACCCGCGACTGAAGCTCGGCGGGCACACCCTCCGTGTACTGCCAGCGGGTGGTGTCGGGCGCCAGAAGCGGGCGCAGCGCATCCCGATTCTCGGTCGACGACGTTTCCCAGTAGGCGCGGATCGGCGCCCAGGCGTCGGTGAGGCCCTCATCGTAGGCGTTGCCGTTCTGGGTGACGATCGCGGTGATCCGTTCGGGTTGGGCCGCGGCGATGCGGAAACCGACCGGTGCGCCGTAGTCGAAGACGTAGAGCGCGAAGCGATCGAGGCCGATGGCATCGGTGAAGGCCGCAATCGTCTCGGCCAGCCGGTCGAAGGTGAAGCGATAGTCGCTCGCTTCGCCGACGACCGTCGAGCCGAAGCCGGGCAGATCAGGCGCGATGACCCGATAGTCGTCGGCGAGGCGGGGCATCAGGTCACGAAACATGTGGCTCGACGACGGGAAGCCGTGGAGCAGGAGGATCGCCGGAGCGTCCGGAGAGCCGGCCTCGCGATAGAAAACGTCGACGTCATCGACGGCCTCGGTGCGGTAATGCACGAGTATTGAGTTGCTCATCGTTCTGGTCCTTGGTGTTTGGGGAGGCGCCAGCGCGCCCCGTTCGCTTCAGATTTCCTCGGCGTCGTCGACGTCGGCTGACGGCGTTTCGGCAAAGGTCTCTTCGCTGGCCAGTCCGAGTCGGATCAGCCAGTCCAGCGTGATCGCATAGTCGCTCTGGGCGAGATACATGTTCGGTCTCCCTTGCAGCTGGGGCGGCCGCGAGAACGGCCGCCCGCATATTTCAGTTTCGGCCTGCCATCACGCCGCCGTCGACGTCGACGACCGAACCGGTGATCCAGCCCGCGTCATCGGAAAGCAGAAAGTCGATCGTCTTCGCGACGTCCTGCGCCTGGCCGATCCGGCCAATCGGATGAAAGTCGTTGAAGCCGGCCAGCGCGTCGGGCACTTCCGCCGGATCGATGAACGACTCGTAGATGGGCGTGGCGACGACGGCCGGGGAGACGGCGTTGACCCGGATACCCTGGTCGGCCAGCTCCATGGCGAGGTGCTGCGTCAGCGAGTGCAGGCCGGCCTTGGCCATCGAGTACGCCGACGACGGGGTCGCCTTGATGGCCTGCTTGGCCCACATGGAGCCGATGTTCACGATCGAGCCGCCACCGTTGCGCGCCATGTTGCGGGCGACGGCCTGGGTGATGAAGAAGGTGGCGCGATTCAGGTCGAGGTAGCTGTCGTAGTCCGCCTCGGTATGGTCGAGGAAGGAGGTCGGGTTGAAGGTCCCGGCCGCATTCACGAGGTAGCCGTAGGTGCGCTCGTCGGCGTCGATGGCGGCGATCAGTGCCTTGACGTCGGCGTCCTCGTAGAGGTCCGCGCGGAAGGTCTCGACGGTGCCGAGGCTCGCCAGCTCCTGCTGGACCTGGGCCAGGCGGTCGTCGCTGCGGCCGACGATGCGCACGGTAGCGCCACGCTGCAGCAGCTCGCGCGCGCTCGCCTTGCCCATGCCCGTGGTGCCGCCAATGATGAGTGCGATTCTGTTGGTGCTCATGATTCAGTTCTCCTAAATGTTGGGTTTAGAAAAGAGCTATCTATCAATAGGTAGATTCAGCTTGCAAAAAAAGCTCAGGCGAGCGTCGCCCGAGCCAGTGCTCGGTAGGCCACGAGGTGGCGCCCATCAGTCGCAAAACCTCTATCAGGAACTGAAGGGCGCCATTGATTTCACCGGCCAGCATCTCTTCAGGGCCGAGTTCGAGCTGCCCGCCAATGTGCCGCTCGGAG
>JBCCZC010000167.1:0-11312 GCA_039188505.1 Pseudomonadota bacterium | reverse complement strand
GCAGCGCCTCGAATTCGTCCGGTGTCCAGTAGCTGACCACCGGGTGATGGTGGCGCGTGGGCTGGAGGTACTGGCCGACCGTGAGCATGTCGACGTCGTGGGCGCGCAGGTCCTCCATGGTGCCGATGACCTGGTCGAAGTTCTCGCCAAGGCCGACCATGATGCCCGATTTCGTCGGCACGTCGGGATGGGCCGCCTTGAACCGCTCTAGCAGGTCCAGGGACCACTGGTAGTCGGCCCCGGGACGCACCTGGCGATAGAGGTCGGGCACGGTCTCGAGGTTGTGGTTGAAGACGTCCGGCGGCGCGGTTGCCAGGATTTCGAGCGCGCGGTCCATGCGGCCCTTGCCGCGGAAGTCCGGCGTGAGGATCTCGATCCGGATGTTCGGTGAAGCTTCCCGTACGGCCTCGATGCAGGCGACGAAGTGGCCCGCCCCACCGTCGCGGAGGTCGTCGCGGTCCACCGAGGTGATCACGACGTAGCGCAGCTGCATGGCGGCGATGGTTCTCGCGAGGTTGGCAGGCTCGTCCGCATCGGGCGGCAGCGGGCGCCCGTGGGCGACGTCGCAGAACGCGCAGCGTCGCGTGCAGATCTCGCCGAGGATCATGAAGGTGGCGGTACCCTTCGAGAAACACTCGTGGATGTTCGGGCACGAGGCTTCCTCGCAGACCGTAACCAGGGCGTTCTCGCGGAGCTGGTTCTTGAGCTTCTGCACGGCGTTTCCTGCCGGCAGCCGCACGCGGATCCAGTCGGGCTTGCGCAGCACCGGCGCGTCCGCGTCGAAGGTGACCGGGTTACGGCCGATCTTGTCCTCGCCGAGCTGCTTGCCCGCGAGCTTGACGGGGATGACCTGGGAAGTATTGTGATGATCACTCATCGGCTGACTCCGGAAGCTGCGATTCGCCCTCGGCAAGGGATCGTCCCAGGCCGGCGGCTACCGCCGTGGCCAGCGCCGTGCCGACCACATCAAGATTCGCAGGACCGCCGAGCGCCGATACCTCGGTGACGGCAAGTCCCTGGAAGCCGCACGGATTGATCCGCTGGAACGGCTCAAGATCCATGGCGACGTTACACGCCAGCCCGTGAAAGGTGCAGCCACGCCGGACCCGCAGGCCCAGCGCCGCAACCTTGGCGCCATCCACATAGACGCCGGGTGCGCCGGTAAGCCGCGCCGCATCGATACCCCAGGTCGCCAGCGTGTCGATCACCGCCTGCTCGAGGAGTTCGACCAGGGCCTTGATGCCCAAGCCGGCGCGCCGCAGATCGACGAGCGGATAGAGAACGATCTGGCCCGGCCCGTGGTAGGTGACCTGGCCGCCACGGTCAACGTTCAGTACCGGAATGTCCCCGGGCGCGAGCACGTGCTCCTCGCGACCGGCCTGGCCCAGCGTGAAGACGGGCGGATGCTCGACCAGCCAGATCTCGTCCTGGGTCCGCTCGTCTCGAGCGTCCGTAAACCGCTGCATCGCGCGCCAGACCGGCTCGTAGTCGAGCTGCCCGAGGCGCCGGACAGGGACGGGACCGAGAGTCTCCGGTGCACGCGCCACCTGGCCTTCGCGGGCGGCCATCACAGCGTCCAGAGCACATCGTCGCAGGCGTGCAGGTCGGCGTAGATCGCCTCCATCTGCTCGCGCGACTCGACGTGCACGTTAACCGTTACCGACTGGAAGCGGCCTTCCCCGGACGACCGGAGCCGAACCTGGTTCGCGTCCACATCGACGTGTCGGCCGATGAGCTCGCGCACGCGGTCGGCAAATTCACCCTCGGCACGCCCCATGGCCTTGATGGGGATGTCGCAGGGAAATTGGAATCCCCGTTCGTCCATCAGAACTCGGCGAACCAGAGTGAGACGCTATCGCTGAAGCGGCGCCAGAAGCCCCCCTCGGGAGCCTCCGCCAGCGCGACCAGCGGACGGCTGGCGACCACCTGCTCGTCCAGCTTGACGTTCAGGGTGCCAACGGTCTGCTGTGCGCCGACCGGCGCGGTCAGCACGGACGGGATGTCGATCGAGGCGTCCAGCGCCGCGTAGCGTCCGCGCGGAATCGTGACGAAAAGATCGTCCGTGATCCCCATGGGCAGGGTCTCGACCTCGCCCTTCCAGATGCGGGCCTCCTCGAGCATCTCGCCGCCGGTGTAGAGCTGATGGGTTTCGAAGAAGCGGAAGCCGTAGTTGAGGAGCTTCTGGCTGTCGTCCGCACGCTGTTTCTCCGAGCTGGCGCCCATGACGACGCTGATGAGCCGCATGTTGCCGCGCTTGGCTGATGAGACCAGGCAGTAGCCAGCGGCTTCCGTGTGGCCGGTCTTCATGCCGTCGACCGCCGGATCCCGCCAGAGAAGCTGGTTCCGGTTGTGCTGGCTGATGTCGTTGTAGGTGAACTCCTTCTCGGAGTACCAGCGGTACAGCTCCGGAAATTCGCCGACCAGGGCCTTGCCGAGCAGCGCGACGTCGCGCGCCGTCGTGTAGTGGTCGTCCGCCGGAAGCCCGGTGGCGTTCCGGTAGCTGGTGTTCACCATGCCCAGCTGCTGCGCGTACTGGTTCATGAGGCTCGCGAAGGTCTCTTCGCTGCCCGCGACGTGTTCGGCGAGCGCAACGCTGGCGTCGTTGCCGGACTGGATGATCATGCCCTTCAGCAGATTCTCGACGCTGACCTGCGAGTTCACCTCGATGAACATCCGCGAGCCCGGGGTCTTCCAGGCCTTCTCGCTGACGTAGACCAGGTCGTCGAGGGCGACCGTGCCCTTCTGCAGTTCGCTGAAGACCACGTAGCTGGTCATCAGCTTCGTGATGCTCGCCGGTTCGACCCGGAGATCGGGATCCGCCTCCGCGAGGATCGTGCCGCTCTGAAAATCCTGGAGGATGAAGCTGCGGGCGTTCAGTGCGGGCGCGCCGGGCACAGGCGTCTGCGCGGCCGCGGTCAGGGCCAGCAGCAGCAGCGCCAGGGCGCTGAGGATTCGGTTTCTCAAGCTTGCGTCCGTGGTGTGGGCGGGCGAGTCCATCATTATATCTTCTGCTCCAGGCCGAAGCGGGCTCGGCGGTCGGCCTAGCGGAATATCACGATCGGACGGTCGAGTCCGAGCAGCATGAGCTCGGCGATGAGCGCGTCGGCGTGGTCGGTGTTCGCGAGCGGGCCGATCCGCACTCGGTGGACCTCGCCATCGCCGCGTCGTTCCGCCACGACCTCGGGCCGCGGCATGCCTTCGACACCTCGCAGCCGGTTGATCAATGTCAGCGCGTTCTCTCGGCTCGAGAACGCTCCGAGCTGCAAATAGAGGTGCTCGGCCGTTTCCACAAGGGGGCGGTCGCTCACCGTGCCCTCCGGCACGATCGCGCGGACCTCCACCTGAGCCGTTCCGGCGTCGACCATGTTCAGCGCCTTGGCCGCCGCGTACGAAAGGTCGATGATGCGGCCGTCCTTGAAGGGTCCACGGTCGTTGATGCGCACCACGATCCGCTCACCCGATTCCAGGTGAATAACCTCCGCATATGTGGGCAGCGGCAGCGTCTTGTGCGCTGCCGTCATCTGATACATGTCGTAGACCTCCTGGTTCGACGTGCGCCGCCCGTGGAACGGCTCGCCGTACCAGGAGGCAATGCCACGCTCGACGTAGCCCTGGCTCGTTGGCAGCACGTGGTAGGTCCGGCCGTGGACCCGGTAGGGCGAGTGATTGCCCACCTCACTGAGCGGCTCATGCTGGACCACCACCGGATCCGGATCTGCCGGTGGCGCAGGCATGCGCTCCGGCGCCGGCGTGCTGCAGGCGGCGATGGCCAGCGCCGCGGCGCTGACGAGGAGAAGTCGGATCACGGCGCGTGCGTATCGACGTCCGTGCGGCCGGCCAGCGCTTCGGAGAGCTGGTAGACCGCCATGGCGTAGAGCCGGCTCCGGTTGTAGCGCGTGATCACGTAGAAGTTGTCGTAGCCGATCCAGTACTCGGGACCCGCAACGCCTTCGAGCTCGATGACCGTGGTCAGGCTATCCGTCATCGTGGGCGCTGCAGGGGTATAGCCCCACTCCGCGAGCTGGTCGGCCGGATACTGGGGCTTGATCGGCAGATCGGACAAGGCCCGGGCGCCATCGGAGACGCTGGCCCTCACGGTCACCGGCTGGCCGCGCGCCCAGCGGTGCTCTGCGAAATAGTTGGCGACGCTGGCGATGGCGTCGTCTGGGGATCCCCAGAGATCGCGCTGACCGTCACCGTCGAAATCGACGGCATAGGCCCGGTAGCTCGACGGGATGAACTGGCCAATCCCCATCGCGCCGGCGTAGGAACCCTTCACCTCGTCGATCGCGAGGCGCTCCTCGTTGGCGAGCAGCAGCAGACTCTCGAGCTCGCCGCGGAAGAACTTCGCGCGCGGCGGGTAGTGGAACGACAGGGTCGCCAGCGCATCGATGACCCGGAAGCTGCCGGTAATCGCGCCGTATTTCGTCTCCACACCGATGATCGCGGTGACCATCTCCGGCGGCACGCCGAACTCGTCCTCGAGCTGCGCCAGCAGCGCCGCATGCTCAGCCATGAAGCGTTTGCCTCCGGCGACCCGGTCGGCGGTCATGAAGATCTTGCGGTACTCATGCCACGGCTTCGCCTTCTCGGCCGGCCGCTTCATCGCGCGGATGATGCTGTCCTTTCGCTCGGCGTCGGCGAGCAGTCCCGCGACCCACACAGGGTCCAGGTCATGCTCTTCGCTCACGGTGGCGACGAATTCGGCGGCGCCCGGGTGGCGCTCGTCGAGTCCGTCCAGCTCGACGGCGTTCGCGGAACCGGTCAGCAGCGCGGCGGCTGCCAGGTACAGAAGCGGTGCGGGGATTCGAATCATCATGCGTTGATCATCGGGGTGATTTGAGGAATTTCCTATGGCTGTAAACTGACAGAATCATGCCGAAGCCGGCCAGCAGGCTGACCACGGAGGTGCCGCCGTAGCTCACCAGCGGCAAGGGCACGCCGACAACGGGCAGCAGGCCGCTGATCATGCCGGCGTTGACCATCACGTAGACGAAGAAGACGAGGGTCAGGCTGCCGGCGAGCAGCCGACCGTAAGTGTCCTTGCCGAGCGAGGCCAGGGTCAAGCAGCGGGCGATGATCCAGAGGTACAGGGCGAGCAGCCCGAGGACCCCGATCAGGCCGAATTCCTCGGCCAGCACGGCGAGGATGAAGTCGGTGCGGCTCTCGGGCAGGAAATCGAGGTGGGACTGGGTGCCCGCCTGCCAGCCCTTGCCGGTCAGGCCGCCCGAGCCGACCGCGATCTTCGACTGGATGATGTTCCAGCCGCGACCCAGCGGGTCCGCTTCCGGATTGAGGAACATCATGACCCGGCTCTTCTGGTAGTCATGCAGGAAGTACCACAGCACCGGACTGGCCGCCGCGGCAAGTAGGCCCAGTGCAGCGATCGTTCGCCACTGCAGCCCGGCCAGAAACAGTACGCCGCCCCCGCTGATGGCCACCAGCAGGGCGGTGCCGAGATCCGGCTGCTTGAAGATGAGCCACGCCGGCAGCGCGATCAGCGCCAGGCAGGCGAGCAGGTCGATGAAGCGGGGTGGAATCGACTGCCGGTGCAGATACCACGCCAGCATCATGGGCACCGTGAGCTTGAGCAGCTCCGAGGGCTGGAAGCGGATCACGCCGAGGTCGAGCCAGCGCTGCGCACCGCGTCCCTCGCCGAGGAGCGCCACCAGGACCAGCATGAAGACGCTGCCGGCATAGGCAAGGGGCGTCCAGGTGCGAAGGAACTGCGGCGACAGCTGCGAGAACACGAGCAGCGCCACCACACCCACACCGACGCGGATGAGCTGTCGCACGATGGCGTTCCAGCTCCCGTCCGACGCGCTGTAGAGGACGACGAGGCCGATGCCGACGAGCAACACGAGGGCGCCGATGAGCCCGGCGTCGAGCCGCGGTCGGCGCAGCAGGGCGCCGGAGAGCTGGGCAGCCGTCGTGCTCATGGGGTCTCGCCCCCCGCCAGCACGTCGCCGATCGGCGTGAGCAGGTCGAGGTAGGCGTCGACCACGGCGCGGCCGACCGGCGCGGCGACCGTCGACCCCGAGCCACCGTGTTCCACGACGACCGCTACCGCGATCCGGGGCGCCTCGATCGGCGCGAAGCCCACGAAAAGCGCGTGATTGCGGAGATGTTCCGGAATCTCGTCATCGTCGCGCTCGTCTTCGTCTTCGTCATCGTCCTTGCGGCCGTAGACCTGCGCCGTGCCGGTCTTGCCGGCCATCCGGAAGGTGGCTTCCGCCATGGCGGCGCGGGCAGTCCCACGCGTGCCGTGCATCACCTTCTCCATGCCGTCGATGACAAGTTCCCAGTGGGCGAAGTCCGTGAGCCCGACCCGTTCCGGGATCGTCTCGACGATCGACCGCGTCTCGGTGCGCGGGTCCACCGCCGCCTGCAGCAGGTGGAGCCGATGCGCCTCACCGCGCGTCGCCAGGACGGTCACGGCGCGAGCGAGCTGAAGCGGCGTGGTCACCATGAAGCCCTGGCCGATGCCCGCGATGACGGTTTCGCCGGGGTACCAGGGCTGGCCGTGTACGGCACGTTTCCAGGTTCGCGACGGCAGGATGCCGTCGGTTTCACCGAGGAGGTCCAGGCCCGTCGGTTCGCCGAAGCCGAACTGGGCCAGGAACGTGTGCATGCGGTCGATGCCAAGATCCACCGCGAGCTCGTAGAAATAGGTGTTCACCGACTGGGCGATCGCCTCGGTGACGTCGACCGTGCCGTGGCCGCCTTTGCGCCAGTCCCGGTACTCGCGCGCCTGCCCGGGTAGCTTGTAGAAGCCCCGCGAGGTGACCGTGTGATCCGGCGCGATTACGCCGAGATCGAGGCCCGCCAGGGCGACGTAGGGCTTCACGGTCGAGCCGGGCTCGTAGCCGCCCTGGAGCGCGCGATTGAAGAGCGGGCGTTTCGGTGACCGGATCAACGCCTGGTACATGGTGTTGCTGATGCCGTTGACGAAGTCGTTGGGGTCATAGCTCGGCGCGCTGACCATGGCGAGCACCTCGCCGCTGGTCGGATCCACGGCGACGATGGCGCCGGCGCGGCCGCCGAGAGCCTCGCGGGCCGCCTGCTGAAGGCGCGCGTCGATGGTGAGGTAGAGATCTGCGCCCGCCTCGGCCGGCTCGCTTTCGAGCACCCGCAGCACCCGCCCCTGGGCGTTGATCTCGACGCGCTCGAAGCCGACGAGCCCGTGCAGGGAACTCTCGTAGAAGCGCTCGATGCCGGTCTTGCCGATATGGGACGTGGCGGCGTAGTTCGTCGCGTCGACGCGTTCGAGATCCCGAGGTCCGAGGCGCCCGACGTAGCCGAGGACGTGCGCGAGATCCTTACCCAGCGGGTAGACGCGCGTCTCGTAGGGCACGATGTCGACGCCGGTGAAGCGATGTCGATTCACGGCGAAGCGGGCGGTATCGTCGTCGTCGAGGCGCAGGCGAACCGGGATGCTCTGGAACGACGGCCGGGCCGCGAGCAGCTCTTCGAAGCGCTTCCGGTCCTCGTCGGTCAGGGTAACGAGTTCGCTGAGGGCGTTGAGCGTGGCGCTCATGTCCTCGACCTGTTCGGGCACGAGCTGTAGCCGGTACGCGGGCTGGTTATCGGCCAGGAGACGGCCGTTGCGGTCATAGATGAGACCGCGGTTCGGCGCCAGGGCTCGCAGGCGAACCCGGTTGGCCTCCGACCGGGTGGTGAATTCGTCGTGCTGGATCACCTGGAGCTGGAAGAATCGCAGCCCGAGCAGGCCGAAGCCGACGCCGATGAGGGCGAGGGCCACCATCGCGCGCAGGCGGAAGACGTTGGCCTCCTCGCGCGCGTCCTTGATGGGCCGTTCGCGCCGCCGCCAGCGCTTCATCGCGTGCGCCTCCGGGCCTCGTCGAGCAGCAGGAACACCCAGGGCCACGCCAGCATTGCCGTCAAAGGTGGCCACAACGCCTGCCAGCCCGGTACCGGCCGACCCGAAAGCCCCAGGATCCAGATCTCGATGATGCGATCGTTGAGCAGGATCGCGAGCACGACCAGGGCCTGCTGCCAGAGCGGGAAGAAGCGGATCCGGAGGCGGAAGCGCGCGACGATGTAGGCGACGATGACCAGGCTCAGCGCGTGCTGACCGAGCAGCGTGCCGGTGAGCACATCGAGCAGCAGACCCGCGAAGAACGCCGTGGCCAGGCCGCCTTCCCGGGGCGATTCGATGCCCCAGTAGATGATCACCAGCGCCATCCAGTAGGGGCGGAACCAGGCGAGGGTTTCGCCGAGGGGCACGATCGTCAGGGCTGCGGCGACAAGGATCGACGCTAGAACGGCCAGCGGTTGATGCTTGCGGCGGCTCATGGTGTGCGGGAGTCCGCGGTGCGGGCGGCGGTCTCGTCCTTGGGCCAGACCAGCAGGACCTCGCGCGATGCGTCGATCGCCGCGCTGGGCTTCAGTTCGACGGTCAGGAACGGTGTGCCGGTCTCGCGATTGAGCTCCGTGACCGTGCCGACCGGGAAACCGGCCGGAAACCGGCCGCCCAGGCCCGAGGTCACGACCAGGTCGCCGGGACTGATGTCCGCGCTTCGCGGCACGTCACGCAGCAGCAGCAGATCCGTCTGCCCGAGTCCATAGGCGATCGAACGCATGCCGGTCCGGTTGACCAGCACCGGGATCGCGTGGCTCGGGTCGGTGATGAGGCGCGCGAAGGCCGAGAACGGCTGCACCTGCTCGATCTGCCCGATGATCCCGCCGGCATCCGCGATCGGCTGACCCAGAAAAACGTCCGATTCGGTTCCCCGATCGATCATGATGCGGTGCGTGAACGGATCCAGGTCGACGGCGAGCAGCTCGGCAATCACCACCTTGTCACCGAGCCGCGGCGAGGTCTCGAGCAGGGCCCGGAGACGCGTGTTCTCGTCCTGCAGCGCGGCGAAGCGGGTCAGCTCGGCGCGGGCTAGCAGCCAGCGCTGTTCCAGCTCCTCGTTGCGAGAGACGAGGGCCTCGCGCTCGGCGAAGAACTCCGCGGTCGCACGACTGGCATCGATGGGCCAGTGCACCGCGGCGACGATCGGCTGCGCGGCGACGCTCAGCAGCGACCGGACCCGATCAAGGAACGAGCCGTGGTGGTCGGCGACCATCAGGACAACGCAAATGAGCGTATAGATCGACAGGGCGGCCGCGGACCCGCCGCGCGCGCTGAATACGGAACTGTCGTGTGATTCCGGTTCGGTCACTGCCCTACCTGTCGCGGCTCCGGAGATCGGACTGCACCCAAAGCAATCCGTTCCACCCGGCGGGCGATGCCCCAGATGCCGCACGAAACACCTTAGTTTACCGCCGTAGCGTTCGGATTGCCGTGAAAACGGTCCGTTTCCGCGGCGTCCGCCAGGAGCGTTCGTGGTCGTTTTCGACCCGGAACGATGAGCGCCTCCTGTAGGACGTTCCCGAAGCCACCGGCGCGCCGATGGCGCGACCCCCGGCGACGCGTCGAGGTCGAGGTCTTCCGGCAGATGGTAAGCAACCAGAATTCAGCCAATGGGAGGGCGAACTTCGACGTGGTTCTCGCGCAGCCGAAGGGTGAAACCCGGCGAGCGCGATGGTCGTTTCTCTTTCTCGGCGTACGCGCCGCTCGAACCTAACGGCTGAACTCAATCAAAGGAGAAGAAGTCGTCCCCGTGCTGATCCATCAGCTCGAGGGCCCGGCCGCCACCGCGGGCGACGCAGGTCAGGGGGTCCTCGGCGATCAGGACGGGCAGGCCCGTTTCCTCCATCAGGAGGCGATCGAGGTCGCGCAGGAGCGCGCCACCACCGGTCAGGACGATGCCGCGCTCGGCGACGTCGGCGCAGAGTTCCGGCGGTGTCTGCTCGAGCGCGTTCTTCAGGGCACCGGCGATTCCCATGAGCGGCTCGTGGAGCGCTTCGAGGATCTCGTTCGAGTTGATGGTGAAGACCCGCGGCACGCCTTCCGCGAGGTTCCGGCCCGAGACCTCGATCTCGCGCACGTCCGAGGACGGGTACGCGCAGCCGATCTCCATCTTGATCCGCTCCGCAGTTGCCTCACCGATCAGGGTGCCATAGTTGCGGCGCACATAGTTGATGATCGACTCGTCGAAGCGGTCGCCGCCGATCCGTACGGAATCGGAATAGACGATCCCATTGAGCGAGAGGACCGCTACCTCGGACGTGCCGCCGCCGATATCGAGCACCATCGAGCCGCGGGCCTCGTGGATCGGGATGCCGGCGCCGATCGCCGCCGCCATGGGCTCTTCGATCAGGAATACCTCGCGTGCGCCCGCCCCTTCGGCCGATTCGCGGATCGCGCGGCGCTCGACCTGGGTCGATCCGCAGGGGACGCAGATCAGCACCCGCGGGCTCGGGTGGAGCATCCGGCTCTTGTGCACCTTGCGGATGAAGTGCTGGAGCATCTCTTCCGTCATGGTGAAGTCGGCGATGACGCCGTCTTTCAGCGGCCGGATCGTCTTGATGTTCCCGGGCGTGCGTCCGAGCATGCGCTTGGCTTCGCCGCCGACCGACGCGACCGACTTCGAACCGCGGCCCCGATCCTGACGAATGGCCACGACCGAGGGCTCGTTCAGGACGATGCCCTGGCCTGCAACATAAATAAGGGTGTTGGCCGTGCCCAGATCGATGGACAGGTCATTGGAAAAGATACCGCGCAGGCGCTTGAGAAACATCGAACACTCAACAAGGGTGCGGCAGGACGCCGGAAAAGGAGCGGTAATGTAACAGCGGGGTGAACATGCGACAAGACATGAGCGGACGATGCCGTAATCTGCCACGAAGATGCCATTTGCGGCCGGTAATCGGCCTGTTGACAGCAGAACGACCGATCACGAGATGAAGACCGTCGTCATCCTCACCAGAGCGGGAGAATCCGCGCGCTGCTACGCCGTGGAGCAGTACATGCACCGGTGGATTGCCGCCGGCCACCGGGTGCTCGTCCACGCGGGCACGGCCGAGCCGCCGGCCGGAGATATTGCACTCATGCATGTGGATCTGAGCGTTGTACCGAGCGAATATGCCGCACTGGCCTCGGCCTATCCCAAAACCCTCAACGGTGCCGCGCTGGACATCCGTCGACGCCGGTTCAGCGAACTCCAGCTGCGCCCCGGTGATCCCTACCACGGGCCGGTGATCGTCAAGACCGATGCCAACTTCGGCGGCGTGCCGGAGCACGGGACCGATTCCCGCGGGCGAACCCCCGTCGATTGGGGCAGCGCCAGGACCCTCGATCCGTTGCGCTATCCGGTCTTTCCATCTCTGGCGCGAGTCCCACCCGAGGTCTTCGAGAACGAGGCCCTGATCGTCGAACGCTTTCTCGATACGCGCCACGG
>JBCCZC010000166.1:0-11319 GCA_039188505.1 Pseudomonadota bacterium | reverse complement strand
TCGTTCATGGCCGCCTAGTCTAAGGGGTGAAAAAGGGGTCAGGTACATTTTCGCCCGCGAAAATGTACCTGACCCCTTTTTCCGGGCGAAACTGTACCTGACCCCTTTTTCCGATCAGATCTCGATTTCCCGCAGCGATCGCTCCAGCACGGCCGCCGAATCCCGCAGCAGGGCCAGCTCCCGCTCGTCGATCTCCGGCAGCAGGCGTGCCCCGACGCCGTCTCCGCCGACGACCGTCGGCAGGCTCAGGCAGACGTTCTCGATCCCGTACTCGCCCTTCAGGCGCACGCTGACGGGTAGCACGCTTCGCTGGTCGCCGAGAACCGCAGTGACCAGCCTGGCGATGACGGCGCCGATGGCCCAGTTCGTGTAGTCCTTGCGCTCGATGATCTCGTAGGCGGCCCGCTGGACTCGGGTGAAGAGGCGACTCATCTCCGCGGGATCGAAGACCGCGCCGACGACCGACGCCTTCCGCAGCGGCAGATTGCCGATGCGCGCACTGCTCCACGCGGCCACCTCGCTGTCGCCATGCTCTCCGAGGATGTACGCGTGGACCGACCGTGAATCGACGTTGTAATGCTGACCGAGCAAGGCGCGAAAGCGAGAGGTATCGAGCAGCGTACCGGTCCCGAAGATGCGGTCCATCGGTCGACTGCTGAGTTCCTGCATCACGTAGGTCAGCAGGTCGACCGGGTTGGTCGCGATGATCAGGACGGCGTCCGGGGCGTGGGCATCGAGTTCCGCGGCGATCTCCCGAAACACCGCTGCGTTCCGGTTCATGAGGTCCAGGCGGGTTTCGCCGGGTTGCTGCCCGACACCAGCGGTGACGATCACGAGGTGTGCCGCGGCGAGATCCTCGTAGCTGCCGGCGCTCACCTCGGTTGGTCCGATCAGCGGCTGCCCGTGGATGAGGTCCATGGCCTCTCCTTCGGCGCGGGCGCGATCCTTGTCGACGAGAATCAGTCGATCCGCGTGCTGACCGACGAACACCGCGAACGCCGCGGCCATGCCGACGTTTCCGGTTCCAACGATGCCGACCGTCCGTGGCGCCATCCAGCCGCTACACGGTGCGCCAGGCGACGTAGGCGACGACCACGATGACGACGGCGGCGATCACCAGGAAGCGTCCGCCGCCGGAGGGATTGAGTCGCGCCAGCTCGGGATGGCGCCCGAGGTAGGCCTGGACCTGATCATGCGCATCCTTCAGACCAAGCCCACGTTCCTCGCGCAGTCGCTTGATGGCCTCGATCTTCTGGCCGCTGTGCAGCAGCCCGACGACCCGCGCCGGCAGCGCATGGTGCTGCTGCCGGGTCTGGTAGCCGGAGCTCGGGGGCGGCGCTGACGGAAGATCCGGCGGACCGTCGCCGTGCCGGTAGCCATCGATGATGTTCTTGGCGCTCGCCAGGTCGACATCGAGATGCTCGCGCAGCGCCTTGATCGCCTGAATCCAGCGCCCGTCACGCAGGTGCCGGACGACTTCCGGGGGTAGCTCATCCATCGTCGATCGTCAGGAGCAGATCCTTGGCCTCCACCGTCGCTCCGGCCTGGGCGAGGACGCGCCCCACGGTCCCGTCGCGATCCGCGGTGACCGCGGTCTCCATCTTCATGGCCTCGATGGTGAGCAGCGTATCACCCCGCTGTACGGCCTGTCCCGGCTGCACCGAGATGTACACCACCAGCCCCGGCATGGGCGCCGCGACGTGCGTGTCGTTGGCGGGATCGGCCTTCTCGCTCGCGACGCTCGCCTGGCTCAGCGCCCGGTCGTCGACGCGGATCGTCGCCGACTGGCCGTTGATCTCGAAGAACACCCGCCGTTGTCCATGGGCATCAGCATCCGAGGTCGTGAGGTATCGGACCACGGCCTGGCGCCCCTTCTCGAGGTCGATCGTGATCTCCTCCCCCGATGCCATCCCGTAGAAGAAGACGTGCGTGGGCAGCACGCTGAGATCGCCGTGGGTCGCGCGCGTCGCCGCGTAGTCCGCATAGACCTTCGGGTACATGAGGTGGCTGGCGAGGTCGGCGTCGCTGATCGCGTGGCCGAGGCGGGCCTCGACGGTGCTGCGTTCGGCATCGATGTCGAGCGGCTCGAGGAGGCTGCCGGGACGCGCCGCAATCGCCTCGCGCCCGCGCAGCACCTTGGCCTGCAGCTCCGGCGGGAAACCGCCCGGGGGCTGGCCGAGTTCACCGGCCATCAGCGAGACCACGGAATCCGGGAAGGCGATGTCGCGCTCCGGATCCAGGACGTCCGCGATCGAGAGCTCGGAAGTCACCATCATCAGCGCCATGTCGCCCACGACCTTCGAGGACGGCGTGACCTTGACGATGTCGCCGAAGGCCAGGTTGACATCGGCGTAGGCGCGCGCGACCTCGTGCCACTTGGGGCCGATCCCGAGTGAGGCGGCCTGCTCCTTGAGGTTGGTGAACTGGCCGCCGGGCATCTCGTGCAGATAGACCTCCGAGGCACCCGACCGCACGTCCGACTCGAAGGCCGCGTACTGCCCGCGCACTTCCTCCCAGTAGTCGCTGATCGAACGGATCGGCGCGTCATCGAGCCCCATGTCGTGCTCGGTATGGGCCAACGCCGCCACAACCGACCCGAGGCAGGGCTGGGAGGTGAGCCCGCTCATCGAGTCCATCGCGGCGTCCACGATGTCGGCGCCCGCCTCGACGGCGGCGACGATGCTCGCCAGCGCGCCGCCGCTCGTATCGTGGGTATGGAAGTGGATCGGCAGGCCGACCTCCTGCTTCAGCGTACCGATCAGCTGCCGCGCGGCGGCTGGCCGCAGCAGTCCAGCCATGTCCTTGATCGCGAGGATATGCGCGCCCGCTGCCTCGAGCTCCTGCGCGAGGCCGACGTAGTAGGCCAGGTCGTACTTGCTGCGTCCCGGATCGAGGATGTCGCCGGTGTAGCAGATCGCCGCTTCGGCGATCTTCCCGGTCTCGCGTACGGCGTCGATGGCCATGCGCATGTTCTCGACCCAGTTGAGGCAGTCGAAGATCCGGAAGACGTCGACACCGGCCGCCGCGGCCTGGTCGATGAAGTAGCGCACCACGTTGTCCGGGTAGTTGGTGTAGCCCACGCCGGTCGCGGAGCGCAGCAGCATCTGCTGCATGAGGTTGGGCATGGCCGCAGACAGGTCGTGGAGCCGCTCCCAGGGATCCTCTTTCAGGAACCGCAGCGCCACGTCGAAGGTCGCACCGCCCCAGGACTCGACCGAGAACAGGGTCGGCAGGGTCCGGGCATAGCGGGGCGCGATGCGCAGCATGTCGATGGTCCGCATGCGGGTCGCGAGGAGCGACTGATGCGCGTCCCGGAACGTCGTGTCCGTCAGGAGCGGCCGGTCCTGCGCCTGCAGCCAGCGCACCACCGCATCGGCGCCGTCCCGCTCCAGGATCTGACGCACGCCATCCGGCGCAACGGTCGTCGGCGGTGGCGGCGCCTGGGGCGCGGCCAGCACTCGCGGCGTGCTGCGCTCCGCAACCTGGTCCGATCCGTTGACCATCACGTTGGCGATCCAGCTCAGGAGGCCCGAGGCGTGCGTCGACGGCGGGGGCGCGGCGAGCAGCTCCGGCGCACCGTCGATGAACCGCGTGTTGTAGTTTCCGGCCAGGAAGTCCTCGTGCGCCAGCAGCCGCTGCAGGAACAGGAGATTCGTCTCGACGCCGCGCACGCGAAACTCGCGCAGCGCGCGCTGCATCCGACCGATGGCCTCCGTGTGGCTCTGACCGAGGGCCGTGATCTTGACCAGCAGGCTGTCGTAGTGACGCGTGATCAGGGCCCCGGTATACGCCGTGCCCGCATCGAGGCGGATGCCCGGGCCCGATGGACTGCGATAGGCCGTGATCGGCCCATAGTCCGGGATGAAGTTGTTGCGGGGATCTTCGGAGGTGATGCGGCACTGGAGCGCCGCGCCGCTCATGCCGATGGCTTCCTGCGCAGGAATGCCGGACTCCTCGACCTCTCCGATGCGAGCACCCGCAGCGATGCGGATCTGCGCCTTGACGATATCGAGCCCGGTCACCTGCTCGGTCACCGTGTGCTCGACCTGGACCCGCGGATTGACCTCGATGAAGTAGAAGGCGCCCGTGTCGATGTCCTGCAGGAACTCGACGGTGCCGGCGTTCGAGTAGTCCACGGAGGCGGCCAGGCGAACAGCGGCCGCGCAGATCTCCGTTCGCGTGGCGTCGTCCAGGTAAGGTGCCGGCGCCCGCTCGATCACCTTCTGATGCCGGCGCTGAACGCTGCAGTCCCGCTCGAAGAGGTGAACGATCGTCCCGTGCTGGTCGCCGATGACCTGCACTTCCACGTGGCGAGCGTGACGCACGAGCTTCTCGAGGTAGACCTCGTCGTTGCCGAAGGCCGAGTGCGCCTCGCGACGCGCGACCGGCAGCTGCTCGCGCAGCTCGGCCGACGACTCGATCACGCGCATGCCGCGCCCGCCACCGCCCCAGCTCGCCTTGAGCATGACCGGAAAGCCGATCTCCTCGGCGATACCCACGCAGGTTTCGATGTCCGCCGGCAGGGGCTCCGTCGCCGGCATCACGGGTACGTTAGCGGCCGTTGCGATGTTGCGCGCGTCAACCTTGTTGCCGAGGCGGCGCATGACGTCCGGCCGCGGGCCCACGAAGGTGATGCCTTCGGCGGCGCAGCGCTCGGCGAAATCCGGATTCTCCGACAGGAACCCGTAGCCGGGATGGACCGCGTCGCAGCCGGCCAGCTTCGCCACGCGAATCATCTCGTCGATATCGAGGTAGGCCTGCGTAGGCGTCATCCCGTCACCGACCTGATGCGCCTCTCCTGCACCAAAACGGTGCAGCGCCAGGCGATCTTCGGCCGAGTAGACGGCAACCGTGGGAATGCCCAGCTCGGCGGCGGCCCGGTAGACCCGGATCGCGATCTCGCTCCGATTGGCGACCAGCAGTTTCTTGAACGGGGCCACGTTAATCTCCTCCTGGCAACGGTTTCAGCATCGCGGGGTGAGCCAGTCTTCTGCGCTCGATCATGGACTCTCGCCCTGCATGGGTCACGTGAGAACACCAGGCCGTACCCGCGCCCACCCAACCGGGCCGGCCCGGGAAGGGGTTACGAGCAAGATCCGTACCGATCACCGTGTCCGGATCGGCCTGCGATCGCGGATCGGCGTGCTGACCCGCCGAGAATGATCGTTGCCGGCTTCAGGTCCGAACCGTCGGAGCCTCGCGACGCGTGCGCTCGCGGATCCCGGCGATAGCGTCCGCGGCGGCGATGACCGGCGCGAGCGCCTCCTGCGGGTCGACATCGTGATCGCCATCGGCACCGACAAAGCGTTCGAGATAGACGCGCAACGTGGCGCCTTCCGTGCCGGTTCCGGACAGGCGGAGCACGCAGCGCGAGCCGTCGGCAAAGAAGATACGCAGGCCCTGCCCCGCCGCTTCGCTGCCGTCTACCGGATCCCGGTACGAAAACTCATCGGCGCTCTCCACAAGAAGTCCACCGTGGGTCTGGCCGGCGAGCACGCCGAGCTGGCTACGCACGTGGTCGACCAGTGCCTTCGCGGCCGTTGCGTCGATGGCCTCGTAGTCGTGGCGGGAGTAGTAGTGGCGACCGAAGCGCTGCCAGTGTGCCCGCATGACATCGACGACCGACCGGCCGCGGTCCGCGAGGATATTCAGCCAGAGCAGCACGGCCCAGATCCCGTCCTTCTCTCGGATGTGGCTCGAACCGGTGCCGGCGCTCTCCTCGCCGCAGATCGTGATGCGGTTGTCGTCGAGCAGATTGCCGAAGAACTTCCAGCCCGTCGGCGTCTCGTAGAGCGGCACGTCGAGCGCGTCGGCCACGGCGTCCGCCGCGCGGCTCGTCGGCATCGACCGCGCGATGCCCTGCAGACCGCCCGCGTAAGCCGGGGCGCAGGTGGCATTTGCGGCGAGGACCGCGAGGCTGTCGGACGGCGTCACGTAGCAGCCGCGGCCGACGATCATGTTGCGATCGCCGTCACCATCGGACGCCGCCCCGAGATCCGGTGCGTCGGGTCCCAACATCAGGTCCATCAGCTCGGCCGCGTGGATCGGGTTCGGATCCGGGTGACCACGCCCGAAATCGGGCAGCGGCGTGGCGTTCAGGACCGTCCCCGCGGCCGCGCCCAGGCGCCGCTCGAAGATCTCCCGGGCGTAGGGTCCGGTGACGGCGTGCATGGCGTCGAAGCTGAGGCGGAAGCCGCCATCGAACAGGTCGCTGATGGCGCCGAAGTCGAAGAGCTCCGCCATCAGGTCGGCGTAGTCGGCCACCGGGTCGATGATCTCGACGGTCGTGCTGCCGCACAGATGACTCGCGAGTGTATCGAGGTCGACGTCGGCGCCCTCGACGATCAGATAGCGATCGATGGCCTCGGTCCGCGCATGGATCGAGGCCGTGAGCGACTCGGGTGCCGGGGCGCCGGAGGCGTTGTTGAACTTGATGCCGAAGTCCCCGTCCACGCCGCCCGGATTGTGGCTGGCCGAAAGGACCAGGCCACCATCGGCGCCGTGCTTGCGGATGACCGCGGACGCGGCCGGCGTCGACAGGATGCCGCCCTGCCCGACCAGCACCCGTCCGGCGCCGTTCGCGGCGGCCATGCGGATGATCGTCTGAATCGCTTCCCGGTTGAACTCGCGCCCGTCCCCGCCGACCACGAGGGTCATGCCGTCCACGCAGCCGAGCGCGTCGAACACCGACTGGACGAAATTCTCGAGGTAGGGCGATTCCATGAAGACCCGGGTCTTCTTCCGCAGCCCCGACGTGCCCGGTTTCTGCCCCGCGATCGGGCTCGTCGGTACGGTGATGACGTTCATGCTTCCTGCTCTCCCTGGGGGCGCCCACGCCCACGATTCATGGCCTCACACGTGGCCTTCCAGCTCGGATCGTCGGCGAGATCCTCGAGCGTTCCTGGCATGCGCCGGCGCCAGTTCGGATGCTCCTCGACGGTGCCCGGCAGATTCTGCTGCAGCTCCAGGCCGAGCACGTCGTCGAGATGGATCCCCAGCAGCAGAGAACCCGAAGTCGACAGCAGGCGATGGACCGCGAGGGCGTGCTCCGGGGTGAGGTCGTCGGGCATCGGCCCCGGCGTTTCCCCGAGCAGCCCGTAGCGACCCAGCATGCGCCAGAGCGCCTCGCGCACGCGTCCGCGATCCTCGCGCATGCCGGCTGCCTCGTCCTCGTTGAGGAGCGCCGCGGCCACCAGGGCGTCGACGTCGCGCTCGCGCCACCAGCCGCGAACCGTCGGCACGTCGTGGCTGCCGAAGGTCGTGATCGAGAGGCGCGGGAAGTCCGCGGGGGATCGAAAGTCCTGGCCCAGGCGCTCGAACTGCATCACGCGGCAGCCGAGAATGCCCTCCTTCTCGAGGCGTGGCCGGAGTCCCTCGGGCACGAGACCGAGGTCCTCGCCAATGACCACCGCGTCCGCCCGGGCGGCCTCGATGGCCACGATCGCGAGCAGCGCGTCGAAGGGATAGGACACATAGCCGCCCGGCCGGCCGTCCTCGGGTACCCAGTAGGAACGGTTGAGGCCGAGAACGTGATCGATACGGATCATCCCCGCGTGCCGCATGGCCGTTCGGATCACCCGCGCGAAGGGCTCGTAGTCGAGCCCCTGGAGGGCGTGGGGATGGAAGGGTGCGAGGTTCCAGCACTGACCAGTCGGGTTGAAGTGATCGGGCGGCGCGCCGAGCGACGCCTGCGTGACGAAGGCTTCCGGCTCCGCCCACACCTCGGCGGACCACTGGTTCGTGCCGACGGCCAGGTCGAAGTAGAGCCCCAGGCGCATGCCGGCGTTGCCGGCTTCCTGCGCGACGTCGTGGATCTGGGACTCGGCAACGAACTGCAGGTATTCGTGGAAGCGGATCCGGTCTGCGGCCTGCTGCCGGAAGCGGGCGACGCCGGTCGCCCGCGCCGATCGCAGTTCCTCGGGCCAGGCGCGCTGATCCGGGCCGTGGGCCTCGGCCAGCGCCTCGAAGGTCGCGAAGTGACGCAGCGCGTCGCCCTGGGTCCGGCGCCAGGATTCGAATTCCCGGCGACGCTCCGAGCCCGGCGGTGCGGTCATCAGCGCCTGGTGGAGCGCTTCGAGGATCGGTCGACGCAGGCGCGCGACCCGACCGGCATCGACCAGTTCGGCGGCCCGCAGCGCAGCGATCTCGTCCTCGCGCTCGGTCAGCAGGCGTCGGGCCTCGTCCGACGCGGCGAATTCGGGCACGCGGTCCGGCGCCAGATGATTCACGTCCCAGAAGCCGCGGTGATTCGGAGAGTACGGACTGAACGCCGGTGCATCGCTCTGGGGCAGCGCGTGGATCGGATTGATCCCGAGGAAATCGGCGCCGCCCTGGCCGGCGATGCTCGCCAGGCGCGCGAAGTCCGCATAGTCGCCGACCCCGAGGTTCGCGCGGGATCGCAGGCCGTAGAGTGGGGCCATCAGGCCCCAGGGCGCATCGCCGTTCGCAAGCCAGCGCCGGAGCGGGAGCTGGCTCGGAGTGACCAGAAGCATCGTGTGCTCGACCCGGTCTGCCTGGTGCTGTTCGACCCGATAGATGCCGCTATCGAGAGCCGGAAGAGTCAGCGCATGGCGCGCGTCGCCGGCCCGGAGTTCGGCACCGCTGGCGGTATCGACGAGCCGGTACTCGACCGGGTGGGCCAGCGAGAGCTGGATCGTCTCGCCCTCGACGCAGATCCAGTCCCGGGGCGCGGAGCGCTGCCGCGCCTGCTCCTCGAGCCGGGCGATCGAGGCGGCAACGGCGGAATCCGAATCGGCCGCGTGGCCCAGCGCCTCGGCCAGGGCCCGCATCGATTCCTCGGAGATCGCCTGCCAGTTCCCCTGCATGTCGTGGAAGCCGGAGTGGATCCCCAGCATGTCCGCCAGCCGGCGCAGGTCGCCACTCATGCTGCAGCACCTCTTGCAAACAGGACCGCCGAGTCCGCCGCCACGCGCGCCTTGGGGCCGGCTCGTTCAGTGCCCGCGTCCGGGTGGGCCGTGTCGACGCAGCGGTACCACGCGGCGCCCGTCGGCGGATCGGGAAGAAGGAGGGTGTCGTCGGCCATGGCGCCATTGACAGCGATCACCACCGCGTCGTCAACAGCCACGGGCAGCTCGGACGACATCCGGACCACGAGGGCGAAGGTCTCCATCGCCGTGTCGTGCCAGTCCGGCTCGCCCCCAGCGAAGGCCAGCCACCGCACGTCGGGATGCCCATCCTGCTCTCGCTCGCCACCGTGCAGGTAATGCAGCTGGCGCAGGGCGGGGTGCGCACGCCGAAGCGCCGTCAGACGACACGCGAAGTCGAAGAACGCGTCGTCGAAGGCCGACCAGTCCAGCCACCCGATCGGGTTGTCCTGGCAGTACGCGTTGTTGTTGCCCTGCTGCGAGTTGCCCCACTCGTCACCCGCGAGGAGCATCGGTGTCCCCTGCGAGAAGAGCAGCGTGAACAGCAGGTTGCGCTGCCGACGAGCCCGCGTGGCGAGAATCGCCGGGTCCGTCGTGGGTCCGTCGACGCCGCAGCCGTCGGCGTGGTTCGCCGCGTGACCGTCGCGGTTGTCCTCGCCGTTGGCCTCGTTGTGGCGGCGGGCATAGCGCGTCACGTCGGCCAGCGTGAACCCATCGTGGGCCGCGACGTAGTTGATGGACCGGGCCGTCGTGCTGCCCGGCCGATCGAAGCGACCGGCCGAGCCTAGGAGACCATGGGCCAGGCCTGGAGCGGCACCGGGCTCGTGCATCCAGAAGCGCCGGACCGAATCCCGGAACGCATCGTTCCACTCCGCGAATTCGGACGGAAAAGCGCCGGCCTGGTAGCCGCCGGGTCCGACGTCCCAGGGTTCGGCGATCAGCCGCCGTTGCGACAGCACCGGATCCTGCCGCAGGGCGTCGAGGAAGCCGCCGTTGGGATCGAAGCCCGAGGGCTCGCGCGCGAGCGTGGTGGCGAGGTCGAAGCGGAAGCCGTCTACCCCGAACGCGTCGACCCAGTACCGGAGGCTGTCGAGCACCAGCCGAAGGACGAAGGGATGGTGAACTGCAAGCGTATTGCCGGTGCCCGCATCGTTTACATACCGGGCGGGCGCGTCGCGCTCGAGGGCGTAATAGCTGGCGTTGTCGAGGCCCCGGTAGCTGAGCGTCGGCCCGAGGTGGTCGCCCTCGGCCGTGTGGTTGTAGACGACGTCGAGGATCACCTCGATACCGGCGTCGTGGAGACGGTCAACGAGGCTCCGGAAGCCGGCAGCACCGGAGGGGCCCAGGTAACGCCACTCCGGGGTGAAGAAGTTCACCGGGTTGTAGCCCCAGTAATTCGTGAGGCCGAGCTTCAGCAGGAAGGGCTCATCGGCGAAGCACTGGACCGGCAGCAGTTCGACGGCGGTCACGCCCAGCTTGCGCAGGTGCTCGACGAGCCAGGGCTGACCGAAGGCGTCAAAGGTGCCGCGGATATCGACCGGCACGTCGTCCCGGCCCATCGTCACGCCTTTCAGGTGCGCCTCCCAGATCAGCGGGTCGCCGCCACGCGGGTAGAGGGTCTCGGCCTGTTCTCCGTTCCGCGGCACCTGCACGATCGCACGCGGCACGTGCGGTGCGCTGTCGTCGTTGGAGGGCGTCGGATTCACGGCCGGAGATCCGGCGGCATGTCCGAGCTGCGAGGGATGGAAGGTGACCGGCCCCGTCAGCTCGCGTGCATAGGGATCAATCAGCAGCTTGCGGGCGTTGAAGCGGTGTCCGTCCTCCGGCCGCCAGGGGCCATGCGCGCGGAGCCCGTAGCGGGCGCCCGCCCCGAGCCCCGGCAGGAAACCGTGCCACACGTCCCCGGTCCGTTCGGGAAGACCGAAGCGGTCGGTCTCCTCGCCTGATTCGGGATCGAAGAGGCAGACCTCAATGCGTTCGGCGTGGGCCGAGAAGACGGCGAAATCGACCCCGTCGTCCCGACAGTGGGCGCCGAGCCGGTGGGGTTGCCCCGCCGTCATGCTCACGGGGCCGTCCGGTCGGCGACGAGCTCACGGTAGATGGCGGCATACGCGGCGGCGGAGGCCTCCCAGCCGACGGCCTGGCCGAGCGCATTCCGGACCAAGCGCCGCCAGGTCGTTCCCTCGACATGGGCGTCGAAGGCCCGGTCGAGCGCCGCGCGCAATCCGCTGCGATCCACCGGCGCGAACTGGAAGCCGGTGGCACAGCCACTCGCGAGCGCCGCGGGATTCGCATCGATCACGGTGTCGGCCAGCCCGCCCGTGCGGGACACGATCGGCAGCGTGCCGTAGCGCAGCCCGCAGAGCTGGGTCAGTCCGCACGGCTCGAAGCGCGACGGCACGACGATCGCGTCGGCGCCGGCCTGGATGCGGTG
>JBCCZC010000165.1:0-11351 GCA_039188505.1 Pseudomonadota bacterium | reverse complement strand
CTTTTTCGGCTGCGCCGAAAAAGAAGCCAAGCGTCGACACCACTCCCGCCGGAAGCAGCACTCCGCGTTTACGCTTCTGAAAAAAAAAGCGTCGCGCGCGCGGGCGGTTTTTTCGGCGCAGCCGAAAAAGAAGCCAAGCGTCGACACCTTCTAGAGCATCTGCGACGCGTAGTCCGCCAGCCGCGAGCGCTCGCCGCGTGTCAGGGTGATGTGGCCACCGTGCTCCCAGGCCTTGAAGCGATCGACGGCGAAGGTCAGCCCCGATGTCGTTTCCGTGAGATAGGGCGTATCGATCTGCTCGACGTTGCCGAGGCAGACCATCTTGGTGCCGGGTCCCGCCCGCGTGAGCAGCGTCTTCATCTGCTTCGAGGTGAGGTTCTGGGCCTCGTCGATGATCACGAAGCGATTGAGGAACGTGCGCCCGCGCATGAAGTTGAGCGACCGGATCTTGATGCGGCTGCTGATGATGTCGTTCGTCGCCGCGCGCTCCCAGCCGCCGTTGTCGACCTTGCCCGTCAGGAACTCGAGGTTGTCGGCCAGGGCGCCCATCCAGGGGCCCATCTTCTCCTCCTCCGTGCCCGGCAGGAAGCCGATGTCCTCGCCCACGGGCACGGTGGCGCGGGTCATGATGATCTCGGAGAAGCGCTTTTCCTCGAGGGTCTGGACCAGCCCCGCCGCGAGCGACAGGAGCGTCTTGCCGGTGCCGGCCGTACCCATCAACGTAACGAAGTCGATCCGGTCGTCCATGAGCAGATTGAGGGCGAAGTTCTGCTCCCGATTGCGGGCCGTGATGCCCCAGACGTTCAGGCCGTCATTGCGGTAGTCGTTGACGATCCGGAGCACGGCACGGTTGCCGTCAACGGACTGCACCTGGGCCTCGGCGCCCTCGGGATCAGGGAGGTGCAGGAACTGATTGGGATACCAGTCCTGGGCATCCTCGTGGACAACCTCGTAGAAGGTCCGCGAGCCCTCCGTCCAGGACTTCAGGTCCTCGCCTTCGGACCAGAAATTCTGCGCGAGGTCGCCAGATCCGGAGTAGAGCATCGACAGATCGTCGAGGGCGCGGTCGTTCTGGTAGTCCTCGGCGGGCAGGCCGCAGATCGTCGCCTTGATCCGGAGATTGATGTCCTTGGAGACGAGCACGACCTCGCCGTTGCGCCCCTCGTCACGCAGAGCCAGCGTGCTACGCAGGATCCGGTTGTCGGCGACGCGCTGGTCCTGGGCCGACGAGGGACCGCGGGCGGGCTCCGTTTCGAACCACAGGTTGCCGGTCGCCTGCTCGTGGTGGGCGCTGCGCCAATCCGGATGCCGCAGCGGGACCCCCTGATCGATCGTATTGTCCGACGCTTCCATGAGGTCGTTGATGAAGCGACTCGTCTGACGCGCGTTGCGCGCCACTTCCGACATGCCCTTCTTCGCCGCATCGAGTTCCTCGAGGACGGTCATGGGCAGGAAGATGTCGTGTTCGGCGAAGCGGAAAAGCGCCGAGGGGTCGTGCATGAGGACGTTGGTGTCGAGAACGAACGTGCGCTTGTCGTTGGTCATCGGCTCAGCGAGTGTGGGGCCCGGCTGGAACGTCGGGCCAGGTCGGTGGCGGGCAGCTGCGATCCCGAGGGTCGGGCGTCGTGCGGCTCCCGGAGGCTTCGCCCGGGAAGGCGAGGAATCAAAGCTGGCGAACCGCTTCGAGGACGGCGTCGACGTGGCCGGGCACCTTCACCTTGCGCCAGACTTCCCGCAGCGTGCCCTCACCGTCGATGAGAAAGGTGCTGCGCTCGATGCCCATGACCTTGCGGCCGTACATGTTCTTTTCCTTGATCACGTCGAAGAGGCCACAAAGGGTCTCCTCCTTGTCCGAAAGCAGGTCGAAGGGAAAGCCCTGGCGCTCCTTGAACCCTTCGTGAACCTTCACGCTGTCGCGCGACACGCCGAGGATCACGCAGTTCGCGGCGGCGAAGTCGTCGTGGTGGTCGCGGAAGTCCTGGCCTTCGCGCGTGCAGCCCGGCGTGTTGTCCTTCGGGTAGAAGTAGATCACGACATTGCTGCCGCCGAGCGCCGCCAGGGAGATGTCCTTGTCGCCGGTTGCGGGCGCTGTGAATTCGGGAACTTTCTTGCCGACTTCGACCATGTTCGGGCGGTGTCCTGCCTGAGGCCTTGGGGTGGGGTCAGGGCGTATGAAAACACGCTCCCCGGAAGCAGCGCAACACGCAAAACACACTCGCCGAAGGCCCCTCGACTTGGCGTCCCCGCTGTGCAACGCTGGAGGGCCTGCCATCGCTTCCGGCAACCTCCTGCCGCAAGGGAAATTGCTGCGCCGTGCCCCTGCCCCATCTCCTCCTCGCTCTGATCGCCTGCGTGGCCTGGGGCTTCAACTTCATCGCTTCGGCTGCGGCCCTGCAGCACTGGCCGCCGTTCCTGTTCACGATCGTGCGCTTCGCCTTCGTGGCGATCCTCGTCGCGGCGGTCCTCAAGCGCCCGCCACGCGAGCAGTGGCCGCGGCTCATTGCCGTCTGCCTGCTCAACGGTGCCATCCATTTCTCGCTGTTCTTCTTCGCGCTGCGCGCAGCACCCGACATCACCTCGATGGCGATCCTGATGCAGTGCTACGTCCCGCTCTCGGCCCTGCTGGCCTGGGCGCTGCTCGGGGAGACCTTCGGCGTGCGAACGGGGCTGTCGATTGGCGTTGCGTTCCTCGGCGTGCTCCTGGTCGGCCTCGAGCCCCAGGTCTTCGCCCGCCTCGAGGCGGTCGCCCTCGCCCTCGCGGGCACGCTCGCGCTCGCCTTCGGCACGATCCTCATGCGCGACCTCAAGGGCGTCGACCCGTTCTCCTTTCAGGGGTGGACCGCGCTGCTGTCGCTGCCGGTACTGCTCGGCTTGAGCCTGTGGCTCGAGGCCGATCAGCTCGAGCTGCTGCGCACGGCGGGTTGGCAGCCCTGGGTCGGGGCCATCTACTCGGCCATCGCCGCGTCCATCGTCGGGCACGGGATCTTCTTCTATCTGATCCGTCGCCATCCGGTCGCACGGGTCACGACCTACCTGCTGCTGACGCCGATCCTGGCGGCGACCTTCGGGGTGATCTTCTGGGGAGACCGGCCGGGCTGGCGCCTGCTCGTGGGCGGCGCGCTCGTGCTCGGCGGCGTGCTGGTGATTACGCTCCGCGCGGGCAAGCGCGCGGAGCATGCCTCATGAGGCTGCGCCCTCGTCCACCGCCGCAATCGCCGCGAGGCGCTGCTTCGCGGCCCGCGTCACGATGACGGTGACGGCCAGCGTCGCGATCAGCCCGACGACCAGGAACACCCACCGGAGCGGCGACGACGAGTCAGCGGCGCCGGCGGCCTCGTTCAGCGCCGCGCGCCCCGCAGCGCCGAAGTACACGTAGAGCAGCGTGCCCGGCATGATCCCGAAAAAGGTCGCCCAGGCGTAGTGCCAGAACTTCACGTCCGTCAGGCCGAACAGATAGTTCTGCAGATTGAAGGGCACGAGCGGGCTGAGGCGCATGAGACCCACGATCTTCCAGCCTTCCTGCGCCACGGCTTCATCGACAGCGCGGAATCGCTCGCTGTCCGCGAATCGCTTCGAGACAGCATCGCGCGCGAGGTAGCGGCCGACGAGGAACGCAGCCCAGGCGCCGAGCGTCGCCGAGACGACCACCAGCGGAAACGCGGCCAGCCCGAAGGCTAGACCCGCAGCGAGCGTCAGCGCGGAGCCCGGAAGCAGCGCGACGCAGGCCACGATGTAGACGACGCCGTAGACGATCCAGCCCAGCGGCCCGACCTCCGCCAGCCAGGCGTTGAAGTTTCGAATCCACTCATCGACCGGCGCCAGAATCCAGAGTCCGGCGACTGCCGCGACGAAGAGGCCCGCGATGACCCATTTCCAGTGCCTTGCTGTCATTTTTCGTTCGTCCTTTCGGCTACCGGCCCAAGCCACCTGTCGAACCGCTCCACCATGGACCGGTCAGCGCCGAGAAATCGTGCAGACGGCGCAGGGGCGCGGTAATCTTGGCACGAACCACAGCCGCCCGGCCACGACGCCGATACGAGGGATCACGATGACGAAGACGCCGCAGACGATGCTGCTCCACTGGGAGCAGACGGCTCCGGATCATGTTCTGCTCAACCAGCCTATCGACCGCCAGTGGAAAACCTGGACCTGGCGTGAGGCGATGGACGAAGCCCGCCGCATCACCGCCGCGCTGCGCCACGCAGGCCTGCAGCCCGGCGACCGCGTCGCCATTTTCTCGAAGAACTGCGCGCACTGGTTCATGGCGGACTTCGCGCTGATGCTCGGCGGCTATATCAGCGTTCCCATCTACCCGACGGCCAACGCCAAGACGCTCGGCTACGTGCTCGAGCACAGCGAGGCCCGGGCCTGCTTCGTCGGCAAGCTCGATGCCACCTACGGTCTCGAAGACGTCATTCCCGAGGATGTCCTCAGCATCTCGTTCCCGTACCCAACGCTGGAATGCACCCACGCCTGGGACGACCTGCTGGGGGCGCACGACCCGACGACCGAGGTCCATGAGCCTGATCTCGACGACACGATGACGGTGCTCTACACCTCCGGCAGCACCGGCAATCCGAAGGGCGCGGTGCATCCCTACCGGAACTTTGCCTTCGCCGGCGAGCGCCTCGGCGACTTCTTCGACCTGCGCGACGGTGATCGGGTCCTGTCCTACCTGCCGCTGGCTCACTGCACGGAGCGCGCCTACGTCGAGGCGCCGACGATCTATCACAGCGGCAACGTCCACTTCACCGAGTCGCTGGACACCTTCGCCGAGGATCTGAAGCACACGTCACCGACCTTCTTCGGATCGGTTCCTCGCCTGTGGAAGCGGTTCCAGCTGGGCGTGCTGGACCAGTTCCCGCCGGGGCGCCTCGAGCTCCTGTCGAAGCTGCCGATCATCAAGGGCATTGTCGCCCGCAAGATCCGTGAAGGTCTGGGACTCGGCGATGTCCGCTGGTTCGGCAGCGGCACCGCGCCGATCGCGCCGGCGCTGCTCGACTGGTACGAGCGCTACGGCATGCCTATCCACGAGGGCTGGGGCATGACCGAGTCCTTCGCGTACGGGACGTCGACCCCGTCTGGCGTCAGACCGCGCATCGGCACGATCGGCCAACCGCTGCCCGAGACCGAGATCCGGATCGGGGACGGAGACGAGATCCTCCTGAAGACGCCGTGCCTGATGACCGAGTACTTCAAGGAGCCGGAGATGACCGCGGCCACCTTCACCGAGGACGGCTGGTTGAAAACCGGTGACTGCGGGCGCATCGACGACGATGGCTGGGTGACGATCACCGGCCGGGCCAAGGAGATCTTCAAGACGGCCAAGGGCAAGTACGTCGCCCCGGTACCCATCGAGAGCCTGCTCGCGCAGAATCCGCTCGTCGAACAGGTCTGCGTGGTCGGCCTGGGCATGACGCAGCCGATCGGCCTGGTGCAGCTCGCGATGGATGGCATCTCGGATCGGGAACTGGCCCGCCAGCGGCTCGCCGACACGCTCAAACTCGTGAACGAGCAGCTCGAGAGCCACGAGCGCCTCTCGCGCCTCATCGTCGTCGAGGAGGAGTGGAGCGTGGAGAACGGCCTGCTGACGCCAACGATGAAGCTCAAGCGCGACCAGATCGAGGGCCGCTACGGAGAACTCGTCACCGTCGCGACCGGACGCGTGGCGTTCGAGATCGAGGTCGCGGCCTGACACCGGCGCTCCGTACGATGCGCCGGTCGATACACCGACTAGTCGCAGTTCGCGTCCGAACCCCGTGGGGGCCCTTCGGAAAGCACCTCCCATAGGGCGGTCGCCACCGGCCCAAGGAGTCGATTGGCGCGTTTGAACGCGTAGTAGGTGACCGGCACGGGCAGCAGCGTCTCGGCGAATTCCAGCTCGACGAGCAGCCCGCGCGCGAGTCCATCGGCGACGAGGTGGTGTGGCATTCGCCCCCAGCCGAGGCCCGCTTCGATGAGATGTTTCTTGGTCTGGATATCGCTGACGTACCAGCGGCGTTGACCGTCCTGGACGCCGAACTCACGGTCGTAGAGTCCCTTGGCATCGCCGGAATCGCTGACCAGAATCTGCTGCAACGGCCGCAGATCGGTCGCCCGAGCGTCCGTCCCTGCCTGGGCTAGCATCGCCGGCGCCGCGACCGTCACGAGCGTTGACGTCCCGACGGGCACATAGTCGAATTTTTCCTCCTCGAGAAACACCGGCCCCGCCGGCCCGATGGCCATGTCGGCTACATCTGACCGCACCGCCGTGACCGCCCCGGAAAGCACCTCTGTACGCAGCACGAGATTGGTCTCGGGAAACCGCTCCTGCAGCATCTGGAACGGCTGCACTGCACATCCCAGATTGAGGGTCGCGTCGAGGGCGACGGTCACGCGCTCTTCATTCCCTTCGCCGAAGTGGGTCACGATCTCGTTCAACCCCTCGGTTTCCGCCAGCACCCTGAGCGACTGCTTGTAGAAGCGTTCGCCCAGCGCTGTGAGTTCCAATCGGTAGCCAGAGCGATCGAAGAGCGCCGTCTCGGTCTCCGTTTCGAGCGCCTTCAGCGCCTGGCTGATCGCCGGCTGGGTCTTGTGCACCGCCTCCGCCGCGGCCTGGATGGAACCCGCTTCCACAACGGCCCTGAGGACCCGCAACTGCTCAAGCCTGACCATGGCGCACCTCCGATTTCATAAGTCGAATTTATAGAGATCGGCGAAAAATATGAATATCCATTTGCGGCGGCATCTCTAAGCTGACCTTTCCTCATTGGGGCGCTTGCCGATGGATCGAAATACTCTGCAGCGGGTCACCGCCCAGCTTCTGACGATCGTGCTTGCTCTGGTCTTCGCAGCGGCTGGCGCGGCGAAGCTCGCGGGCGTTGAAACTACCACGATCGCCTTCGAGCGCTTGGGCCTGCCCTGGGGCACATACCTGGTGGGCGTATTGGAAATCCTTTGCGCCATCGGACTCTTTCTTCAGGGATTCCGCTTTCCAGCCGCCATGGCCTTGGTGGCGACCATGGGCGGCGCCCTCGCCTATCACCTGGTGCTGGATCCGGAACGGGCCTTCGTCCCCAGCCTGACCCTGCTCGTCCTGAGCGCCCTGCTCTCCTGGCTTAGGGCGCCGCGGAAGGACAGGGCGCCCGACCCGGCGTAGCGCAAGCCGACCATCGCCCGAGCCGGATCCAATGCCCGGATGGTGGTCGAGTCGACAGGGAGAAACCGGACCATGCAGCCCGACGAGCGGACCTCCCGCGCCAGAGTCTTCACCCCTCGCCTCCACTCCTCGATAGTTTCCGCAACGGCCGCATTCGCCATGTCCCACGGATGGAGTATGGAAAAGGTTGCACGGGTCAGTGGCCTCGACGAGTCGACAATCGCGGATCCAGACGCGCGCGTCCCGGACGATGCGCTGGCGCGGCTCTGGCGTATGCTCAGCCTCGAGCATCCCGGCGAAGTGCTGACGATGCAGATGGCGCGCGCCGCGCCCCTGACCGTGTTCGTGGGCCTCGCCCACGGCTGCCACTATGCAGCCGATCTGCGCTCGGCGCTCCTGCTGATCTGCCATAACCGAGCGCTCATGGGTGATCGCGTCGAGCTCGCCCTTTTGGAGACCGAGCTTGAGGCCCGACTCGTGGGCTCTCATCCGAGCGACGCACTCGACGCCGGCCGGATGCGAGAGCTTTCCGCCGGGCTTCTGAACCGGTTGATCACCGAAATCCTGGATGTTCGGGGAGCCGTCGAGCGCGTCGATTTCTCCCATCGCGCCTGGGGCCCCCGGGAAGCGTACGAGGCGTTTTTTGAGGCACCGGTCCGGTTTCAGCAGCGGGAGAACGCCATTGTCCTCGCAAAGGACCGATTGTCCCGACCGTTCGATCATGCCAACGCCGAACTCTTTCGGTTCGTCGAGAGGCACTTCGCCGATCTGAGCAGCAAGATCCGACGCGAGGCCTATCCAGCCGGTCTGGAGCGGCTTCACCAGGCGATCGCGGACAACGCTGCGGAAGGCGAATTCAGCACGCAGGCGGCGGCCGTGCGCGCCTGCATGAGTCTGCGATCGGCACAGCGGCTTGCAACCGGTGCGGGCACCACGCTACAGGCTTTGGTCGAGCGGCGCCGCATGGAATATGCGGAGCGGCTCCTGCTTGAGGGCCACTTCAAGCTTGCGCTGATCGCCCAGCTGGTGGGCTACTCCGACGACCGTGCCTTTCGCCGTGCCTTCAAGCGAATGACCGGCGCCACGCCCTCCGAATATCGCCGCTCGAGGGGCGTTGGCTAGGCCTGCCGTCGTCTGCGCCAGACATGGAGATCGCCAATCATTTCGAGGAGGAATCGCCAATGAGGACCTTTGTGTTGCAGCAATCCGCTCGTATCGTCGGTGCGGGGTTGCTGTGGGTATCGGCGGTAAGCGCCTCCGAGCACGAGGCGCTGCCGGTCACCGATCCGGATGCCACCCAGCTGATTGCCGACATGGGCGCATTCCTGGCGGATCTAGAGCAGTTCGCTTTCGACGCTTCGATACGCTACGACGCACCATCGTCAGTGACGGGGCTCGTCGAAATTCAGGAACAGCATGAGGTCGTTGTTTCACGACCACGGTCGCTGAAGGTCTCGCTGCTCGGTGAAGGTGGGTTACGCGTTGCCATCATCCATGACGAGCTGTTGTATCTGGTCGACCCGGCAACGCAGCGCTACTTCGCCATCGAAGCGCCTGGGAGCCTTGAGGAGAGCCTCGAATTCCTGATCACATCGGTCGGCGTTCCCGTGCCCAATGCGGACTTTCTCTACGACGATCCCGCCAGGGCTCTGCTCGGTGACGTGATTGCATCGGATTACCTCGGCGTCGTCCCCCTTGACGGCGCGCCCGCCCACCACCTGGTGTTCGCACAGGAAGGCCTGAGTTGGCAGCTCTGGATCGACGCGGCAACCCACCCGGTTCCGCGACGTTTCGTGATGACCTATGGCGACCTGCCCGGGAAGCCCCGCTTCAGCGCGGACCTCCACTGGGATCTGAATCCGGTGCCCTTCGGGCGAGCGGCCTTCGCCGTGCCCGGGCGGGACGCGCTCACACGGGTCGACGCTCCCGAGGATATCGGCGCCGTGGGCCGGGGCCGATGAGGCCCGCACGTGGGGTCCTGCTGGGCGTCCTGCTCGGTGCGTGGTGTGTCGCTTCCAACGCCATGCCACCGCCGCCGCCCCCCTCTGGCTACGGCAGTGTCCGCCATGCGTCGCGGGTCGCTCGACCACCCGCGACGCGGCCCGATCGCCGGGTTGCTACGAGGGGCGTTCGTCCGCCCATCGGCAGCGTCAGGCACGCGCGAGATCCGCGGTTCAACCGGGCAGCGACCCGGCCGGGCCGGCCATCACGGCCACAACCGCGAGGCTGACGCGGCATGGTCGGTCTCATGCGCACTCGACCCGACGGGTTCACGCCCGTTGTCCGTACCTCGCTGACGGTCGTATTGGCCTTCCTGGTGATCGGATGCTCCGGCGTCCGGCCCCTGATGCCGACACCGGTCGTATACGTCGCCCAGAACAAGGTGGCCTTCGACGCGCTGGATCCTGCCGTCAAGGGCAGCGACGTTCGCTTGTTCTACGCGACGGACCGGATACCCGCGCCGGTCGACGGTCGGGTGGATCCGGATGACGAGCCCGCCTACGGCTACGGCCGTTCCGCATCTGCCGCACTGGGCATCGCCGAGGTCTCACTCGGCGGTGAACTTTCCTGGTCCGCGCTGGAGGCCGATGCACGAAGTGGCCAGCGAAGGCGGAAGATCCCGCTGGAGGTTCTGCGCGTCGAGGAGCTGATGCGCACGCCCGAGACGCCCTACCAATACCGCCTCGTGGACGGTCGGTTCGAATTGCCGCCCGAAACGCAGTCGCGCCTCGATGACGTGTTCCGGGAAGGCGCGAAGCAGATCGACGAGGTTCTGGCGAACACCCCGCGGAACGAGGCTTTCGTCTACGTCCACGGCGTGGGCACCACCTTCAATGACGCCCTGTATGTCGGGGCCGAGTTCTGGCACTACCTCGGTCGCGAGGGCGTGCCGATCGTCTACAGCTGGCCGGCCGGGCGTGGCGGCTTCAATGGCTACGCCTACGATCGCGAATCGAGTGAGTACACCATCACCCACTTCAAGCACTTCCTGGAGGGTCTGGCCACGTACGAGCAGCTCGAGCGCATCCATATCATCGCGCACAGTCGCGGCACCGACGTGGTCACGACCGCCCTGCGGGAGCTCTTCGCCGAGACGCGCGCGGCGGGGATCGATCCGGCCGTGCGTTTCCGGATCGGCAATCTGGTCCTCGCCGCGCCGGATCTGAATCTCGAGATCGTGCAGCAACGATCCACGCGTATCTCGTTCGCCGTCGAGCGTCTCACGATCTACACCTCCGGGCGGGACCGCGCCGTCGGGGTCGCCAGCTTCCTGTTCTCCGGTCTCAGGCTCGGGCGGCTGCGACTCGACACCATGCCTGAGGACATGCAGAACGCCCTGGCGCGAATTTCGAACCTCTCGATCGTCGAATACGTCGGCGATCGTGGTGGCGACTACGGACACAACTACTTCCGTCTCAATCCGGCGGTTGCATCGGACCTCATCCTGCTGCTCCGCTACGATCTGCCGCCGGGTGGCGAGCATGGCCGCCCGCTGTCCGCCCTTGGGGCCAATCTCTGGCAGATCGATGACGATTATCTGCAGTAAGTCGATCCGCGGATCCGAAAGCTCAGGACGGCGTGCGTCGCCGGAACCAAACCAGTCCGCTTAGCACGATGGCGGTCGCCGAGACGATGGTCATGATGGTCCCGGGTACGAACCGGGCGAAGCCAGCAAGATCGACGAAGACGAAATAGCCGATATCGGCAAGCCCGCCGACGAGCGCAGTCACCCAGATGGCCGTCAGGTTTTCCCGCCAGATGAAGATCGCCCCAACGAACGTCAAGACGCCGAACCAGAGCAGATTCCAGGCGTGCTGGTCGAGGATCCCGCCGACCGCTGCGGGATAGACCATCGCCAGCTCGGCCGGTTCGACCGCATCCGCGATCGCCTGAAAGCCCGCCTGCGTGTCGCCCAGGAGGATCAGGGTACCGGCCATCGCATGAACAAAGCCCCAGATAAGCCAGAGGATGCTGCTGCTGCGGAGCAGCGATCTTTCGGTCGATCCAGTGTTCAGATTGCTTTCCGTGCTCATGACACTCTCCTTGCAGGGATCTCCAGCCTGCCACTATGCCTCACCATTGCCCGGCGAACCGGACGAATCACGCCAAGCGCAGTCGCCTGCCCGCGCCCCAATCCGATGTCGCTGGGTCCGGGCTACTCGAAGGGATCGGAAACCGTCTTCGTCATCAGCTGGAACACCGCCGCGGTGCT
>JBCCZC010000164.1:0-11369 GCA_039188505.1 Pseudomonadota bacterium | reverse complement strand
GTTGATTCGATCCGGTGCCCCTTCGGCCACCGGCTCGAGCTGCTCCACGAGCCACCCGTGACCCGGCTGGTCGCTATTGAACCAGGGACCATTGACGTCGAGACCAGCACCTTCGATCAGCGTGCACTCGCCGGGCTTGCTGGCGTTCGACACGCGGATGTTGTCGAGGTAAAAGCCCTCGAACTCCAGGCCTGGATCCGATGTGAAGCTCCAGCGGATCTGGACGGTCTGGCCAGCGAAGCCCGCGAGGTCGCTCGAGTAGTTGCGGAAGGTCTCCTGGATCCCATTGAAGGCTCGCGTGGAAGCCGGATAGCCACAGGCGTTGATCGGAGAGCCGTTGATCTCCGTCTCGCGGAGATCGCCTGGATAGCCCTGGTCGGGCGGCAGGGCCTGCCAGGTCTGGCCACCGTCGTTCGAGATCTCGACGATCACGCCGTCCCAGTCCGCCTCGAGCTCGAAGCGCGCGTCGTAGCTCAGCACCGGCGCGTCCTGGAGATCCATCGGCGGCGTGACGATGCGCGCGCAGGTGTCTGGCGGGTAGATGCCGCCGTCTTCGGCGTTGTGGTAGCTGAAGCTGCCCGTGGACGCGGCCTGCGTCGTGAGCTGCCACGGCTCGCCGAAGCTGACGACCGTCAGCTCGTCCGGATCGTCGACGAATTCGCCCGGCTGGCGATCCGCGCCGATCGTGGTGATCTGGTAGCGGATCTGGCCGGTCGACTCGTTGCCGAAGTTCGGGCCCGCGCCGTCGCCCGTGCCGTCCTCGGCGCGCACCGTGTAGTAGTAGGTCGCCAGGGAATCGACCGAGATGTCGGTGAAGCTCGTCTCGGTGATACCCGAGGCGACCAGCGTGTCCGGCCCCGGCTGGAAACGCGGATCCGTCGACCGGTACACCGAGTAGGAGATACCGGCACCGGGACAGCTCGAGGCGCCCGCCGCCCAGGCGACGTCGACCGCGCAGGTGCCATCGCCCGGGAGCGCCACGCTCACCGTGCGCTGGTCGAACTGGGGCAGCAGCGTGCAGGCTGCGGTCGATACGGCGGCCTTGCACTGGCTGAGCGGGCCTTCGCCGCACGCGTCCACGCCACGCACCTTGTAGGCGTACTCGAAACCGCCCTGCGTACGAAGGTCCTCGAAGGCCAGGTCGCCCGTTGAGCCGACGTACTCGAACTGGCCGGCCGGGGTCGCGCAGCTACCGACCGCCCGGTAGACCTGGTAGTCCTCGGCGCCCGTGGCGGCCGTGATGCCCAGGCTGATCGAATCCGAGAGCGCGGTGACGTCGACGCCCGGCGCCGACGAGACGCCGCTGTCGCACTGGGCCTTCGAGACCGCGAGCGCGAAGCCCTGGAGATCCGTGTTCTGGTCACCGTTGCCGGGGACATCGGTGGCGCTGACGCGCACCGTGTAGCGTCCGGCCTCGGGGCTCGTGAGGATGACCTGCTCGGTGTTGTCGATCGTGTCGCGAGAGCCGCCCGCGACCGACACGCCGCCGGCAAACTGGTTGCCGAGGAACGTGCCCGAGGGCGTCACCACTTCGAGATCGAGATCGTTCACCAGCACACGACCGGAGGTCAGCAGTGAGCCAGGCGGGTCATACCAGGTCAGCGTGGCGCGGAATTCCTCGCCGGCAGGCACCTCGACCGAGAATTCGCGGATCTCGCCGGTCCGCAGTCCATCGAGATTGGCGAGATCCCAGACGCGCAGATCGCGGGCGTCGCCGGTGAAGTACAGGTTGTTGTCGAGCCAGACGCGTCCCCAGCCGGAATCCGGCGCGGGCGTATCCGGGTAGAGGCGCGTGCCGTTCAGCAGGGTCGCCTTGAGCAGCGCGCCGGAGGGGATCACCGCATCATCGGCGGCCCGGCTACCGCTCGGGTAGAAGCCGTCGGTGTAGTACTGCCGGGCCAGCGCTGCCGAGCCGGAGACGGTCGGGGCGGCCATCGACGTGCCCGACAGCGTGTTGACTGCATCCAGGCGGAAGCCCGGTGGCGGCACCGCGTCGAGGTCGTTGCCAGCCGCGGAGACGATGTTGACCCCCGGCGCGCCGATGTCAGGCTTTACGCGCCCGTCGAAGGTCGGACCACGGCTCGAGAAGCCTGCCACAGACGGGTCGTTGCCGTGCTGCAACGCCGCCACCGCCAGCCCGTTCTTCGCAAAAGCCGGGTGCGAGAGCGTCGTCAGCCCGGCGGACCCGTCGTTACCGGCACTCTTGACGTAGAGGATGTCCTCGAAGTCACGCAGGATGAGATCGACGCCGAAGTCGAAGCCGTTGTAGATCAGGGAAGCCTCGTTGATCTGCCCGTTGCCGCCGACGACGCTGCCACCGAAGCTGTTCGAATGGATCGAGGCACCCGCACGCAGAGCCTGTTCGTACATCGACAGGCTGATCCCCTCGAGGCACCCGGTCTCGTCGTTGCCGATGTCCATGACGAGAATCTGGGCGTTCGGCGCCATGCCGTCGCCCTCGTCGTAGTTCGGCTCGGTCGGCGAGGACGGCGTGCCCGCATCGCCTGCGACGCTACCTGCCACGTGCGTGCCGTGGAACGACAGCGCACCGATCGCGCCCGGCGCGCAGCTGCGGCTGTCGTCATAGGCGCTCGCGTCCGGCTGGACGAAGTAGCCGTAGATCTTGCGATCCGGGAACACATTGCCGGGGATCGGCGGGAGCGTGTCTTCGGCGTCCGTGTACGGCTCGCTCGCGCCGGCGCCCTGGTCGAGGCGGGCGAAGAAAGCCTGGTTCCGGTCGACGCCGGAATCGAAGACGGCCACGACCTGCCCCGTTCCGATGATGTCCTGATCCCAGATCGGTGTTGCCGTCGGCGGCGTGCCGCCCGAATCGGCGTTAGCCTGGACGACGCCAACGGAATCGGCGTTGTCGATGGTCGGTGCGATGTACTCGTCGACGAAGTAAACGCCCTCGATGGCGGTCAGCGAGCGGACCGCCGGCTGGAGGGCCCCGGCCTCGACGGTCAGGCGCAGAAACGCGCGATTGCCAACGGTCTCGGCGTGCGTCACCTGGACCCCACCGGCCTGCTTCCGCAGGGCGGTCACCAGCGCCAGCTCGCCCTCGCCGGGGAAGCCCACGATGCGCAGCGAGACGGTTTCATTCGCCGGCCGCTTGGCCGCATCGAACAGCAGCGGCCCGAGCTTGAAGGCCGGTTCGAACGCGCCGACGTAGCGCACACCCTTCATCGCGGCCAGCGCCTTGCGCCCGGCTGCGTCCCAGCGGACCACGAAGGCGCGATTGGGAATGCGATCCACGACGTCCACGCCGAGCGCCTCGACGGCCGACTGGCTCACCCGGGTGCCGGCCTCGAACTGGATCAGGCCATAGCGGCTGGACGCCGCATCCACGGCAAAGCCCTTGGCGTCGACCCGCTGCGTCAGGGGGTCGATGACGGCCGATCGCAGCAGCAGCGCATCGTCGCTCGCGGCGGCGACGGACTTCGCGGCAACCGGACCGACGGGGACGGAGTCGAGGTTTTGGGCTGTGGCTGCCGCAAGGGGCAGCGCCAGCGCCAGAAGCGCAATCCTGCTTCGGGTCATCGGGGATCTTCCATGGCAGTGAGACCGACGATTATTGCGATCCCATGGGCGCAAGTACAGCGCGTCTTTGTATCACCGACGCTGACCTCTCCCCGCGCCGGATCGCACGCACGAGCGCGCCGGCATTGGCCATTGCGCTGCCAGGGACGCAAGGCCGATAATCAGGGCCGGGTGCCCCGCCCGCCGTCGTCTCCCAAGGCCGTCGGGGTCACCGGCTCGCCCCTCGAGATTCAGCGCCGCCAATGATCACCTGCCCCGCGCCCTTGCCGTATGAAAGCCGCAGCGCCTCCGGAGCTCGACATCATCGTAGAGAACCGCGCCGCATTCATGAGCGGAAAGCAGTATCTCCTGCGACAGGTTCTGGATCGCTTACCGGCGCTCCGCATCAGGGCCCGCGTCATCGGCCATGTCGATGTCGGCTGCCACGAGCAGGCCGCCTTCCTCCACGTCGACCTGACGACGGTCCCAGAACCGTTCTCCTGGGCGCACCGCTTCTGCGCGCGCTGCATCAACGGCCGGGCCGTGTCGATCCGGCGGGATCGCTATTCCACGGCCCGTGTCGGGCAGGACGGCGCCGCTCCGGGGCCGGTGATCGTCAAGTCGATCTACAATCATCAGGGCAAGATGGAACTTCTGGAGGCCATCCGGCAGCGCAGGCTGCGCTTCCCGAGCGATGACCGTCCCAACGATCCCACGTCCCCGTACGAGCTCTACGCATCGAGCGCTGCCGTGCCCGCTGCGGTGTGGTCGGATCCCGAACGCATCGTCGAACGGTTCGTGCCGGGTTCGCTGGAGCCCCCGATCGTGAAGTACCGGCAGGAGTTCTTCCTGGACATGGAACTGAATACGAGAGCGGTCTTCGACGACCCGCTCTGCACCGAGGATAGCATGACCTCCCTGGACTTCCTCGATGCCGGGCCGCCAGAGATTCCCGCGCTTCGCGAGCGCCTCGGTCTCGACTACGGTTCCGTCGACTACTTCGTCGAGGACGGCGCGGCCGTCATCATCGATGTCAACAAGACCACGACCTTCACGCCGGCTTGGGTGGCGGCGCACCGGCAGCTCGACGACTATGTCCAGAGCGTCGCCGAACGACTCGCAGACCATGTACGCCGCTGACCTCGCCGTGCCGCCCATCTGCTCTTCGCGACAGCGAATCGGTCGTCGCCACTACGTCGTGTCGATGCCCGGCCGGCCGCCTGCGCCCGCCGACTTCGACGACCGCCTGTTCTGCCTCATGGTCAGCGTCAGAAACCCGGCCTTCAGCCGCCGCCAGCTCAGCGGCTTCTTCGATCTGCTGGACCACTTCAATGCCCAGGGTGAGATCATCATCTTCGACGCGCCCTATGCCCGGACGATCGTTGCCACCACACCGTGCCAGGACGAGCGGGCGCGCGAACTCACAAAGCTCGACCGCATCACCCGAGAGCGGATCGAGATGGTCCAACGTATTCGGAGCAACCGCTGCCCGGCTCTGCCGGTTCGTTCCTTCGAAGCGGTCGCGAACGAGGCGGATCCCGCCTGGAACGAAGAGCTGCGGTCGGCGTTTGCCGCGGGTGGCGCGTTCCGGGACGCCATCCTCGCCCGGTCCCGGGAGGTGCTTCCCGCAGGAGTGACCCCGAGCCCGGAGTTCCTGCTCTTCGAACTGCCGGTACTTCTTCATCTGTACCTGCGCTATTGCGCGCGCGGCGTCGTGGACGTCTACCCGGGCGAGAATCCGCCCCTGATCTGGGACGTGCTGCTCGGCCGCTTCGCCGACGAGCTCCCGGCCATCTCCCGGGCAGCAGGCCTGACGAGGCCCCTGCTGTATGTCGACAGCGCCGCTGCAGACGACGGCAGGCGCTGAGGTGCGCCTGGCCTGGCTCGATCCGATCGGCACCGACGCCTACCGCGAATCGACCCTCGCGCTGCTCGAACCGGCGGTCTCACCGGAGACACAGGTCGAGTTCGCCTCGCTGCCGCCCGATCGGCCGCTCGACCTCGAGGATCCGGCGGCCGAAGCCGCGGTCCACGACGATATCGTCAACTGGTGCCGGGACAACGCAGCACGACTCGACGGTATCCTGATCGGCTGCTTCTTCGACACGGCCCTGGAAGACGCGCGCAACGCTGCCGGACCGTCATGCATCGTATCCGGCCCCTGCGAAGCCGCGATACTTCTCGCCCGCGCAGCGGGCGTGCCCTACAGCGTGATCGTCGGTCGTGACACGTGGACCCGGCGCGTCGCGAGACGCATCGATCGCTACGGGGGCACCGAGGAGCTCGCGTCGATCCGAGTTGCCGGGGTCGGCGTGGCCGAACTCGGTGAACCGAACGCGGCAACCTCGGCGGCGCTGCTGGCCGCCGGGCGCGCGGCCATCGACGAGGACCACGCGCGATTGCTGATTCTTGGCTGCACCGCCGACTCGGTGTCCGGCGCGCGGATGGAGCAGCACCTTGGCGTACCGGTAATCGAGGCCATCCAGCGCCCTTTTCTGGAGCTGGAGCGACGATGCGGTTTCTCGAATTAGCGTAGCTGGGCGCAGCGGGGGCCCGTTGATTGGCTGGTCAGGAATGTGAAGGCACCCCAGACAGGTGTCGGACGCACGATTGACATGGCCCCTCTCACCTTGGGCGCAAGATCACGGAAGGTCTGGAAAAACGATGACCAAGGAATTCGAATTCGCTCATGACGCCGACAACGATAGTGCGCTGTCTGAGGCCATGACAGACCCTTTCGTCTCAGCGAAACGCAGGGACCCCAGGGGCTGCGGGTCCGTGCGGCCGTTACACCACGGCGGCTGGCATGCCCGTGTGTCAAGACTCGGTCGGACCGTACTGGCAATGCTGATCGCAATCTCGGTTTCCGGGTGCGGCGACGACGGCGCCGAAGCGGAGGATGTGACGGCAGCGCAATGCGCCGCCTGGGGCGGCACCATGACTGAAGACGGCTGCGTCAAGAACCTGACCGAGCAGGAATGCGAGGCGATCGGCAGCACCTATCGCGATGGCGAGTGCATCAGCAGCGAGGAGTACTACGGCAGCGATTGACGAGGGTCATCGCGCGCAGGCCCCTTTCGGCGCCGGGATTGACACGGTCGACCCAGCTCGCATCGAAAGGAACCTATCGACCACCCGGGTCGGAGGCTTTCCCAATGCCCCGAAATGGCCATCATTCGCCCGGTCGCCCCTCGATCTTTCTGGCGCGTCGCGTGCCAGAATATGTGCATGACCTACGATGACAAACAGCTGGGCCGGCGCACGGCACTGAAGGCGCTCGGCGCTGCTGCGACCATCGCCGTGACAGCATGCGCGGGCAGCACGCCCAGCGGCCGCCCGACCTACGCGCGCCCGCTGTCCCGGCGTCCCTTTGTCGCGCCGCGGGTGTCCATGGACCGCGTGGTTCGGGTCATCACCGGACAACGCCCGTTTCGCCCGGAAGGTTTCGTGGTGCGGCGGGACGATATCGACGGCCGGGCTCTGATCCACAACTACGGTCACGGTGGCGGTGGTATTTCCATCTCCTGGGGTTCCTCGGCCCTTGCGGTCCGTGAGGCCGCCGAGCTGCCGATCGGAAATGCGGCCGTCCTCGGCGCGGGTGCGATGGGCATGACCACTGCCCGGCTCCTGCAGGACGCGGGATGGAACGTCACCATCTACAGCCATGCGCCGTCGCGGCACAGCACATCCAACGTAGCGGCCGGCCAGTGGGGACCGACGAGCATCTTCGACGAGGGCGTCGCCACAGCGGACTTCGTTGAGCGGTACAAATGGGCCTGCCGCGTCAGCCACCATGCGTTCCAGAACCTCATCGGCCCGCGGTACGGCGTCTCGTTTCTCGAGAACTACTATCTGGACGAGAACCCGATCCCGCCCAGCTACTACGAGCGCACCCTGCCGGACCTTTTTGCCGCCGTGGCCGATCTCCAACCCCACGAGCATCCGTTTCCAACGGCCCACGTGCGCCGCATTGTCACCATGCACGTCGAGCCCGGGGTTTTCCTGCGTCAGCTCCGTCAGGATTTCAGGGTCCAGAGCGGCACGTTCGTCGTCCGCCACTTCGACACCGAGGACGACGTCTTGTCCCTCGACGAGCGCGTGATCTTCAACTGCACAGGGCTCGGTTCGCGCGCACTCTTCGGGGATGAATCGCTGGTCCCGATCAAGGGACAGCTGGTCTTCGTGCTTCCTGACGCGGCTGTGGACTTCGCCACGATCGGCGGCGGCCGTGGCCTCCTCTACCAGTTCCCGCGCACCGGCGAGCTGGTGCTGGGCGGCAGCTACGAGCGCGGTAACTGGGACCGGTCACCGGACCCGGCAACGACGGAACGCATCATCTCCGAGCACGATAGGATCTACGGCGCGATGCGCGTTTAGCCAAGTGCGCTGATCAGCGCCGCTCGAAGCCGTTGGAGAAGAACCGGAGCGCGACGCGTCGAGCGCCGACGCTTCCTTCGGTGGCGCCACCCTTGGCCACGGCCGTGGCTGGCGCCCCGATGGCAATGCGATCGTCGAATGCCGCCACGGCCAGTCCGAAGGCCTGCTGACCCGCTCCAGCGGCGATTCGCTCCGCCTCGACGAACTGGTCGAAGCGGTATACCGCTCCGCTGGCGCCCGGCGCGATCGGCTCGAACGGACTGCCGATGACGATCTGACCGCCGCTGACACTGACGGCCGATCCGAAGGCACCGCCCTCGCTCGGCCGACTGGGCAGGAGCGTTTGCCGCTGGGTCAGCAGCTCGCCGTCGAAGACGAACGCCGCGCCGCTGGCGATGCTGCCGTCCCCGCTTCCGGGTGCGCCGACGACGACCACGTCGCCCGCGAGGGAAAGCGAGCGTCCAAACTCGTCACCGGATTCGCCTTCGTCCGGGGAAATGATGCCGGCGACCATGAGGTTTTCCGCAACGCGATCGTAGAGCGTCGCCGAGCCCGCAGTCAGCGACGTTCCCGGCTTCGGCGCACCCGGCGACCCGACGACCAGCATGTCCGTGTTCAGTGCAACCGACTCACCGAACCGCTCACCGCCGACGGGATCGACGGGTTTGAGCTTCTCGTCCAGCGTCACCAAGCCCTGCTGCACCGAGAACACGTAGACCGCTCCGGACGCCATGGCTTCGCCTTCATCATCCCGCGGCGCACCGACCACGACGGTCGTGCCAGAGATCGCAATGCTGCTGCCGAACCCGTCATCGGCCGTGACCGCCCCCTGCCCCTTGATACCTGCCAGGAATTGCCAGCTCGTTCCCAGGCGCTCGTAGATGGCCGCCTGCAAGGTGCTTTCCGACCCCTTGGCAAAGGCTGCGTTTCCGGGCGCGCCGACGACCAGCAGCTCCGGACTGCGGGCGAGAACCGCACCGAAGTCAGCCGCGGCACCCGGCGGCGGTAGCAGGACCTGCGCCGGCGTCGTTTCGATCGACTCGATCTCCTCGTAGATGAGCACCGAGTCGCCGGCGACCCCGACGATGACAGAGGCGTCATCGACGGCCACTGCGCTACCAACCACCGCGTCGCCAGGTAAAGCACCCGGGTCGATCTGCCGCGGCCGGATCGTCTCGATGCGACGAACCCGACCCGTGAACGGATCCGAGAGATACACGTTGCCAAGCGGATCGACGGCAATATCGGCGTTGCCGGTGAAAAATGAAGCGTCCAGGGCATTCCCTCCGTCTCCGGAAAACCCCTCGAGACCGTTTCCGGCATAGGTTTCCACGGCACCGGTCAGCCCGTCGATTCGACGCAGGAGCCGACGCTCGAGCACGAACGTCGATCCGTCGGCGCCGCGAGTGACTCGACGAGGATCAATGAAGGACGCCGAGAGCGGATCCGGCGAGTCGATCGTCGAGCGATCGCCGTTGCCTGCCAGCGTTTCGATGACGCCAGATTCCAGGTCGACTCGCCGAATCACATGATTGTCGGTGTCTGCGATGAGCAGCGAGTCGCCGTCGACGGTGACGTCCGACGGGAAATTCAGCTGCGCCGCAGTCGCCTGGCCGCCATCGCCGCTATAGCCGGGCTCCCCGGTTCCCGCAACGACACTCCATTCTTCGGTATCCGGGTCCCATCGTCGGACGACATGAGCGTTGGCGTTCGGCACGAAGATCGCTCCCCCCGGATCAAGATCCATGACGAAAAAGGACGCGGGCGGACCGAAGGTGAGGAAATCGATGATCCCGGTGTCGGGATCGATCCGCCGGATCGTCCCGCTTTGCGAGAAATATACCGCGGCATCCGGTCCGACCGCCACGGCGCCTGGAAAATCCAGGGTCGCGTTCACGGCCGGTCCGCCGTTCCCGGAGCTGCCTCGGACCCCGGTCCCTGCGACCGTGTCGATGTTCCGCAAGCCGCTCTCGATGCGTGCAATCCGATGATGGCTCTCGTCGGCCAGGAAGACATTGCCCTGACTGTCCGTCGCGATGCTCATGGGCCCATTCAATACGGACACGTTGGTTGCGGTGCCGTTGCCGACCAGGCCCTGGGCCACGTTTCTCACCGTAGTGAGATCAGCGTCGATCCGCCGGATTCGATTGTTGCCTTGATCGGCCACGAACAGGTTGCCCTGAGCATCGAAGGTGAGCGCGGCGGGAAGGAAGAACCGCGCATCAGCGGCGGGCACCTCCCCGTCGTCCCTGCCAACTATGCTCCCCGCCACGACGCTCAGGTCTCCGGAATCGCGGTCGAGGCGGTAGATTCTCCCCAGATCGGCGACGAAAACGTCGTCATCATCACCGACGAGCAATGCCCCGATCGATGAGAACGACGCTTCCGTGCCAGCCACGCCGTCGTCGGGCGCTGCGTCGCCTCCCCCGAGCAGCGTGTCGATGAGGCCGGTCGCCGCGTCCACCATGCGTACCCGGGTGCTGGTCAGGACCAGTAGATTGCCGGCACTGTCGATGGCCACGTCCAGCAGGGCGAAATCCAGCCCTGCGTCCACGGCGGGGCCGCCGTCGCCCGAGGTCTCGAAACCGCCGTTGCCCGCCACCGTGCTGATCTCGCCCGTTTGGGCATCGATCCGGCGAACCCGGCCGTTGAACTGATCGGCAACGAAGATGTTGTCGTCGCCATCCAGCGCCAGCCCGAGCGGCCGCAGGAAGCTGGCCGCAAGCGCGGACCCGCCGTCGCCGGCGAATCCCCCGGCCCCGGTACCCGCGACTCTCGAGATGACCCCTGTCTCGAGGTCGATGCGACGAATCACGTGATTGAGTCGGTCGACCAGGAGCAGGTTTCCGGCCGAATCGAATTCGATATCAGCTGGCTGGTTCAAGGAAGCCCGGTTGGCGGGACCCTCATCACCGACGAGCCCCGACTCGCCGGTGCCGGCGAAGGTGTCGATGATGTTCGTCGACGCGTCGATCCTGCGGATTCGATGATCGACCGTGGCGATGAACAGATTGCCCTGATCATCGATGGCGAGGCCGCTGGGCGAACTCAATCCGATCGCGTTGCTGTCGGCCCGAAGACCGTCGCCCGTGTAGCCACCGGCGATCGTATTGATCGTTCGCTGCTCTTCCACTCCGGAGGCGACAGCAGCCAGCATTGCCGCCAGCAGCATGATTGTCCTTCTGCGCACGCTCCCCCCTTCATGGTGAAATGGAACGCCACCGTCCCTGCTTCATTCAGCAGCATAGTTCACGTCAGTCCGTTGTGTCGCGGAGAGTCGGTTGCGACCTAGCGGGACCGTTGATCCCGCTTCGCCCGTTCGCGATCGTCCATCTCCAGGCGAGTGAGCCGGACGGGTGGCTCGTCCGGCCAGTGTCGGCGCATCGACGCATAGATCCCCGTGGCCTCGACGCCCCCCAGCACCCCGAAGTAGATGGCGCTGAGGATCAACGCCTCGCGCACGGTGCCCCAGT
>JBCCZC010000163.1:0-11439 GCA_039188505.1 Pseudomonadota bacterium | reverse complement strand
GATCACGACGGACGACGTCGACCAGCTCTTCGAGGCGTTCGAGACTGCGGAGACCGAGGAGGCCGCTGGGGCGGGGCTCGGCCTCGCCGTATCCCGACGCCTCGTGGAACTGATGGGCGGAACGCTCGAAGCCGAGAACCACCCGGACGGCGGTGCCCAGTGTACGGCCCGGGTCCCGGTGCCCGGAGCCCAGTATGCCGAGTCGCCAGGTACCGGCGGGGACGCCGCAGGTGTGGGTGGACACTCGCTGCTGCTCATCGACGACAACGATCTCGTCCGGGACTCGCTGGCGGCGTTCTTCCGGCGCTCGGGAGCCCGCATCACCGTCGCCGAGGGCGGCGCCGCGGCTCTGGCCCTCGTCGACGAGGGGCTGCGGCCGACCCTGGTCGTTCTCGACATGCACATGCCGGGCATGGACGGCGTGGCGACCGCGAGGGCCTTGCGGGACCGACCTGCCACCCGGCGTGTTCCGATCCTGGCCCTGAGCGCCGATGCGCTGCCAGAGATGACGGCCGCGGCGGCGGAGGCCGGCGTCACCGAGTACTACGTCAAGCCCCTCGACCGGAAGGGCCTGGATCGGATCGTCGCCCGCTATCTCGGCTGAAGCCCGGTCAACCGGTGGACGGCTGCTGCGTTTCCAGGAGTGCCGACAGCTGCAAGGAAGACCCATGCGACCGCTTTTGCTAGCGCTCCTCTGGCTCTGGAGTGCGGCGACCATCGCCCAGCCGGCGCCGGGCTGGTATGACGATCGGCCGTTCGATGCCGCCGGTACGACGCGCTATTTCCGCTATTTCGTTCCCGCCACGGTGGCGCCGGCGCCGGCACTTATGATCCTCCTGCACGGGGGCGGCTCGAGCATGCGTGAGGTGGTCGATCGCAATCCCGCGGGGACCTGGTTGGACGTCGCCGAAGATGACGGATTTGTCCTGCTGCTGCCCAACGGGGTCAACGTCGAGACCGGTGATGCCTTCGGGGATCAGCAGCAGTGGAACGACTGCCGGACCGAGCCCGGTGCGGCCACGAGCACGGCGGACGACGTCGGCTTCATCGTCGCGCTCGCGGCCTGGGCCGTCGACACGCTCGGCGTTGATCCCGATCGCATCTATGTCGGCGGCAGCTCCAACGGGGGGATGATGAGCTTCCGTCTCGCCGATGAGGCGCCGGCGCCCTTCGCCGCGATAGCGACGTTCATCGCCAACCGGCCGGCGAACAGCGAGTGCGTCGAGACCCGCCGGCCCGTGCCCATGCTCGTGGTCGTAGGCACGGCCGACCCGCTCATGCCCTTTGCCGGCGGTCAGGTGGCGAGCGATCGCGGGCTCGTGCTCTCGGCGGATGAAACGCGCGATTACTGGACGGTTCGGAATGCGGTCGTCGGAGGTGCCAAGCGGTCCGAACTGCCCGATCTCGATCCGGACGACGGCTCGCGGATCACCCGGGAGGACTTCCGCGCCGGCCCCGGTGATGCTCCGGTCGCCTACCTCGTTATGGAAGGCGGTGGCCACGCGATGCCGAGCATCCTGCGGCAGCTGTCTGCCTTCCTCGAGCGCTTCCTTGGCCCCCAGAACCACGACGTCGAGGGACCCGCGTTGGCGTGGGATTTTCTCCGCGAGCACGTGCGCGATTCGGATCGCGCCTTCGCCAGCGGCTTCGAATAGCGTACCGCGGAAGTGAAAGCGGCCCGACCGTTGCCGGCCGGGCCGCGAATTCAGACGAGTTCGACCTCAATCAGTCGTCGTCATCATCGTCGTCGTCGTCGTCGTCGTCGTCGTCATCGTCATCGTCGTCGTCATCGTCGTCGTCATCGTCGTCATCATCATCGTCCTCGATGTCGTCGGCCGCCTCGATGGCGGCGAGCGCGTCGATGAAGCCGAAGCCGGTGTCGAAGTCGAAGCCCGGTTCGTTCATGTCCTGCGCGGTCTGCTCGAGGGCCGCGTAGACGCCCGCGGGCGAGAGCTCATCCTCCTCCTCGAGGATCAGCGCAGCGACGGCGGCAGCGTGCGGCGCTGCGGCCGACGTCCCGAAGAAGTTCGGGAAGCCGTCCGGCTCGTTCGTGCCCGGGATCGAGAACGACAGGTCGCCACCGAAGAAGGTCGTGTTGGCGCCATCCGGCGCGACGATCTCGGGCTTGAGGCGGACCTCCGGAGCGATGGCGTTACCGACTGCGTCGAAGAAGATCGGCGTCGGCCCGGCCGAGGAGAAGCCGTTCAGGCAGGCCGGATCGCAGGTCTCGTTGAACGCGAAGGTATTGAACCAGGCCGACGCGCCGACGGAAACCGCGCCCGTTGCGTTGGCGTGGCCGAAGCTCGAGCCGCTGTTCGTTGCCGGGTCGAGCGCGATGCCCGCGCCGCTTTCGAAGTACACGGTCTTGATGAACGCCGGCGCCGGACCTTCGAACAGCTCCAGGCCGAGGTAGATGTCGATCGGCGTAGCGCCCGTGTAGGTCAGGCCGATCAGCTCGATTGGATCACCACCGGTGTTGAAGGCCGTGCCCGAAAGCGCCAGCAGCGGGACGGTGCCGGCCGGGTCAAGGTAGATGATGGCGTCGATGTCGCTCGTGGCGCCGGTCGGGCTGCCGGCCGAGGCGTAGGGCGATGCCCACTGGATCGAGAACGTGGCCGATGAACCGGGGAAGAACGTGATCCGCTGCAGCGGCTGCACGCCCGGGCCCGGGTCGAAGTCGTGGCGAACGCCGCCGAAGACGCCGAGGCTGCCGGAGGACACGAAGCCGGCATCGCCGGAATCCCACGCATCCCGCGCGTTGTTACCCGCCGAGGAGAAGTAGGCGGAGCCACGCCCGACGACCGTGTCCACGGCTTGGGCGATGATGCCGTCCTGGAACATCGGCTCGGCGAAGTAGATGACGTCGTCGACGATGACGTCGCTGCCGGCTTCCTCCAGCGCGATGATGCCGTTGGCGAAGACCGCCTGGCCCCCGAAGGCCGTATGGAACGCCTGCTTCGCTTTCGGGGCGACGTCCGCGATGATCTGCATCATGGCGCGGCCTTCGTCGCTCGCCGGGCACGGGCCTTCCTGCAGGACATCGATACGCTTGGCCTTCGGCAGGTCCTTGGACGCGATGTCCGCGGCTGCGCCGCCGAGGCAGTCGTAGGAGTCGGAGAGCACGCCGACCCGCACGCCGCGGCCCTTGACGTCCTCTTCCGAGCGCGCGGCGTCGGAGTTCTGCGCGATGTCACCACGGGAGGTGACGACACCGACATTCGAGGTCGCCGCCGCGGGATAGGCCGCCTGCACCGACGCCATGGCGTTCAGGGCGTCGAGCTGGGCGATCGGGATCTCGCCAGACACCACGCGGCCATAGCTTGCGCCATTGCGCAGGCCCAGCGCCTGCAGCTCGCCCAGGAGCGCTGCGCCGTCACCGGCAGCGATGACGTCGATCACGACGTGATCGCCGACGATCGGCAGCGTCATCAGATCGAAGTCCGCCGGGAGGTCGCCGGTGACCTGGCCGCCCTTGGCGCCGAGGCGACGCTCCGCGAGAGCCGCGAGGGGCCCGCCGATCTTACCGACAGACTGTTTCAGGTTGGGTTCTGCACCCGGTGCAAGCTCCGGCAGGAGCGGCTCACGGGCGTGAGTGGAGAAGGCGGTGCAGGCGCCGAGCGCCACCGCGAGAAATCGGGTTCTGTTCAAGATTGAATCCTCCCAATGACAGGAAGCCGCCGGGACGGCGGCGCGAAACGCAGCGGGGCGCAGACCAGCGCCGGATGTGCGGTCTTCGGCCCCCCCGAGGGCACGCACATCGGCTGCGGCAGCCGATAGTTGCGCTCAGCAAGTTTTTTGTCAAATGTGAAGACGTCGACCCTGGAAGCGCGACCGAGAGAAGGGTCGCTGCAGAGCGACGGCCACCTTAGCCGAACGCCGATGGCGTTTCGTGAAGGCAGCCACGGCGGGTCCGGGGAGCCGCCAAGCGGGGTGCTTTGCGGTGGCTCTTGCGAGACAATCACGACCCATGAAGCGCGTCCCCGGAAACCATGAATCGCGCCGCCTCGTGACGTGGTTTGCGACGGGCGCGATCGTTCTCCGCCTGCTGTTCCCGGCTGGCTTCATGCCCGGCAGCGCGGCGAGCGGCTGGCTCGTCCAGCTCTGCCACCAGGGTCTACCCCAAGGGGTGCTGTCGCCCGCCGGCGCAAGCGCGCATCACCACCACCACCATCACCACGATCACGGCGGCGATGTGGAGGACGGCGCACCGAGAGTCGACTCCAGCAACCTCTGCCCCCTGGGCTTCGGCTTTGACGGCGGTGACCGCGCGCCCGCGCTTGCCTTCGACTTATCGCCCGAGCCGTTGCCGCCGGTCGCCTTCGCGATCCCGGCATCTCCCGGACCCCGGTGGCGGTCACTCCGTCCGCCTGCGCGAGCTCCTCCTCCGCCTCGACACTGCTGAAGCCATGGCCGCTGCGCGGCCACCTGCGACACACAATTCGAGGAAAGAACGATGCAGTACAGATTGCGTGCGACGGCGCTGGCCGTCGCTTGCGCGTGGCTCTGCGCCACGCCCGCGCTCGCCGATCATGCCGTGCGAGCCGACGACCATGCGCCGATCGGCGTCATGGGGGACCACTTCCACAGCAAGGGCGAGTGGATGTTCTCCTATCGCTTCATGAGCATGTCGATGGCGGACAACCGCGACGGCGAGGACGACATCACCCCCGAGGAGATCGTCACGACGGCCGCGAATCCGTTCTTCGGGGCGCCGATGCAGCCGCCGACGCTGCGCGTGGTGCCCGTCGAGATGACGATGGACATGCACATGTTCGGAGCGATGTACGCGCCGTCCGACCGCGTGACGCTCATGGGCATGGTGAACTACGTCGACAAGGTCATGGACCACGTCACCTTCGCCGGCCCCTCGGGCACCGACCGCCTGGGTTCCTTCCGGACGAGTGCGAGCGGCATCGGCGACACGCGCCTGTCGGCGCTGGTCAGTCTCCGGCACACGGAGACCGACCGCTGGCACCTGACCATCGGCGCCAGCCTGCCCACGGGCGATACCGACGAGACCGGGCAGGTCCTGGCGCCGACGGGCATGCAGCCCACGTTGCGCCTGCCCTACCCGATGCAGCTGGGCTCGGGCACCTACGATGTCCTCGGCGGCCTCACCTACGCAGGCTTTGCCGATCGCTTCAGCTGGGGCGCTCAGTGGTCCGGCGTCTTCCGGACGGGAGATGACAACGGCTATACCCTCGGCAACGAGCACCGGATCGGCGGCTGGGGTGCCTGGCTGGTCCGGCCGGTACTCAGCCTGTCGGCGCGGCTCGAGTACTTCGATCGCGGCAACATCGACGGTATGGACCCGCGCATCATGGCGCCCGTCCAGACGGCGGATCCCAACCGTCAGGGTGTAAAGCGTCTCGACCTCGGCCTCGGCGCCAATCTGGCCGGCACCGGCAGCTGGCGCGGCCACCGGCTCGGGATCGAGTTCCTCTATCCGCTCGAGCAGGACCTCGATGGTCCGCAGCTCGAGACGGACTGGACCGCCACCATCGGCTACCAGTACGCCTTCTGAGCGACTGCTGCAGGCAGTCGGCGATCGCGCCGGCTGCCTGCCACTATCGTCAACGAGTGTGACGATCGGGAAGCGTCGGCCGGGGCGTAGGTCTCCCGTTGCTAGACTTCGCCGTCATCATCCCCGACCGTCGCGCTCAACTGCCCATGAATCGTTCGAAGCTGCTTTCCGCCCTGCTGCTCACCGCCGTCACGTTCACGGCTGGTGCGGCGCCGATCAACCTGCAGTTCGTGTCGCCCGGGAAGGCCAAGCCGACCTTCGACTCGATCCAGTACCGGTCGGGTTGGCTGCTCGAGCTGCGCCTGCGGGCCAATGAGAACACGCTGCTCGGTGTCACGGTGCCCAGCTTCGGCGAGCCGGGTAGCCTCTATCCCGAAGCGGGCGAGCCGAGCTGGCTCCTCTATCGGGATGATGACGACTGCCCCTATTTCGAGGGCTTCTCCTCGTTCTTCTTCTGCGAGGAGGACAATCTCGAGCGCTTCGTCGGCTTCACGTCCGACATCGACATGCCGGGGGCGGTCGATCAGCACGGTCGCGCAGATCTTCGCGCGGCACTCGCCAACACCACGAGTCGGCCCCAGTGGGGCGGCCCGAACCTGCCCAACGGCAGTCAGGACGGCATCGGTTACGGCGCCAATGACGATCTACCGGGGCTGGTCCTGCTCAGTGATACGGGCGTGGGGATCGTCTATGAGGATCTTGTCAGCGACTGTCCGCCCGACTCGGCTTGCGAGAGCGGTCTCTCCGATCCGCTGCTGGTGAGCTGGGAGCGGAAGTTTCCCGAGGAGCGCCACAATCTCGCGGGCCTCATGAACTCGGTGTCCTTCGAGTTGAGGACCCAGAAGGCCAAGACGGAGATCAAGACCTCCCTGCACGTACCGCGTTTCCTGTTCTCACCGCTGCAGATCCTCGATCCGTGCTACGGGCCGGTGGAAGGCGACTGTGTTCTCAGCCTCTTCGGCGGTGAGGGCACCGCCAACCGGATCGACGCCGGCCCCATCAACGTGCCGGCCGTCAGCATCGACGGGACCCGGGTGACGCTGCGGGCGGTCGTCGTCAACGGTACGGCGCCGGCGACCGTCAGCGACTGTGATGGCAACGGCACCGTCGACGCCGAGGATCTGAAGTGCCTCGGCTACACCCTCATGTCGAAGGAACGGGTGGTCGAGTTCGATCACTTTGGCCACCACGTCGAGCTCTGCAGCAACAAAGAGGAGCCCTGGGCGGGGACGGCCCGGATCAACGGCAACACGCCGGGTCTCACGGTCATCGACGCGCTGGGCCCCGGCGTGAACTCGGCACTCGCCGACCTCGATGGCAACGAGGTGTCGGCGGCGATCGTCTGCCCGGCCGGCGGCGGCGGGGTGCTTCGTCCGCCGCGGTAAGGCGCTAAGCTAGCCCGAGGTCTTCCCCGGGCTGACTCCATGCCGAAGCGCTCGCCACCACCGAAAAAGCCGGACACCACGCCGTACGACGAGGACGCGACTCGCATCGTTCCCGGCCAGGCCGATGACGACGCTACGCAGGTGTTCCTGGAGCAGAGCGATGCGGAGGCCACGCAGGTCTTCCCGGCGCAGGACGATGGTGACACGACCCGAGCGTTCGGCGGTGGGCCGTTCGACGAGGATGCGACCCGGGCCTTCCCCGGCCAGGATGACGAAGACGTCACCCGCATCGTTCCGGGCCAGCACGACGAAGACGTTACGCGCATCGTTCCCGGCCAGGAGGACGAAGACGCTACCCGCATCGTTCCGGGCCAGGGGGACGACGACGCCACGCAGATCGTGCCGGGGCAGGTCGATCCGAACGCGACGCAGCGGGTCCGCGGCGAGCCCGCGGCCGCTGACGACGAGTCCACCGAGATGGTCAGCCGCGGTGCTACCGCACCCGAGGACCACCCGGCGCTTGATCCCTTCGAGGGTCGCCATCCGGAGTCCATCGGCCACTTCCGCATCCTCAAGACCCTCGGTGAGGGGGGCATGGGCGCGGTGTACCTCGCCGAGCAGAGCGAGCCCTTCGAGCGCACGGTTGCTCTGAAGGTGATCCATGCGAGCCTGCGCAGCCACGACGCGCTGGTGCGCTTCGAGGCCGAGCGTCAGGCCATGGCGCGCCTCTCGCATCCGAACGTCGCCGCGCTCCACGAGGCCGGCGCAACCCCGGACGGGTTTCCCTACTTCGCCATGGAGCAGGTTCCCGGAGAGGAGCTCCATCGCTACTGCGACAAGAAGAAGCTGTCCGTCGAAGGTCGCCTGCGGCTCTTCATCGACGTCTGCGCCGGCGTCCAGCACGCCCACCAGAAGGGCATCCTCCACCGGGACCTCAAGCCCGCCAACGTGCTCGTCACCGAAGTCGACGGCAGGCCGGTGCCCAAGATCATCGACTTCGGTATCGCCAAGGCGGTGGACGAGCCCCTGACGGAAGCCGCGGAGCTGACGGGGCAGCGCGCGATCGGCACGCCGGCCTACATGAGCCCCGAGGCGCTCGCCGCCAGCCAGGATCTCGATACCCGTACCGATGTCTTCTCCCTCGGCGTCGTCCTCTACGAGCTGCTGCTGGGAACCAAACCGGGCGCGCCGCTGAAACCCGAACGGAAGTCGACGCAGCCGACGGGCCCGACCTGGGCGCCGTCAGTCCGCCCCCTGACCCGGCTCACGAAGGGCGATTCGACCCAGCTCTCGCTGATCGCGCGGCGGCGCAGTCAGTCGCTGTCCGAACTGAAGAGCGCGATCAAGGGGGACATCGACTGGATTCTGATGAAGTCGTTGGCGGAGGAACGCGATCACCGCTACGACTCGGTCGCCGAGTTCGCCGCCGACGTCGAGCGCCATCTGGCCTTCGAACCCGTCCTTGCGGGGCCGCCGAGCGTCCGTTACCGGGTCGGGCGCTTCGTCCGGCGGCATCGCGTCGGCGTTGCTGCGGGCCTCCTCGTGCTGCTGACGCTGATCGGCGGGATCGTCGGCACGACTGTCGGCCTGCTGCGGGCCCGAGCCGCCGAGGCGGAGGCGCGCCTCGAGGCCGACCGCGCCGAGCAGGTTGCGGGCTTCATGACCGAGCTGTTCCGGGTGTCCGACCCGGGCGAGGCCCGCGGCAACTCGATCACCGCCCGGGAGCTGCTGGACAAGGGTGCGGCGCGCATCGACCGTGAGCTCGCGGAGCAGCCAATCCTGCGTGCGCGCCTCATGGGCACCATGGGCAACGTCTACGGCAACCTGGGGCTGTATGAGCAGGCGGTCGGGCTGGCAGAGAAGAATCTTGCCGTCCAGGAAACTGAGCTCGGACCGGACCATCCCGACGTCGCTGCGAGCATGACCCGCCTCGGCAACCTCTATCGGCTCCAATCACGCTTCGACGAGGCCGAGGGGCTCCTCCGACGCGCGGTCTCGAGCTTTGCGGTACAGCCCGATCCCGAGGTCGCGGCCCGGGCGGATGCCCTCGTGGCACTCGCGGCCGTGCTCGTCTATCAGGGCGAAGTCGAAGAATCGGAAGCGACCTATCGTGAGGCCGTGGCGATCCTCGAGGGGGCGGTGCCGCCGGCGCCGGCCGCGCTGGGCGAGGCGTACCATCACCTGGGCTGGTTTCTCGGCAGCCTCGGTCGGTGGGACGAGTCCATCGAGGCGATCGAAACCCTCGGGCGGGCGGTTTCGCTCCGCCGCCAGGCGTTTGGGGACGATCACTTCGAGGTGGCGGATTCACTCCTCCTGCTCGGCAGCATCGAGCGCAACATCGGCGAGTTCGACGCGGCGGAGGGCCACATGACGGACGGGCTCGCGGTCCAGCAGCGCGTCCTCGAGCCAGATCACCCCGACATCGGCCAGACCTACCTCGACCTCGGTTCGCTCTATCGCTTCCAGGGACAGCCGGAAACCGCGGCCGAGTACTTCGACCGGGCGGAGGCCCTCTTCCGCACGTCCCTCGGCGATGATCACCTCGAAGTGGCCCGTGTGCTCCAGGAGTCGGCCATCAACGCCACCGATCTCGGCGACTGGGCCGGCGCCGAGGCGCAGCTGCGGGAACAGCTCTCGATCCTGCGCCGGGACCTGGGCGAGGACCACGAGATGACCGGGATGGCGCTGAACAACCTCGGCTGGGTGCTCTCGGACGGCCTGCGCCGGTATCCCGAGGGCGAAGCGGTGCTGCTCGATGCCGTGGCGGTCTTCGATGCGGTCGAGCCGGAGAATGATTACTGGCAGGGGCTCACCCGCTGGTCGCTTGCAAACAACCTGCGGGACCAGGAGCGCTTCGACGATGCGCGGACCGTCTACGAGGAGGCGCTGGCGGAACTTGCGGCGGCCGGCGGCGCCTCCCGCGTCGACAATCCGGACCTGGGCCAGCTCGTCGATGACTACGGGACCATGCTCGAGCGCGCAGGCCTCGGCGCCGAGGTATCCGCCCTCGAGGCGCGGTTCGGTCAGCAGTAGGTCACTCGCTCCCTTGTAACCCGCTGCCGGTTCGCTATGGTCGGGGCAGGCAGGGTGGAGAACCACACGTCATGGCGAAGGGACTCGTAGCGCGGCTGCTGCTGCTTTCGACACTGACCGTTGCAGCCCATGGGGCGCTCGGACAGGCCAACCTGGTTCGCAATCCGGGCGCCGAGGAAGCGCCCTGCGCACTCAACTCTTCGCCGCAGGTCGTGGTGCCGGAATGGATTGTGACCGACGGCACCTTCAACTGCATCCAGTGGGGTTCGACGACCGGCGGTTGGCCCGACGAGAACAGTCCCGGACCATCGGACCGAGGCGCGGGATTCTTCCAGGGCGGCCAGTCGTCGCTATCCCGCGCCGTCCAGCTGCTCGATCTGTCCGCGGCTGCCGCCCGCATCGATGCCGGCGCGCAGCGCTACACACTCTCGGGTTGGCTCGGCGGGTTCTCGAACCAGGGCGACGCCGCCGCCGTCGTGGCGACGTTCCTCGATGACGAGGGCATCGCCCTGGGGAGCGCGACCATCGGCCCGGTGGCACCGGGCGAGCGTGCCAACACGACGGGCCTCATCGAACGCGTGAACGCCGCGACAGTTCCTCCCGGTAGCCGCCAGGTCGAGATCGCGATCATCCTGACGCGCAGCTCTGGGATATCAAACGACGGCTATGCCGACAGCATCGTCTTCTCGCTCGACGACCTCGGTGAGGCGGCTGTGCCGCCAGCACCCGATCCCGCGCCCGACGATCGGCTGGGCGAGGCCGTCGCCACGGACGGCAGCCTTGTCGCGATCGGGCGCCCCGGCGTCGACGGCGGTGCCGGTGAGGTGCGGATCTTCCGCATCGAAGGCGGCACGCTGGTGCTGGACGCCGTGATTGCCGTACCCGCCGATCGCCTGGCCCAGAATTTCGGCGCGGCGCTGGCCCTCGTCGGAGACCGATTGCTCGTCGGAGCGCCCGGCACGCCGCGCACCGCGAAGGGTGGTCGAACGCCGCTGCAGGCGGCGCTCTACCAGCGCGCCACGGGGGCCTGGGACATGAAGGCCGATTTCTCCTCCGACGCCGATGGCGACGACTTCGGCGCGTCGGTCTCCCTCGACGGCACCCTGGTCGCGATCGGCGCGCCGCGCGACGACGAGGACGGGGCCGACGCCGGCGCCGCACACGTCTTCCGGCTGGATGGCGCCAACAGCGTGATCGACGACCGCAAGATCGTGCCGGGCGGCGCCGCAGCCGGTAGCCGCTTCGGGCAGGCGATTGCCGCGAGCGGCGGTACCGTGGCCATCGGCGCGCCCGCGCTGGGTACCGGCAGCGTCCGGCTCATCGATCAGATCCAGCAGAATCTGGCTTTCACCGACCGGGGCGACCTCGAAGGCGACGCTGCCGGCGATGCCTTCGGCGCGGCCGTTGCCCTCGATGGTGGCACGATGGTCGTCGGCGCGCCGGGCGAGGACGGCGCCGGCGCAGACCGCGGTGCGCTGGTCGTCGTCGACCCCACGG
>JBCCZC010000162.1:0-11490 GCA_039188505.1 Pseudomonadota bacterium | reverse complement strand
GGCGAACCCGAGATTCTCGGGCAGATGAAAACGGCCTACAGGCTCGCCCGCGAAGCGTCGAGCGTCAAGTCCGTCCTGGACCGCCTCTTCCAGCACACGTTCTCCGCCGCCAAGCAGGTTCGTACGGACACCGAAATCGGCCGCGAGCCCGTGTCCGTCGCCTTCGCTGCCGTCACCATGGCGCGGCGCTTGTTCGGAGCATTCCGCGACAAGACCGTCCTGCTCATCGGCGCCGGCGAGACGATCGACCTCGCGGCCCAGCATCTCACGCGCGGCGACAGCGTAGGCCATCTCATCGTTGCGAATCGTACGGTTTCGCGTGCCCAGGAGCTGGCCCATCGCTTCGAAGGCACGGCGATTCCGCTGGAGGCAGTCGGCAAGTACCTGGGCAAGGCGGACCTGATTTTCAGCTCCACGGGATCGCAGGAGCCGGTCGTGACGACCACCATGATGGACACCGCACTGCGATCGCGGAAGCGCAAGCCGGTCTTCATCGTCGACCTCGCCGTCCCCCGGGACGTCGAGGCGGGTATCGGCACGCTCGAGGACATCTATCTCTACACCGTCGACGACCTCGAAGGCGTGGTGGACAACGGCCTGCAGAAGCGCCAGGAAGCCGCTCGCCAAGCCGACTCGGTGATCGATGTCCAGACCGCCCAGTACATGCGCTGGCTCCAGGCCCAGGACGCCGTCGGTCTGATCCGCGGCTACCGGGCCTTCATCGACGAGATCCGGGGCGAGCTGACCGACCGCGCCCGCCAGCAGATCGAGAGCGGCCAGGAGCCCAGCGAGGTGCTCGAGAAGTTCGCCCATCAGCTGGTCCAGAAAATGCTGCATGCGCCGAGTTCCAATCTCCGTCGAGCCGGTGAGGAAGGCCGCACGGATATCCTCGACGCGGCGCGCGAGATCCTCACCATCAAGCCGCCCCGCGACCGCTGATGCAGGCGTCTCTGCTGGAGAAGCTCGGTCGCCTGGTCGACCGGCATGAAGAGCTTTCGGCGCTGCTCGCGGACCCCGACACGATCGCCGACCAGAGCCGGTTCACGGCACTCTCGCGGGAATATGCCCAGCTCGAGCCCGTGGTCCAGGCCATGGGTGACTATCAGGGCGCCAACCGGGGCATTGCCGACGCCGAAGAGATGCTCGCGGACCCCGAGCTGCGGGAGCTGGCCCAGGACGAACTCGATACCCATCGCAGCCGTCTTAGCGAACTGGAGCAGGAGCTGCAGCTTTTGCTGCTGCCGCGCGATCCGCGCGATGAGGGCAACGTCTTTCTCGAAATTCGCGCGGGCACCGGTGGCGACGAGGCTGCCATCTTCGCCGGAGATCTGTTCCGCATGTACGAGCGCTACGCGGAGCAGTACCGCTGGCGGATGGAGGTGCTCAGCAGCCATGGCGGGGAGCACGGCGGCTTCAAGGAGATCATCACCCGGGTTGCAGGCGACTCCGTCTATTCGCGACTGAAGTTCGAATCAGGTGTCCATCGCGTGCAGCGGGTACCGGAGACCGAGAGTCAGGGACGTATCCACACCTCGGCGTGCACCGTGGCCGTCCTCCCGGAGCTCGACGAGATCGAGGATGTCGCCATCGCGGACAACGACCTCCGAATCGACACCTTCCGGTCCTCCGGAGCGGGCGGGCAGCACGTGAATACCACCGACTCCGCCATCCGGATCACGCACCTGCCCACCGGCATCGTCGTGGAGTGCCAGGACGAGCGCTCGCAGCACAAGAACAAGGCCCGGGCCATGACGCTCCTTCGGGCGAAACTGCTCGACACGCAGCGAGAGCAGCAGCGGGCGGAGCAATCGGCCGAGCGGAAGGATCTCGTGGGCAGCGGCGATCGCTCCCAGCGAATCCGTACCTACAACTTCCCCCAGGGTCGGGTCACCGACCATCGAATCAACCTGACGTTGTACAAGCTCGAGGACGTGGTCCAAGGGGGAATGGACGCAGTCATCGGCCCGCTGATCCAGGAGCACCAGGCCGCTCAGCTGGCCGCGCTGGCCGAGGGCTGAGCGGTGCAAGGCCAGCCGGCGGAGCCCGAGCCTGCTCCCTCGCTCCGCGCCTCAGCCCGTCCGGAAGCCCTCGGGCACCTCGCGGTCCCAGGGCATGGCCTCGACGGCATCCACCCGCGCTGCGGGCGGTCCCTTCCAGAGCCAGACCTCAAGACGATTCAGGTCCTCGGACAGACCGGCGGCAATCACTTCGACCCGGCCGTCATCCAGGTTGATGGCGTGCCCCCGCAGCGCCAGGCGCTCGGCCTGCTGCCGAGTCGACGCCCGGAAGAAAACCCCTTGGACGCGGCCGGAGACCAGGAAGCGCAGGGCTGCTTCGCTCAAGGCGCGCCCTCGCCGTCGATGTACGCCTTGATCTCCTCGCTTGTCACCGGCCCCACGAAGGTCTTCGCCACCCGGCCCTGCGGATCGACCATCACCGTCGTCGGCAGGACCCTGGGAACTCCGAACGCGCCCGGCGGATCGTAAACGTCGACCATGGCGATCGGATAGCTCGCGTCGTAGTCCTCGAGAAACGCGATCACCTCGGCCGGCGGAACTTCCTCAAAGGCCAGACCGAGCACCGTCACGTCCTGGCGCTCCCGGTGCAGCGAGTCCAGATCCGGAATCTCCTTGCGGCACGGTTTGCACCAGGTCGCCCAGAAGTTCACGGCAACCCATCCCTCTCGATGGGCTTCGAGGTCGAAGGCTTCGCCCTCGACCGTCGTCGTGGCGAAGGCGACAGCCTCGCCTTCGACGGCGTCCTCGGCCGACGTCGCCAGGCAAAGGGCCAGCAGAACAAGCGCCAGCAAGGCGCGCACGGTCTTGGTGTTCATGGATGATTCCTGTCAATCGTATCCGGTTGCGGTCCGCGGTCAGCCCTGACCAGCGGTCGGACTTGAGACCGGCACTTCGGCTTCCTGCTTGCGCCCGGCACCGATTCCCGCGGCAAAGAAGGAAACGACCGCGCGATCCCGAACGTGTTCGAGCGCGCCGTCCGCGGTCGCCAGCGCACCGTCGAGACGGGCCATCCAGGACTCCACGGTGCCGTCGCGCGTCGGGTACCGACGCTGGGCGGGCCAGGCGTAGATGTCGGTACGGTAGAGATCGCCAAGTGAAACCTGCGCGAGATCCCGGCGGAGCAGCCAGTCTCCGCCCTGGTCTCGCGCAATAATCCCCCCGGCCCGCAGATTCTCGAGCAACCGGAGGATCTGCTCATCGTTGGCCTCCTGCTCGAGCTCGAACAACACCGCATCACTGAGGCTGCGGCCATCCTGGTGCGCGGACCAGAGATGTCCCAGCAGGCGAAGCAGCAGCACGAACTCGTCCTCCCGGGGCCAGCCGCGGGTGCTGCTCTCGAAACGGAACGAGTTCAGTGAAGCGGTGAACGACGCGCCGAACAGGATGATGGACCAGGAGAGATAGATCCAGACCAGGAAGATCGGGATCGCCGCGAGCGCCCCATACAGGCGCTCGTAGCCCTCGAAGGTCGCGACGTAGATACCGAAGCCCTTCTTCGCGGCCTCGAACAGTAGCGCGGTGAGGACCGCGCCGAGGGCCGCGTGCCGCCATGGCACCCGGCGATTGGGCACGACGGCAAAAATAAGGAAAAAAGCGAGGGCCGAGACGGCGATCGGTGTTACGGACCGACCGATGCCGACGATCGCGCCCACGGCATCACCGCTCGCGAAAAAGCGCAGCGAAAAGAAATAGGACGAGAGGGCGAGGCTTGCGCCAAGGAGTACGGGGCCGAGGGTCAGCGCCGACCAGTAGACCATGAAGCGGCTGGACCAGCTCCGATCCTGCTGGACGCGGAAGATCCGGTTGATGGTCGTCTCGATATTGTGCATCAGGATGATCGAGGTGATCACGAGGAATGCACCCATCGCAGCGGTCACGCTTCGCGCGCCGACCGCCAGATCATTGACGGTCTGCTGGATCGTCTCCCGGGCCGCGGGCACGAACTGCTCGAACGCGAACGCCTGGATGGCCTCGTTCCAGTTGCTCGCCCCCGGCATGGCCGCCACGATGGACACCACGACGGTGGTGAGGGGCACGAGCGACAGAAGCGTCGCATAGGTGAGCATGCCGGCCGCGACCAGCGCCTGATCGCGCTTGAACTGACGGCCCAGATGACGCACGAGAGCCATGCTCCGTTCCGGGTCCCGGACCAGCTTCTCGACCAGCGTCATCCATGGCTTCTTCATGCCCGAACCACCATACTCCCGCCTCGCCCGTTGGGGGCGTTCTGCGAATTTTCGCGCCCATGATAACTCGGCCGCTCGCGGCCGCCCCAGAACAAGGACGACCGACCCGCATGACCCGCATCCTGATCGTTTATGCCAGCAACTACGGGAACACCGAATCCATGGCGCGCCAGGTGGCTCGAGGCGTGGAGGAAGTGACGGATGTCGAGGCCGTACTGCGGACCGTGGCTCCGGTCGATCCGTCGGCCGAGGCCAGCGACAGCGCACCGATCGTGGAGATCGACGAACTCGGCGAGTGTGACGGTCTGATCATCGGCAGCCCGACGCATTTCGGCAACATGACGGCGTCAATGAAGCACTTCATCGACAGCACGACGGCGGCGTGGATGAATGGCGCGCTGGTGGGCAAGCCGGCCGGCGTCTTCGCCTCGACGGGCTCGCTGCACGGGGGCCAGGAGTCGACCCTGCTCTCCATGATGCTGCCGCTGCTTCACCACGGCATGGTCATTGCCGGACTGCCCTACACGCATCCCGAGCTGATGGCCACGCAGAGCGGCGGCACGCCGTATGGGCCAACCCACGTCGCCGGGCCCGCATCCGATCGCCCGCTGACGGCCGAGGAGAAGACGCTCTGCCGGGGCCTGGGCCGACGCATCGGCGAACTGGCGAAGAAGCTCGGATGACCTGGGCATTCACCACCCTCTGGTGGCTCCTGGTGGCCGTACAGATCACGTGGCAGGCCGGCGTGCCGACCCTCGCTGCGGCATTCGCAGCGCCCCTGCTCCTGGTCGGCATCAGTCTCCTTCGAGGATCGACGGCACGCCGGCGGGCGATCGCCTCGCTGGTCAGCCTGCCCTATTTCGTCGTCGGCACCACGGAATGGATGGTCGAACGGTCGCTCGGCGGCGCGGCCGTGGTCGTGGTCTGCGTCTTACTGTATCTGGCCATCGTCGCCATCAACGCGCGCAACCGTCAGGCGCCGATTTCCGACGCGATCGAGGAGCCCCCGGAGGTCGAGTAGGGTACGAACGATCGCACGGTCCACTTCGAGTGCACCGTCCGATTCGCCCCGAAGACGCTCCCATTCACGACGACCGTCCGCCAGCCGCTGTTCAGCAAGGGCGCCAAGATCCGCCACGCTGACGCCGGCCTGCTGCGCCCGGAGCGCCCCCGCCCGGTCGAAGAGACCGAATTCGCCATGGAAGCTCGCCCGGACTCCCGGATCGCCCTCGAGCGACGCCGGCGCCAGCAGCTTGGCGATCGCGACGAGCGCGCTTTTCTGGGCCTCGACCTGCTGCATGGCGGTCACGAGCGGGTCCGATTCTCCGTCGAGGAGTGAGCCCTCGCCCGCCAACAGCACCCGATAGATCGTCCGCGTGCGCTCCTGGCTGAGTTCGGCAAGCCGTTCGAGAACCTGTTCACGGATCGGTTCGCCATCCTGCTCGGCAAGTACCTCGACCCCCTCGCCCGTCACGAAGCGATCCCGCCACTCCTCGCCTGCCGCCCAATGGCTGCCGAACACCCGCCCGGGATGCATGCGATCAGCCGTCATGTAGGTCAGGCGCCGCGGCACCAGCTGAATCATCCGCTCCGGCAGTTCGGCGTGGACCTGGGTATTGAGAAGGTGCCTCGGGCAGGGATCGTCGAGCACCTCCTGGGCGTTCGCCCCATAGAGATACTCGTATTCCGTCGCACCCTCGAGGCGCATGGCGAAGACGGGATCCCGCAGATCCGAATAGCGGCCTTCGAGGACGAAGCTCAGGCGACCGAAGTAGCGCGCCATCGCCTCGATCCGAACGGGCGGTAGCTCGGAGCGGCGATCGATCCACTGCACATCGCGATAGCAGATCTCGACGTCCCCGAGGTCGATCTGGTCAGCCAGCAGATACTCCGCGGGGAAGCGCGAGTAAAGGGCGTTGCTGGCCTCGAGCCGGTCGGCGGTTTCGCACGAGGGCTCGGCGTCGCAGGGGCCGACCTCGAGGCGCTGCGGTCGATAGCGAGTCGGGGCGATTTCCACCCGGCCGAGATCGATGTCGGCTCCCGGCTTGAGCCGGGCCTCGCGGAAGTCGTCCAGGGCAACGCTGAGCGAATCCTGCAGGAGCCCCAGGGCCTCCTCGTAGGCACCGAAGGCACCGAGCAGCGGGGCGCCGGCAGTCGCGCAAGATCGGGCGGCCTCGAGTTCGCCGACGGTGCGCCGACCGAGATCGAAGACGGTCTCCACGCGCGCCACCGTGGCCGCATCGGCGTACTGAGGCCAGCGGTCCACAAACCAGGTCAAGGCGCGCGCGGCAAGCGTCCATTCCAGCGGATTGACCAGCGCCTCACCCGCGAGTTCGCAGCTCGAGCCCTCTAGGCGATCGAGGTATCCGAGCCAGTAATTGATACGCTGCCACGGGCTGAGCCGCCCTTCGCGCAGCAGGTTCTCGGGCTCGAACGGGCCGAACTGCTGGCCGGCCAGCTCCGGTCGGCCGGCCGAATCGATGGCCCAGTCGCTGAACGCCGTCACGCATGCGTCAAACTGCCCCGGCGCTAGCGGTTCTGGCGGACCCTCGAGCACATCGCGCGTCAGCCCGAAACAGACCGTCAGCTCGTCGTCCAGCTGCGATCGAACGGGCTGCTCGAGGTAGGACTCGAGGGAGCGCGAGGTGAGGCTCGCAGTCGCCTGCAGCAGCCCCAGTTCGCGCAGGACCTGGCGCCGCTCTTCGGGCCCCGACGGCGGCTCCCGCAGGAGCTGTCGCGTGCGCTGATAGACGTTCGTGAGTCTGGGGTCGACAAGCTGAAACCACGGCAGAAGCACCGGGTCGAGCTCCTGCAGAGCCGGGAGGAGGCCCTGCGAGACGACCGGAGCGGGTTCGCGAACCAGCTGCCCCGTTACCGCCAGCAGCGTCGACACGAACGCGCCGTAGGCCCCGGCATCGATCTCCCGCGCTGCCCATGCGAGCGACAGCAGCCCATAATCCAGGGGCTCGAGCCGCTGCGCGGCGAAACGGCGGTACGGCTCGTCGATCCGCATGACGCCGCTCGCCCGGTCGGCGGCCAGGCCTGCGTCGGTCAGCAGCGCGACCGCGTCCCGCAGCGGGGCCAGCGGATCGCCATCGAGCTCTGCCAGCAGTTCCCCGATCTCCGCGGCGGCCGCATCGTCGAGCGCCTGCCAGGTTGCCAGATCAGCGCCGAGCGGGCGCGCCAGCCATGGCGCCACGAGCGGCTCGACCAACGGGAAGACCTCCGGCGCCTCCTCGAGCCAGGCAAGCAGCCGGAACCAGAGTTCCGGAGCGTGGTGTCGGGCCCACGCGAGGACACCCGGTTGGAACAGCTTGGCCAGATCCCGGTTGCCTGGCGCGGTCACGACCCGGAGCGCGGCTGCCGCCCGCTCGTCTCGCCAAAGTGGATCGGACCAGGTCAGCTGCGCCTGATCGGCCCGCACCGTTTGGATCAGTCCGTCCGCCGCGTCGGGCAAGGTGGGCTCGTACCAGCTCCCGAAGGCCCCGATGGCCGTCTCCCGTTCCAGCAGCTCGAGCTTCGCCTCCCAGTCCAGCCAGACCGCGTCCATGGCATCGCCGGCGGTCAGCTCGCCATCCCGACGGGCCAGGAGCAGCCGTGCAACCAGGGCATGCCGCTGCGCGGCGTCGATCGGTCCGAGCTCTCGATCGAGGCGATAGGCAAGATGAACGGACCGCTCCCGCAGGCTGGCTTCGCCAGCCCCAGCGGGCAAGGCGGTCGTCGCCACCAGCGTGGCGGACCACCAGAGCAGCGCTGCGAAGATCGGCGATCGATTCCGGACCATGGCACGACGTTCGGAAAAGGGACCGGCAGTATATCGTGTCGTTGCTCCGGCGGCGGGCTTGCGGGCGCCGGTGCTGGCAGGGACAATGCCGCGCCAGCGGACGCGCGAGGTCGCCGACGGAAACGCCATGACAGGATTCAGCCAGTCACCGCCGCAGCTGGACGACCAGTATGCGAGCGATCGCGTGCTGCGCGCTTTTCTCGAGCGCCACGTTCCGACCGAGTTGCTGACCCAGGCGGCCTCCGACCTCGAGTCGCTCGGGCGCCTCGCCGCGGGACCGCTCTATCGCCAGCAGCTCGAGGAGCGGGGCCTCGAACCGACGCTGACCCAGTGGGACGCCTGGGGCCGTCGCGTCGATCGGATCAAACTCACGCCGCTGTGGCAGGAAGCCCATCGGATCGCTGCATCGCACGGCCTCGTCGCCACGGGCTACGAGGGCACGTTCCAGCCCTACGGTCGGCTCATCCAGTTCGCGCTGGCGTACCTGTTCCACCCATCGACGGATGTCTTCAGCTGTCCGCTCGCGATGACCGACGGCGCGGCGCGCGCCCTGCTCGACTCCGGCAATCAGGAGCTGATCGCGCGGGCGGTGGGCCACCTGACCAGCCGGGATCCGGCCCGCTTCTGGACCAGCGGTCAGTGGATGACCGAAACGACGGGCGGCTCCGACGTCGGCGCTAGCGAGACCGTCGCGCGACGGGATGGGGAAGGTCGCTGGCGGTTGACGGGGCGCAAGTGGTTCACTTCAGCCGCGACCTCGGACATGGCCCTGACGCTCGCCCGGCCGGAGGGCAATCCCATGGGCGGCGGTGGGCTCGCGCTGTTCTACGTCGAACCACGGGACGCCGAAGGCGCGCTCCGGAACATCGAGATCCTCCGTCTCAAGGACAAGCTCGGCACCCGCAAGCTACCAACCGCGGAGCTCCTGCTCAGGGACACCCCGGCGACGCCGGTCACCGATCTGCAGGGCGGGGTCAAGGCCATCGCGCCGATGCTCAACATCACCCGGACGTGGAACGCGGTCTGCGCGGTGTCGACGATGCGCCGCGCCCTCGCGCTGGCTCGTGACTACGCCAATCGGCGCATCGTCTTCAACCGTCCTCTCGCCGAACAGCCGCTGCACCTCATGACGCTCGCGAGGCAGCAGGCCGAATTCGAGGGTGCGTTCGCGCTGACGTTCGATGTGGTCCGTCTGCTCGGTCTGGGCGAGAACGGCCAGCTCGGCGACGCGGACCAGGCGTTGCTCCGGCTCCTCACCCCGGTGGCGAAGCTGACGACGGGCAAGCAGGTCGTCGCGCTCACAAGCGAGCTGATCGAGAGCTTCGGTGGTGCGGGGTACGTCGAGGACACGGGCCTGCCGATGCTCCTGCGCGACGCCCAGGTACTCCCGATCTGGGAGGGCACGACCAACGTCCTCTCGCTCGACGTCCTGCGGGTGCTTTCGCGTCACCGCGCCGCCCTGGACGAGCTGCTGGCACGCGCCGAGAAGCAGGCGCGGGACGCCAGCGCCGAAGTGCTCGCGCCGGGCGTCAAGGCACTGGAGCGCGGCGTCGAAGGCGTTCGTCGATTCATGGAGGCGTTCTCGGACTGGGACAACGAGGCCTGCGAGGCCTCGGCCAGGGGGCTCGCGATGACGCTCGGTCGCCTGGCGAGCCTCGGTCTGCTGCTTGATGCCGGGCAGCACGCCATCGATCACGGCGGCGATCCCCGACCCGCCCGTGCGGCGGTGCGCTATGCCCGCAACGGCGTCCTGCTGCTCGAGCAGCCGGACCCGATTGCCGAACACTCCCTGGCGACGGATATCTATGTCTGAATCGAGCGTCTCGATCATCACGACCGGCGGCACGCTGGACAAGGTCTACTTCGACGCGAAGAGCGACTACCAGATCGGCGAACCCGAGATTGGCCGCATCCTGCGGGAAATGAACGTCACCTTCCGCTATGAGCTCTTCTCGCTCATGCGTAAGGACAGTATCGAGATCGACGACGCCGACCGGGAACTGATCCACCGGACGATCGATCGGTCGGCGGCCCGCCGCGTCATCGTCACCCACGGCACGGATTCGATGGTCGAAACCGCGAGGACGCTGCTCGCTATCACCGATCGGACCATCGTCCTGACCGGTGCGCTGAACCCTGCCCGTTTCGTCGGATCGGACGCTGTCTTCAATATCGGCTGCGCCGTGGGCGCGGTGCAGAGTCTGCCGCATGGCGTCTACATCGTCATGAACGGTAGAATCTGGGACCCGAAGCGGGTTCGGAAAAACCGCGCAGCAAACCGCTTCGAGGCGATTGACTGAGTGCCTGTGGCTGCCGCAGAAGGGGATTGAGGGATGGATGAGCGACGAGACAGCCCACGGCTCAAAATGTACGCGGGGGTATTCATCCTCCGGGGAGAGAAGGCGTATCTGACGGAGGTCGAGAACGTCTCCACCGGCGGCGCAAGCATGACGCGTCCGAGCAACTGGGACGGACACCTGGAAAGCCGGTGCGCACTCTATTTCATCATCGAGCAGGACCATATCCTGCTGATCCGCGGGCACCTCGTGCACGAGACGGAAAGCCGTCTCGGTTTCGAGTTCGATTCCGGTTTCGCGGCGGAGTCCGAGGAGCTGGTGACCGAATCCCGGCGCTGGCGCTGACCCCGGTCGCGGCACGGACCGCGTGCCTGCCCCGCCATTCAACAGGAGACTGCGTTGACGAGCATCGCGAGCTTTGAGGTCAAGTATCGGCAGTACCTCGACCCCGAGGGCAGACTGACGTCGGACCAACCACCGCCGCTGGCATCCGATTTCGACCAGCTGCGCTCGCTGTACGGCCTGATGGTGCTGACGCGTACCTTCGATGCCAAGGCCATCAAGCTGCAGCGTACCGGCAAGCTCGGCACCTACGCTTCCTCCCTCGGCCACGAGGCCATCCACGTCGGCATCGGTGCGGCGATGCGACCGGAGGACTCCTTCGCGCCGATGTACCGCGAATACGGGACGATGCTTCACCGCGGGACGAAGATGGCCGAGATCCTGACCTACTGGGGCGGCGACGAGCGCGGCTCCGACTTCTCGGGCCCAGCCCATGACTTTCCCATCTGCGTGCCGATCGCCACCCAGTGCCTTCACGCCGCCGGCGCCGCCCTCGCCTTCAAGCTTCGTGGTGAGGAGCGCGTGGGGGTGACCCTCGTGGGCGACGGCGGCTCTTCGAAGGGCGACTTCCTCGAAGCGCTCAACGCCGCGGGCGCATTTCAGCTACCCGCCGTCTTCGTCATCGCCAACAACCAGTACGCCATCTCGGTGCCGCGTTCCCGGCAGTCGGGCGCGCGAACGCTGGCGCAGAAAGGGATCGCCGCCGGCCTTCCCTGTATCCAGATCGACGGCAACGACCTCCTCGCCGTGCATCGGGCGATGGAATCCGCGCTGCACCGCGCCCGAACCGGCGGTGGCGCATCGGTGATCGAGATGATGACCTACCGCCTGAGTGATCACACGACCGCGGACGACGCCCGCCG
>JBCCZC010000161.1:0-11564 GCA_039188505.1 Pseudomonadota bacterium | reverse complement strand
GCGGCCCCGGCTGGTGATGGCCTCCCGGAGTTCGAGGTGCTGCAGGCGGGAAGCCTGTCGCCGGAGGAGTACGACGCCCTGGTGACGGATCTCGTGACGTTCATCCAGTATGCAGGCGAGCCAGCGGCGCTTAAGCGAGCTTCTATGGGAGTGTGGGTGCTGCTGTACCTGTCGCTCTTCACCTTCCTCGCCTGGATCATGAAAAAGGAATATTGGCGCGACATCAAAGGACACTGAGCGCGTCATAGAAAAAACGGTCGCCGCCCGCCCTGGATTCCACTGGCGGGCGGTGTTGTTTCGGAGCCCAGTCGCGATCGAGAGGGCGTGGGGATCTCCGAAAAACGGTTCTGGGCAACCGGAACTGGTTAGCTAGGGAGTTTTAAAAGTGGCAATCGCTAGAGGCCGTTCGGTCATGGCCCTGTTCTCGTCTCCGCATTCCATCCACAGCCACCGCGTGCGCTTCGTACTCGCGGAGAAGGGGATCAACGTGGAGATCGTCGACGTCGAGGCCGACAATCCGCCGGAAGATCTGATCGATCTGAACCCGTACCAGTCCGTCCCGACCCTCGTGGACCGCGACCTGGTGCTGTACGACGCGGCCGTCATCACCGAGTACCTCGATGAGCGCTACCCGCATCCGCCGCTCATGCCGGTCGATCCGGTGTCGCGCGCCCGGCTCCGGCTGGCCGAGTTCCGCCTCATGAAGGACTGGTACTCGCTGGTCGAGACCATGGAAGGGGACGACGGCAAGGCCGCCGATGTCGCGCGCAAGCAGCTCGGCGACAGCCTCGGTGCTGCCGACGAGGTCTTCACCGTCGCGCGTTTCTTCCTCAACGACGAGATGACCCTCGTCGACGCCGCGCTCGCGCCGCTGCTCTGGCGCCTCGAGCATTACGGGGTGAAGCTGCCGAAGTCGGCCGTTGGGATGCGCGAGTACGGTGATCGCGTCTTCTACCTCGAGTCGTTCCAGGAGTCGCTGAGCGAGGTCGAGCGGGAGATGCGGTGATGAATTCCAGCCGGCCTTACCTCATTCGTGCCCTGTACGAATGGATCGCCGACAACGGAATGACACCGCACCTGCTGGTCGACGCGACCATGGCGGGCGTTGACGTCCCGCAGCACGCGGTGCAGGACGGGAAGATCACGCTCAACGTGGGCATGAAGGCGGTCAGCAGCCTGACGCTGGAAAACGATGCCATTGCCTTCGGGGCGCGCTTCTCTGGTGTTGCCCACGACATCTTCGTGCCGCCCGACGCCGTCCTCGCGATCTACGCGCGCGAGAACGGCCAGGGCATGATGTTTCCGCAGGACGGGGAAGACGGCGACGACGGTGGTTCGTCCCCCGATGACGACACGCCGGGCCCGGCGGGTGGTCACCTGCGCGTCGTCAAGTAGCCGTCCGCACGAGCGGACGCACCCCGCGTCCGTGGGGTGGGCTACTGGGGTTGCACGATCACCCGACCGATGCGCTCGCCGTCGAGCACGGCGTGGCGCAGACGCACGCCGACCATCGTCAGCTGCCCGTGGAGGCGGTGGGCGCCGTCCTCGCTGAATTCGAAGCTGAAACCCCGTTCGAGCATGAGCCTGCCGCCCACGCGGACCGGCCAGGTTCGCCTCAGGGCGACCGTCTGGTCGAGCAGCTGGACCTTGGATTCGTCGCAGAGGCGCCGCGCCAGCTGGCGGGCAAGATCGCGAGCCCGGGCCGTGTCGAGCCATAGCCAGGTGGCGGATCCCACGATCACGATGACCAGGAGCATTTCCATGGCCGTACTCCAACACACAGCCATGGCCGTCACAACCGCGGCGCGGGCGTGTGCGCCAACTCCCCACCGAAGCCCGACGTAAGCCGATAAGTTTGCTGAAAAAGTCATTCACGCCACGGATGCCGCGGCCGTGCTTGAATGGCGAGCTCGATCCCATCACACTGGGCAGCCCGCACGTTCGTTGGGTGCGGTGAAACGGCAGGGAGACCGTAAGCTTCGGGGCGGCGCATGACGCACGAGATTCCAGGCTACACGCTGAAGCGCGAGATCGGGTCCGGTGGGATGGCCTCGGTCTATCTTGCTGTGCAGGAATCGCTCGATCGGCGCGTCGCCCTGAAGGTGATGTCGCCGGCGCTCGTGGCGGACCGCACCTTCACCAAGCGATTCCTGCGAGAGGCCAAGACCGTCGCGGCGCTGAACCACCGCAACATCGTGTCGGTGTTCGATGTCGGTGTCACCGACGACCAGCTGCACTACTTCTCGATGGAATTCCTGCCGAACGGCGACTTTGCCGATCGGATCAAGCGTGGTTGCGAGCAGAAGGACGTCATCCGGACCCTGATCGCCATCGCGACCGCGCTGGGCTATGCGCACGAGCAGGGCTACGTCCACCGCGACGTGAAGCCCGGCAACATCCTCTTCGATCCGACAGACGTGCCGATCCTCTCCGATTTCGGTATCGCGCGGGCGGCGACAAACGCCACGCGCATGACAGGCACGGGCGTCAGCGTCGGCACCAGTCATTACATGAGCCCCGAACAGGCCCGCGGCAAGGAGGTCGACGGGCGTTCGGACCTCTACAGCCTCGGTGTCGTCGCCTACGAGGCGCTGACCGGCAGCACGCCCTTCGACGGTGAAGACGGCTTCGCGATCGCCTATTCGCACGTCTTCGACCCTGTCCCCCGCCTGCCGGAAGCCGTGGCCGAGTGGCAACCATTCATCGATCGAGCGCTGGCAAAACGCCAGGACGAGCGTTTCCAGAGCGCCCAGGAGATGATTGTCGCGCTGCGGCAGATGAAGGCCGGTGAGGCGATTGCGCCCGAAAGCGCCGGCCCGATCCACGCGACGACGCCGGTCCCAGCGGTCGGCAGCCAGCACAAGCCCACGCTCCAGCAGCGGCTGGCGGTGCTGATGGCGACCCTGCGGGGTGTGCCCGGCTCCAAGCGCTTCGAGTTCTATCAGAAGCTCGAGCGGGGAATGATGATCGGCCAGCACTACTGGCGCGTGGCCTGCCACAAAGCGTTCCCGTTCCTCGATCCTCAGCAGCGGCCGATCGCCGGGCTCGTCGGCGTCTTCCTCCTGATCGCAATCGTGGCGATGGTCGCCAACCTCGGTGACGATGCGGCACCGGAAACGCCGGCGGTTGCCGACCAGACTCCGGCCCAGACTCCGGCCCAGACCCTGGCAGATACGGGCGGCGAAGCCGCAGCAGACGCCGACTCCGATCCCCCGACCGAACGGCCCGCCGCTCCGCCGGCACCGGTCGACCGTACCCCCGAGTCAGGCGGGACCGATCCCGTGACCCGTCGCGACGCGGCCATTGCCGCCGCTGATGACATCGGCCCGACCGCCGCGGATGACGTCGATGAACCGGCCGCGCCCGTGATCGGCGGGACGGACGATGCGCTCCTCGTCGACCAGGGGGATGGCGCCGAGACACCGGTGCCCGGCGCGGCGCTCGATCCGGAAGAGGCGGGCTTCGACCCGCTGACCTCGCGCGATGGCGCCTCGCCCGACGGCTTCACGCTCGGGCTGCCCGCGGAGACCGAGGACGCCACCGGCGACGCGCCCGCCGAGCCCCTGGACGCCGGCGCTACGGAAGTCGAGAGCCTGCTGGCGCTGGCCGCCACCGATCTGGCCGAGGATCGCCTGACCACGCCTGCTGACAGCAATGCCCTCGATCGGTACACCGCCGTGCTCGACCTCGACCCGGAGAACGAGGCCGCGAAAGCGGGCCTCGACGCGATCGTCGACCGCTACTTCATCCTGTCGCGAGCCGCCTTTTCGCGCGGTGATTTTCCGGCCGCCGTCCGCCTCCTCGACCGCGCGGCCCGCGTCGGCGAGCGCAGCGGGAGCCCCGAGCGTGTCGACGACGTCCGCCAGACGCTCGCAACCCAGCTCGAGGAGCGGGCCGACGAGCTCGAGGCCGCGGGCGAGAATCCGACCGCGGCCCTCCAGGCGCTGCTGCGGCTGCGTCCCGGCGACGAGGCACTGACGCAGCGGATCGCCCGCGCAGGTCAGGAGTCGGAGCCCGTTCGGCGGTTTCGCGACGAGCTGTCCGACGGCACGTCGGGGCCCGAGATGATCGTGGTTTCGCTCGAGCCGTTCGCGCTCGACGTCGACGGCCAAACCCTCGAGATCGGAGAATCACGTTCGATCGCCGTTTCGGCAACGGAGGTCACGGTCGCCGAGTTTGGCCGCTTCGTAAACGCCACGCGTCACTATTCGGCGAATCGCATGGCGCCGTGCCGGGAGCGTGATTCCGCCTGGCGCGCCTCGCGGCGACGGGACTGGAGCGAGCCGGGCTTCGCCCAGAGCGACGACCACCCCGTGGTCTGCGTGACCTGGGAAGACGCCACGGCGATGGCGACCTGGCTCTCGTCCGAAACCGGGAACGTCTACCGCCTGCCCACCGAAGCCGAGTGGGAGTTCCTCGCGCAGCACGTGACCCCGGACGGAGCGACTCCCTGCGAGGCGGACAACGTGGGGGACATCTGGATGAAGGCGCAGGAGTCGGGCCGCGATGCGGTCGACTGCGAGGACGGCTGGGCCTACACGGCGCCGGTCTCCGCCTTCCCGGCCGCCGGCGACGGCTTCAGCGGATTTTTCGGTAATGTGCGGGAATGGACCGTCGACTGCTGGAACGATTCGCGTGCTGCCGGAAGCCGGAGCTACTCGCCGACCCTGTCGGGCGAATGTGGCAAGCGAGTCATCAAGGGGGCTTCCTGGTACGACGCGGACGGCTTCGACGATCCCGCGTGGCGGCTGGGTTTCGGTGATGATGATGCCTATAACACCGTGGGATTCCGCGTGGTCCGAGTGCTCGGCGAGAACGACCAGAACGCGCCCTGACGGCGCAGGCCAGTTCAAGCGAGCGCCGGGAAGCGCTATCATCGCCCCACTACGACGGTGGCCGGCCTGCCGTCCATCAGGGACATGAATGGGCATGGAGCTCATGGGGGAGCCGATGAAGCTGATATTTCCCAATGGTGAACACGATCAGATCGAGCTCGAGGCGGGCACGACGACCGTCATCGGCCGTATTGGCGATGCGGATATCCAGCTCGACGTGGACACCGTGGGTGAGATTCACGCCCGCATCCAGTACGACGAGAAAGGTGCGTGGATCTCGGTCGACAATGCGGCGAACATCACGCGGGTGAACGGGTCGCTGGTCGTGGCGCGGACACCCGTCGCGGGTGGTGACGCCCTTCTGTTCGGTTCTGTCCAGTGTCAGGTCGCGGGCAATGTGCCCCGCGCTGCGGGCGGGCCTGCGTCGTCGGCAAAGCCCGATCGCGAGCCGGCCCGAGATTCGGGCGAGACCGTCGTCCGTGCGGCGATTCCGAAGTTCATCCTGCGCGGCGTTTCGGGCAGCACCTTCGGCAAGCACTTCCCGCTCTACGGCAATACTGTCATCGGGCGCCAGAGCGACTGCGACGTCTGCCTGCCTTCCGACGAGGTCTCGCGGCGCCATGCGCAGATCACGCTGACCTCCGAGGGGCTTTTCGTCGAGGATCTCGACTCGGCCAACGGCACCTTCGTCAACGGTCGCCGCGTGAAGCGCGAGAAGATCGAGCCGGGCGATGAGCTCAAGCTCGACACGGTGCGTTTCCTGGTCCAGTCACCCGGCCAGGACACGGGCAAGCAGGCTGCGGTCAAATCGTCCGACGTCAAGCCTGCCGAACCGGCCGAGGAAGCGAGCGGCGGCGGCATGGGCAAGTGGATCGCCATCGGTGTGGTGGTCGTGATCGGCCTGGTCGTCGGACTGAAGTTATCCGGCGTCTTCTGACCGCGCCTCGACGCGTCTTGCCTTTGCCCGGAGTGCGATGACGAATCCCAGACTGCAGCGTCAGCTTGCGCTGGCCCGGCGCTATGCCGAGCAGCGCCGCCCCGACGCCGCCAGTCGCATCTGCGAGGACATCCTGCGGATCGACCCGGGAGAGCCCTTTGCGCTCTCGTTTCTGGCGCGCATGGCCGCGGCGAGTGGCGATCGCGATCGCGCCGTGGCGCTGCTCCAGCGCGCCGTGGCGGCGACGCCCGAGGACCTGACGCTCCAGCGGGCCCTGGCGCGCGCGGAGCTCGACGCTGGCCGCGCTGACGACGCGGTGAGCACCCGGATCGAAATCCTCGAGCATCCTGCGGCGGCCGCGGAAGACTGGGCCGAGCTCGGCCGGCTCTGCCGCGATCGGGGTGACGCCGAGCGCGCGGCCCGCTGCTTCACCCGGGCCTTCCAGCTCGACGAGAGCCTCCTCGGAGCGCGCCGGGACCGGAACGCGCCCGACGCGCTGCGGGAGCTCTCGCAGGACGGGGACAGCCACCTCCTGCAGTACCACTACGAGTGCAACGACGCGTTGGCCAGGGCGCTTTCCGACGACGATCAGGTGGCTCTTCCTGAGCGTTGGGACCGCTTTCTCCGACGCTTCCACCGGCGGGAGCCGCTACGCTACGCCGATGAACGCCAGCAGCCTGACTATCACTACTACGAGGGCCTCACGGCCCGCCCGTTCTGGCCTCGCGAGCGCTTTCCCTGGCTGGCGGAGGTCGAGGCCGCGACGGACGTGATCCGCGATGAGTTCCTGGCGGCAATGGCGAGCGACGCCACCTTCGAGCCCTACGTCAGGAACGCCACCGAGTCGGCCCCGGAGGCCTGGCGCGCGATGTCGGATCAGCTCGTCTGGTCATCGCTGCATCTCTTCCGGGGGAACAAGCCGGTCCGCGAGAATTGCGAGCGCTGCCCCGAAACGGCGGCGCTCATGGGCCGGCTGCCGCTGGCGCGCGCCGAAGGCCACGCGCCGGAGGTGTTCTTCTCGGTGCTCCGGCCAGGGACCCACATTCCACCGCACTACGGCGTGTCGAACACCAAGCTGGCGATCCACCTGCCGCTGATCATCCCGGACGACTGTGCGATCCGCGTCGGTGGAGAAACGCACGGCTGGACCCCGGGCGAGTGTCTCCTGTTCGACGATTCCTTCCTTCATGAGGCGTGGAACCGGAGCGAGGAGCTGCGGGTCGTCCTCATCTTCGAGACCTGGAACCCGGACCTCACGGACATCGAGATCCGCTGTCTCCGGTCGGTGATCGAGCGCGGCGAGATCTGGAACCGGACGACAGCGGCGATGGCGCCCGCGGACCTCGCAGCCGCCTGATGGGTACACCGGCTCACGTTCTCGAGCATACCTTCGGCTTCGACGCCTTCCGCGGCGCCCAGCAGGAGATCATCGATGCGGTCGTGGCGGGGGACGATGCGCTGGTGCTCATGCCGACCGGCGGCGGCAAGTCGCTCTGCTACCAGATACCCGCGCTCGTGCGCCCGGGCACGGCGATCGTCATCTCGCCGCTGATCGCCCTGATGATGGATCAGGTCGAGGGGCTCCAGCAGCTCGGTGTGAAGGCGCGCGCCCTGAATTCCTCGATGAGCGGGGCGGACCAGTGGGCGATCGAGGCGGCCTTCCGCGCCGGCGAGCTCGACCTCCTCTACCTGGCCCCGGAACGGCTCCTGCAGGAGCGCACGCTGCGGCTCCTTGGTGAGGGACCGATTGCGCTCTTCGCCATCGACGAGGCGCACTGCGTCTCCCAATGGGGGCATGATTTCCGACCCGAGTACCTGCAGCTCGCGACGCTTGCCGAGCGCTTCGGGGACGTGCCGCGGATCGCGCTCACGGCGACGGCCGATGCGCCGACGCGACGGGAGATTCGCGCGCGGCTGAACCTCGAGGGCGCTCGGGAGTTCGTCGCGAGCTTCGATCGGCCGAACATCACCTACCGCATCGCGGAGCGCCGGAACGGCCGGCAGCAGCTCTGGCAGTTCCTGTCGAGCGAGCACGAGGGCGATGCGGGCATCGTCTACTGCCTCTCCCGGCGCGCGGTCGACGAGACGGCGGCGTGGCTCGCAGCCCAGGGTGTGGCGGCGCTGCCCTACCACGCCGGCCTGTCCGCGGAGGAGCGCAACGCCAACCAAGCGCGCTTCGTCAAGGAGGAAGGCCAGGTGATCGTGGCCACCATCGCCTTCGGCATGGGCATCGACAAGCCCAACGTCCGCTTCGTGGCCCATCTCGATCTGCCCTCGAGCCTCGAGGCCTACTACCAGGAAACCGGTCGCGCCGGCCGGGACGGATTGCCGGCGACGGCCTGGATGGTCTACGGCCTTGCCGACGTGATTCGCCGACGGCAGATGATGGACGGTTCCGAGGCGCCGGAGGAACGCAAGCGCATCGAGCGCCGCAAGCTCGACGATCTCCTGGGATTCTGTGAGCTCACGAGCTGCCGGCGACGCGCGCTGCTGCGCTACTTCGGCGAAGAGATGGACACGGACTGCGGCAACTGCGACACCTGCCTGTGGCCGCCCACCACGGTGGATGCAACGGAGCCCGCTCGCATGGCGCTGTCGGCGATCTACCGCACCGGCCAGCAGTTCGGCGTCGGCCACGTGGTCGACGTCCTCCGCGGCAAGTCGACGGACAAGGTCCGCCGCTGGTGCCACGACGAGCTGGCCGTCTTCGGCCTGGGCGAACCGACCGCCGAGGCGGAGTGGCGCTCGTTCTTCCGCCAGCTGATCGCCCGCGGACTCGTCGATGTCGACGTGGACGGTTATGGCGCCCTGCGCCTGAACGACCGCTGCCGCCCGGTGCTGCGCGGTGAGGAGTCGCTGGAGCTACGCCGCTTCGAGAAGGCGAAGAAGCGCGCCCGTCGGTCGTCGGGCGGCAGCGTCGGCCTCGAGAGCATCGACGACCAGGCGCTGTTCGACGCCCTGCGAGAGAAACGCCTGGCCCTGGCACAGGAGCAGGGTGTGCCACCGTACGTCATCTTCCACGACGCGACCCTGCGGGAGATTGCGGTGACGCGCCCGCGCGATGAGGCGGCCTTCGGCGAGATCTCCGGCGTTGGCGACAAGAAGCTCGCGCGCTACGCCGAGGCTTTCCTCGAGGTCATCGACAGCTGGGACGCCGCCCCTGCGGCAGGAGTGATCGAATGAAGATTCCCTTCTACCAGGTCGATTCCTTTTCCGACCGGCCGTTCCACGGCAATCCGGCCGCCGTCTGCGTGCTGGACGACTGGCTGGATGACGAGCTGCTGGCGGCGATCGCGGCCGAGAACAATCTCTCGGAGACGGCCTTTCTCGTGCGCGAGGACGAGGGCTGGCGCATCCGCTGGTACACGCCGGCCGTCGAGGTGAATCTGTGCGGTCACGCGACGCTGGCGGCGGCACACGTGGCCTTCAGTGAACTCGGCGTGGCCGATGTCCCGCTCACCTTCGCCTCGCGCAGCGGACCGCTGTCGATCACGCCGCTGGGGTCGGGGCGCTACCGCATGGATTTTCCGGCCGTCTTCAGCGAAGCGTGCGACCCGCCGCTGGTAGTCGCCCAGGCCCTCGGCACGACGCCGGACCAGGTCCGCGTCGCGGGCGAGGATTACCTCTGCGTGCTCCCGGACGCCGCCGCCGTGCGCGGCCTGGAGCCCGACATGCACCGGCTGGGTTTCGTCGAGGCGCGGGGCGTGATCGTCACGGCTCCGGGTGAGGACACGGACATCTGCTCCCGCTTCTTCGGTCCCCACGTCGGCGTCCCTGAGGACCCGGTCACCGGCTCCGCCCACTGCGCGCTGGCGCCTTACTGGTCCGAGCGGCTCGGCCGGAGTCGCATGACGGCGGCGCAGCTGTCGGCGCGCGGCGGACGGCTCGAGGTCGAGCATCGCGGCGACCGCGTCTGGCTCGAAGGGCCCTGCCTGACCATCATACGCGGCCAGGTCGAGCTGCCGGCGTAGGCGCTCAAGCGCGGCTAGCCGGCGCGGCGCGTGGCCAGCGAGTCCTCGTCCACCCGCTCCAGCTCGATTCCAGCGAGATAGTCCGCCCAGGGAAACATCGGCCCCGGATCGACCTTGCGAGGAACCTCGAGGGCCGGGTCGTCGCTGGCCGGAATGCGGCGACGGTCGAGGTCCTCGTGGCCCGCGACGAAACGCAGGCCGGGGAGAGCACGCTGAAGCCAGCCGGTCAGGGCGATCAGCGAATCGAGCTGCGCGGCCGGATACGGCTCCGTCGGCTCCTGATTGCCGCTGTCGTGCCAGTTCGGGAAGCGGCCGCGGTTCACGAGCTCGATGCCGACGGACCGGGTGTTCTCCCCAGCAACGTGGTGCGCGACGCGCTCGAGGGGCACGTACTGCCAGAGGGCGCCGTCGCGGTCGATGTAGAAGTGGCCGCAGTTGCCGGTCTGGCTGCCCTCGTAGTGAATGACCTCCGCGTATTCCCGTGCCTCGGCCAGCTCCGGCAATTCCGTGCAGTGGAGCACCAGCAGGTCGATGCTGTCGACGGTGCGCGCGTCGAGCCGATCGACGTAGGCAACCGGGGCCTGTCGGGCGGGCGCCACCATCATGGTGTTCCCGGGCCGGTGTTAGAATGCCGCGTCTCGTTCGTCCTCATGCCGCCATCATGCAACAGGATTCCCCGGCCCGGAACATCATCGTCGCCGCGTTCTATCGCTTTCATTCGCTCGAGCAGCCCGAGGCGCTGAAGACGGGGCTGCTCGCCGCCTGCGAGACGCTCGGTGTGCGCGGGACGATCTTGCTCGCGCCCGAGGGCGTGAACGGGACCATCTCCGGCAGCCGCGAGGGCATCGATGCAGCGCTGGCGGCCGTGCGAGCGCTGCCCGGGATGGCGCCGCTCGAAGCCAAGGAGTCGCTGCACGACGCGCATCCCTTCGGTCGCATGCGGGTGAAGCTCAAGCGGGAGATCGTCACGATGGGCGTCGCGGGGTTGGCCCCCGGCGAGCGCACCGGCGAACACGTGCCGCCGGAGCGCTGGAACGCGCTGATCCGGGACCCTGGCGTCAAGCTGATCGACACGCGCAACCGCTACGAAGTCCACCTCGGGACCTTCGAGGGCGCGATCGATCCGGAGACCGAGTCGTTCCGGGACTTCCCCGACTGGGTGGCCCGGGAGCTCGATCCGGCCCGCGATCGGCGGGTGGCCATGTTCTGCACCGGCGGTATCCGCTGTGAGAAGGCGACCGCCTACCTCCTCGAGCAGGGCTTCGAGTCCGTGTATCAGCTCGAGGGTGGCATCCTGAACTATCTCGAGCAGGTGCCGGCCGACGCCAGCGCCTGGCGGGGTGAGTGCTTCGTCTTCGATGACCGCGTCACCGTCGACCATGCTCTCGAGGCGGGCGAGGTCGAAGTCTGCCCGAACTGCCGCATTCCGATCCTGCCCGGCGAGAAGGACCTGCCTGAGTTCGAGGAGCACGTCTCCTGCGTCCACTGCTTCGACCGCACAACCGAGCGTCGGCGCGCGGGGCTCGCCGAGCGTCGTCGCCAGGAGACGCTTGCGCAGGTGCGTGGGGAGAGCGAGGCATGACGGGCGGAGCGACGGATCGAGGCCTGATGGTCATCTCCCACGGGCTCGAAAGCAGCCCGCAGGCGCTCAAGATCCAGTGGCTGACGCCGCTCGCCGCAGAGCGCGGCTGGCGCGTCATCGCTCCGCACTACCGGGGCGACGCGAGCGAGCGCCGAGACCTGCTGCTGGAGACGATCGCCGGCGAAGCGGGCCCGGTCGCGCTGACCGGATCCAGCATGGGTGGCATCGTCTCGGTCATG
>JBCCZC010000160.1:0-11608 GCA_039188505.1 Pseudomonadota bacterium | reverse complement strand
CGTAGTCCTGGTGGTACGCCTCGGCCTCGAAGAACGTTTCGAGGGGCTCGAGCGTGGTCACCACGGGCTGACCGAAGGTGCGCCGCTCGTTGAGCCGATCGATGTAGGCACCAGCGACGTTCCGCTGCTCCTCGCTGGCGAAGAAGATGGCGGAGCGGTACTGACGACCGCGATCATTGCCCTGGCGATCGAGCTGCGTCGGATCGTGCGCCGCGGAGAAGAACACCTTCAGCAGCTCGCCGTAGCTGACCTGGCTCGCATCGAAGCGGACACGGATGACCTCGGAATGGTCCGTGCGGCCGCTGCAGACCGCGTCGTAGTTCGCCCGTTGTTCGGTATCGCCTGCGTAGCCCGAAACGACCTCGAGAACACCCTCGACGCGCTTGAAAACGGCCTCGACACACCAGAAACAGCCACCGCCGAGGACCACCTCCTGGGGTTCGTCGGTCGGTGCGATGTCAGCCGGCGGGGCTGGAAAGTCGCCGAGATCCCGTAGGCGGTGGGTGATGTCGCAGCTGGTCATGATGGTTCTCCTCGTGGCCGATCAGGATGTTGCCTGCGGATCGGTCCAGATCGCATGAACGTCCGCGCTACCAGCAGAGGCTCTCGGCGCGGGGCGTGGACTCCAGGATTCCCGCCTGCAGCAACGCCTCGATGGCCGGCTCGAGCGCCGCGGCGGGAGCGATCCAGTCGCAGCGCCAGCGCGTCTGTGCCTTCCATTCCGCCACATCCTCGGGCAGCAGCTTGTAGCGGTCGGCGATGAACGCCCGAGCCACCGGATCGGTCACGGCAGCGAACGCCGCATGCAGGGACCGCAGGAGGGCTTCGATGCGCGCCCGCTGCGCCGCGATTGCCCGCTCCGAGGCCACCATGACGAAGGACGGCCACGGCGTCGGCACGATGCCCACGCGTCGCCATTCGCCGGCGTCGACCAGGTGCTTCGTCGTGAATTTCTCCCACAGGAAGGCGTCGGCGGTGCCGGCGGAGAAAGCCTCGCGCGCACCCTCGAGATCGCCCACCAGCTCGAAATCGAGCTCCGGCCAGGCCCGCTCGTGCGCCATGACGGCGGCCATGAGGTGGGATCCGGAGCCCCAGCGACTGATGGCGAACGCCTCGCCCCGGAGGTCAGCGATCGACCTGGCGTCGTGCTGCAGCGGGACATGGACCCCCCAGTTCAGCGGTGTGTCGACCCAGGTCGAGATCACCCGCAGCGGAGCGCCCTTCGCGATGGCGGCCACGGCACCCTCGGTCAGGACCGGCGCCAGGTCCAGCTCGTTCCCGGTCAGCGCCTCGACCATGGCCCCGGTGCCCCCCGGAAAATCCCGCCAGGTCACGGCCAGGCCTTCTGCGGTCAGCCCACGGTGCAGCTCGTCGCGATGCCAGATGTAGTTGAAGTGCTCCGGAACGCCTCCCGCGCGCAGCGTCGGGAGCTGCCTGCCTGCAGCCATGATTTGCCTGTCCTTGCCGGGAATTCCTGGTGATGAGACCGGCGACCGGCCTCTGGCTTTCATCATTGGGGCAGAGCCGCAGCGATCCAAGCGAGCCGGGACGCGGACGCAGGCGGCCCCGCGGCTTTACCTGCGCCCAGGCCACGCGGATGATGGGCGGATGGCTTCCCGCACGCATCCGGACTGGTTCCTGGGCACCGGCTCGCGCACGGTGCTGGATCTGAGTGGCCCCGCCTTCGCGCTGTCCGTACTGCTGCACCTGGCTCTGCTGCTCATCGTGATCATCGATCAGCCCGGAGCCGATCCGGTCCGAGGTGCTCCCCGCGACGTCGCGGTGACGCTGGCGGCGCCAGGAGCTGGACCGGGAGAGGCAGCCGACGCCGACGGCCCGTCGGAAGGGAATCAGCTGGCGCCGAGCGAGGGCGTGGTGACCGGCGCGGCGCCAGCCAGCCCCGCGGCGCCGATCGCCTCCGGCGGCGCGATCGCCACTGAGGCCACGGCCGGCGGCGGCGCCGTCGCCACCGATACGCCCGAGGCCGCGGCCGAGGAATCCTGGCGGGCGATCGCGGACTTCGGAACTGTGCCGCTGCCGATGTTTCCGCCACCGATGCTGAGCTGGGGGAGTTCGGTCGTGCTCGTGATGCGGCTGCACGTGCGACCCGACGGCACCGTCGAGCGCGTCGAGGTCGTCAGGAGCAGCGGCTTCCCGAGCCTCGACGATGCGGCCCTCGAGGCAGCGATGATGAGGCGCTTCGCGGCGGCGGACGCCCGGGTGCTGGAGCGCAAGGTGGTGTTCTTCGACGAGCACGCGACCGCGCGCAAGCCCGGCTTTTAACCGGTTCGATCCGCGGGCAAGTAGACCCGTTCGAACTCCTCGCAGACGACGGGCAGCCTCGGCGTCGGCATCAGACCGTGCGGTGCGAGGACGCGTTGGTAGTAAGGCAGATGCTCCCTGCGCCACCAGGCCAGCGACCCGTCACCCTCGCCTTCGAGGGCCGCGAAGGCCGCGTCGACTTCCTCGTAGCGGCGAATCGTGACCCGCGTCGTCCTGACGATACACCGCGCCCGCCCCAAGCCGTCGAGGACAACCAGGTGATCACCGGGCACCGGGATGGGCTCACCGGCCAGCAGGAATTCCGCGACGCACGGCGCAGTGGCTCGTTTGACACCCCGGAGCACGAGCTCGCAAAGGTCGGTCGCGAGTTCCGCGGAGTCACCGAAGCGATCGGCGACCCAGCGTCCCGTACCCGGATCCGCCCCGGGCGTCGCCAGGTATTCGCGCCAGAGCTCTGCAGCGGTCGCGCTCAGCTCAGCGATCTCCCAGCGCGTGGTCTTTCTCACCCGCCTCGATCTCGGCCCGGAGCCTGTTCTCGGGCGGGAGTATCGGACCCTCGCGCCTCCGATCCATCCCTTCGCGCCCCGGCCTGGCGACGACGCGCCGAGGGGGTAAGAGAAGGTTCAGATTTCCAACGGACGTCACGGTGTCAGGCCTGGCCGTAGCCGATCAGAACCGCAACCACGAGTGACGTCGATCCCAGCACCAGCAGCTTCAGGATCAGCGGGCCGATGAAGCGGAACCAGCGGTCGTAGGGGATCCCGCACATGCCGAGGATTCCCATGAGCACCGCATTGGTCGGCACGATCATGTTCATGAAACCGTCGCCCATCTGGTAGGCCAGCACCGCCACCTGCCGGGACACGCCGACCAGGTCGGAGATCGGCGCCATCAGCGGCATGGTCACGTAGGCCTGGCCGGAGCCCGACGGGATGAAGAAGTTCAGCACGCTCTGGATCGCCAGCATGCCGACGGCCGAAAGCTCCGCGCCGACCAGTTCCAGCGGTGTCGCCAGGCCGTTGACCACGGTATGGAGCACCTGCCCGTCCTCCAGGATCAACGCGATGCCCCGCGCGAAGCCGATGAGCAGGGCCGTTCCGGTCATGGCGGCCGCACCCTCGATGAAGGTGCGCGCCGCGTCGTCCATGCGGATGCCCGAAACGAGCGCCACGACCAGCGCCAGCGCGGTGAACACGGCGCCGAGCTCAACGAAATACCAGCCGTACTTCGCGATGCCCCAGACCACGAGCACGAGCGCCGCGAGCGTCAGCCCCAGGACCAGCCAGCGTCGTCCGTCGAGATCGGGCTGCTCGGTGACGGCCGGAGGCTGCGCTGCGGGGACGTCGTGCACGAGGCTCGCCTGGGGGTCTTCCCGGACCCGTTTCGCGTAGGACCAGACGTGATGGAAGCCAACGGCGAAGAAGGGCGCAAAAAGGACCAGACGGTACTCCCACCCGGACGTCGGCGGCAGCTCGGCCACCTCTTGCGCGACGAGTACCGTGAAGGGATTGACGACGGCTACCCCGTAGCCAACGCCGTAGCCGACAACCATGATTCCGACGGCCGCGACCGTGTCCATGCGCAGCGCGACGCAGAGCGTGATGAGGATCGCGACGAGCGGGATGTACTCCTCGGCCATGCCGATGGTGGCCGAACCCGCCATGAAAGCGAGCATGCCCGCGGCGATCAACCACGCCGGGTGGTTGCCGAAGCGATCCAGGATCTTCGCAAGCGCGGCGTCGATGGCCCCGGTCTGGCGCAGGACCGCGAGGGCGCCACCGATCAGGAAGATAAAGAAGATGATGCCCTGCGCGTCGCCGAGGGCCCGCGGGATCGCGGTGAAGATCTCCGTCGGTCCCAGCCGCGGCGGCTCCTCGAGGGGCGCAAAGGTCCCGGGAACGACGACCTCGCGGCCGTGGTCGTTGGCGACCGTTTCGAACGCCCCGGCAGGCAGCAACCAGGTCAGCGCGTAGGCGAAGACCATCATCCCGAACAGCAGCACGAGCGTATGCGGAACCTTGAAGCGGGTCATCGATGCCTTTCCCCCGTCAGCGAAGCGGCAACCATAGCAGCCCGCCGGAGCAAGCCGTAACGGCTAGCAGCCTGTCGGGCTTATGGAATCGTCGCGAGCTGGCGCGTCGTGCGGTGGCAGCTGGTGATCCCGAGAGGAAAAATAGCTGTCGCTATTCGACGAGCGGGTATCGCCTGCTGATACCGTGCGAAGCGTCACGCGCTGATCGCCTCGGACCCACGGCTTCTTTCGCTCTACGAAAACCGCCATGGGCCGCTCCGGCGGCGCTGCAGTAGATTCGGCTAAGTCCGACAGGCTGCTTGCCCGAGTATTGCGTCAGTTGCCGGAATTCTCGTTGTCGCTGGCGAGTGCAGCTTGTTCGATCGGCCGAAATCCTGGCTGTAGCCAGGGATGAGGTCGATCGGGCCCTCGCTTGTAAAGGCAAGGGCGCCGCCAGAGGCAGCCAGAAACCGGCAGCGTTCCATAGTTAAACTACCTTTCAACATCCGGAATTGCAGCGCAAGCCCCTGAGTTAACGAAAGAATTCGGCGGGCCCTGCGAAACTGATGCAGTACTCAGGCTCGGTTCAAACGGACACGGTATGCTGGGCCATCACCCAGGGAGCCTCGCGTCGATGTATCTCCTCGGCAACATCCTGTTCTTCATCCTCGGCGGCTTTCTCATCGCCCTCGGCTACCTCGTCGGGGGCATCGTGCTCTGCCTCACGATCATCGGCATTCCGTTCGGCATCCAGTGCTTCAAGCTGGCGGGTGCGATCGCCGCGCCGTTCGGCCGGGAGATCGAGGAAACGGAGCGCGCGACCGGTCCGCTGTCGATCGTTCTGAACATCATCTGGATCATCCTGCCGGGGCTCGAGCTGGCCATCATGCACCTCGTGCTGGGCCTGTTCTTCGCCATCACGATCGTCGGCATCCCGCTCGCGAAGCAGCACTTCAAGCTGCTACCCCTCGCGATCATTCCCTTCGGCCGGCGGATGGTCGAAATCCGCTGACTTCGGCGGCGCGGGACCGTCGCGGCCATCCGGGCCGCGTTGATCCTAGTCGGCGGGAAACAGCCAGCGCATGCCGGCCCGGAAGGCGAGCGGGGCCAGGCCGGCGTGGTACTCGCCCTCGAAGCGCTGGACGCCGAAGCGCCAGGGTCGACCCTTGCGATCCGCCCAGGCCGCCAGCCAACGGTCCCGCGGCTCGGCGAAGCGCGCGTCGTCGAATTCGGCGTTGGCGAGGAAAAGGTGGCTCTCGCCGTTTGCCGTGCCGGGTTCCATGGCGAGGAATCGTTCGGCGTTGCCGTGGATGGCCGCGTTGCTCGCGATATGACCCCAGAAGAGGTTCGGACGGGTCAGCGCGGTGTACAGCACGAATTGCCCGCCCAGCGACTGGCCGAAGATGATCCGCCGAGTCCGGTCGGTCCGGTAGCGCGCTTCGATCAGCGGCAGCAGCTCGTCGGCAAGAAACGTCTGGAAGCGCGGGGCGCCGCCATAGTAGTCGCGCTCGGCCGAGGGTGCGGTGTAGTCGGTGCCCCGGTAGTTGCCCTCGGCAAAGGTGGTCCCGGGGTAGCCGATGCCGACGATGATGGCCTCGGGCAGCGCCTCGTTGATGCCGACCAGCCGGTAGTAGGGTACGAACAGCGGAAAGAGCGTGCCGCCGTCGAGCACGTACACGACGGGATAGCTCGCGTCGGTGTCTTCGTAGCCCTCCGGCAAGCGGACGAAGATGTTGAAGGGGCGGCCGATGGCCTCGGGCTCGAGGACGAAATGGGCGTCCGGCCGGGCCCCGTGCATCCGCGCCGCCGCGTTCTCCGCCCACGTGGGTTCAGCCGCCAGCAGCAGCGCGCACGCCAGCAGGCTGCCGATCGCTTTCGAGATCACGGCGCTGCCGGCGGGTCGCCGACGATCGTTACCGACTGCCCGGGACTGAGGGTCTCGCCGCCGCGCACGACGACGCGGTCACCGGCGGCGAGCTCACCCCGAATTGCAACCAGGCGGCCCACGCTGACGCCGGGATCGACCCGAACCCGATCGGCCGTGCCGTCCTCGTTAACCCGGTACACGAAGGTCCCCTCCTCGCGCAGGATCAGCGCATCGCGATCGACGGCGAGCGTCTGCGTCTCGATACGCTGGGGCACCGCCACGCTGACGAGCTGCCCCAGGCTCCAGCGGCCAAGGGCCCCGGCGGGCAGATCGATGCGGAGCTCGAGGGCCTGGGTGCGGGCGTCGAGCGGCGGAATCACGGCCCGGACCGTGCCGGCGAAGCTGCTCTCGTAGCCGAACAGGCGCAGCTCGTCTCCGGGCTGAACCCGCGCCGACTGGTGCAGCGGGGCGAGCGCGCGGACCTCGAGGTGCTCGACGTCCGTCAGCCTCGCCAGGACAGCGCCGCGCCCCACCGTCTCGCCCTCGCGCCGGTCGCGGGCGGTCACGATGCCGTCGAAGCGGGCGCGGATGACGGCCCGCTCGATGAGGTCTTCGGTCTGCAGGATGCGGGTCTCGGCGATCCGCAGGTCACTGCGGGCGATGTCGCGGTTCGACTCGGTCTCGTCGCGCTGATTCGCCGCCGTCGAGTTCTTCTGCATGAGCTGGTTCTCGCGCTCCAGCTGCTTCTCCAGGTAGGCCAGCTGGGCGCGGGCCCGGGTAGCCTGGGCCCGGAGCTCATCGAGCTGCAGGCGGAGCGGGCCGAGCTCGATCCTCGCCACTTCCTCACCCGCGCGCAGGAGCGTCCCCGGCTCGGCCACGAACTCGAGGCGGCCGTCGACGGCGGCGGTGATCTGGATGTCGTTGCGACTGTGCACGGTGCCCGTGATCGGGACCGTTGGGGCGACTTCCGTCTGCACGACCTCATCGATCTTCACGGGGCTCGACGGTGACCCGGCCGGCTGGGCCCAGCTCGAGGCGAATGCGAGGGAACAAGCAACCGCGAGGGTCGCGACGTAGGTAGCGCGATTCATGGGGAACCTCCACTTCCGAGCGCGGCGGGCGCCGGTGACACGGTGGCTGCGGGCCGCCCCAGCAGGCGGCGGACCGGCTCTGGCCAGGTCACCTGGAGCAGTGCGGGCATGAGGACGAGGGTGAACACGGCGGACACCGCCATGCCGCCGACGATGACCGTTGCCAGCCCGCGGTAGACATCCGAGCCGACGCCGGGCACGAGCATCAGGGGCAGCATGCCGAAGATGCTCGTCAGCGTGCTCATGTAGACGGGCCGGGCGCGGACGCGTACGGCGGCCGCGACGGCGTCGACTCGCGAGAGGCCGTCCGCTTCGCCGTCGCGGGTCTGGCTGACCAGGAGGATCGCGTTGTTCACCACCAGGCCGAGCAGGATGATGAAGCCGATCATGGTCAGCATGTCGAGCGACTGGTAGCTGACGAGATTGATGAGCCAGAGCGCGAGGATGCCGCCAGCCATGGCGAGCGGCATAACGAGCAGGACCAGAAGCGCGTCCTGCACGGATCGGAAGATCGCGGCCATCACGAGGAACAGGATGAAGATCGCGAGCAGGAAGTTGTTGCGCATGCCGACCAGTGCTTCCTCGAGCTGATCGGCGCTCCCGCGGTAGTTGATCGAGCCGCCCTCCGGCAGCACGGCGTAGATGCGCGGCCCGGCATCGTCACGGAGGATGCCGAGGGCTTCCTCGACCGTCATCTGCTCCGGCGGCAGCACCTGCAGGCTGATCGTGCGCTGACCGCCGAAGCGGGTCAGCTGAGTCGGCCCGACCGTGCGCTCGAGCGTGGCCAGGGACCCGATCGTCTGCGGACCGGCGAGCGGCGTGTGGATCGGCATCGCCGCCAGCTCGTCCGGGTTCTCCCAGGCGCCGGTGCGCAGGATCATGTCGTAGCGCTCGTTGCCGTCGAAGTATTCGCCGGCGAAGAGACCGCCGGTCATGGCGCGCACGGCCGTCGCGAGCTCCCGCGTCGTGACGCCCGTCTCGATCAGGCGTCGGCGGTCCGGCAGGATCTGCAGCTCAGGCTCGGCCAGCGACAGCCCGGGCACCGGTCGCACCACCGCGCCGGGAATCAGCTCCCGGATGATCCCCATACCCGCGCGGGCCGCCTCCATGAGCCCGCCCATATCGGCGCCCTGAAGATCGAGGCTGATCGTCCGGCCGCCGTCGAAGCCGATGCCGAGGAGCGATGCCCGCGAGGCGAAGGCCTGCGTGTCCGGAATCCCCCGGAGCAGATCGCCGCGGAAGATCTCCAGCCACCGCTCGGTGTCCTCGGGGTTCAGCGGGTAGAAGTAGAGGATATTGAAGGTGCCAAACATCGACAGGTTGTAGCCGCGGACGTAGGGCTCCAGTTCGCGCTCCATGTACGGCCGCAGCCGCTCGATGATGTCCGCGCCGATCTCGTCCTCGAAAACGTCGTTGTTGACGCCCGGCGGCATGTTGAAAAACACCGTGATGGCATCGGCCTGCGCGGACGGGAGGAAGTCCGCGTTCGGCTTCAGAGCCACGATGAGCGTCACCGAGGCCGCGAGAAGCCCCGCGATCCAGACGCCCCGGCGCACCGGTGTCGCCGTCAGTCGCATCACGAGGCGGGTCATCGCGCCCCACCAGTGGGCGAAGCGGTCGGTCTCCGGGAACGCACCGAGCCAGAACCGCGAGAGCACGGGCACGACGGTCATGGCCGTCAGCAGCGACGCGAGCACGGAGACCGACAGCGTCAGCGCCAGGTCCGCGAACATCTGTCCCTCGAGCCCCTGCATGAACAGGATCGGGAGGAAGATGACGACGGTGGTCATGGTCGAGGCGAACAGGGCACCACGTACCTGCAGTGTTCCTCGCTGGATGGCCTCCTCGTCGGGAACGCCGCGCTGGCGATAGCGCACGATGTTCTCCTGCACGATGATGGCAGCGTCCATCACCAGCCCCACCGAGAAGGCAAGCCCCGCGAGCGAGATGACGTTGAGCGAGATGCCGAACACCTGTAGCGCGATGAAGGCTGCGGACACCGAGATCGGGATGCTCGCCGCGATGATGAGCGTCGCGCGGAAGGTCCGCAGGAAGAACCAGAGCACGCCGATGGCCAGCAGCACGCCGAGGCCCAGGTTGTTCTGGACCAGCGCAATCGCCCGGCGGATGTAGATCGACGCGTCGAAGCTGAGCTCGGCGATGAGGCCCGCGGCGCCGACGTCGCCCTCATTCAGCTCCGCCAGGGCGGCGTTGACACCATCGAGAATCGTCACCGTGTTGGCGTCGTTGGACGGCGCCACGCCGATGTAGAAAGCCGGGTAGCCGCTGCGGATGTTGACGCCGAAGGGGTCGACGAGCTGCTGGCGGATGGTCGCGATCTCGCGCAGGTGGATCGGTCGATCACCGCGCCACGCGACGATGAGCTCGCCGAGGCGGTCGACCGCCTCCTGGCCGATCACCCGGACCGTGTACTGGCGCCGACCCACGTCCGCGAAGCCGCCGGAGCTGTCCGTCGAGCCGCTCAGGGCCGCCGTGATCTCCCCGATGCCCACACCGAGGGCCGCCGCGCGCCAGGGGTCGAAGGTGACGCGGATCTCCTCGGGACGGAAGCCGTTCATGTCCACCCGGGAGACGCCCTCGATCGCCGCGAGGCGGGGCTGCACGACATCGCTGAAGAGGCGTTGATACTCTGGGGACGCGAGGTCCTGGTTCGGGTTATCGGGCTGTGGATAGACCTGGATCGAGGCGGCGTAGTTGCCGCCGCCACCGCCGCCGCCCGCGGCCACGAACGGCTCGTTGGCGTCCACCGGCAGCGGCGGTGCCTGGTTGAGGTTGTTGATGACGTTGATGAGCGCCTGATCCATGTCGGCGTTCGGCGAAAAGGTCATCGTGATGTTGCCGAAGCCCCGCGCGATGGTCGCGCTCATTTCCAGGACGCCGGGTGTGCGCCGCAGGACATCTTCCTGGGGCTCGATGATCTGCGACTCCACCTCCGCTGGCGCCGCCTGGCGCCAGTTGGTGATCACCGAGATCTGCGGCCGCTCGAGGTCGGGGAGAAGCTGGATCGGGCGATTCTGGATCGCCAGCAGTCCGAACAGGCACACGACCACGACGACGACACCGAGCGCGGCCGGGTTCTTGAGCGAGGGACCTGTGAGGTTCATGGGCGAACGCAGCTGGAATGACCGCGCCCAGTATCCGCCTGGACCGGCCGCCGCGAATGTGCCGAATTGCCGCCCCCTTGTGCAGAAATTGCTGCGGGCCGGGAAGGGTCTACCGCCGGTAGCGCTCCCGCTGGGATGCGGTCCGGTCCGCGTTCCGATCGCGCGGCGGGGCGGCAGTCGTCAGCTCATCGAGGAGGCGCAGCGTTGCGACGGAGACCTCGTCGACGGCCTGCTCGAAGGCGGCCTCGTTCGCTCGCGACGGCTTGCGGTAGCCGCTCAGCTTGCGGACGAACTGGAGCGCCGCATCTCTCACTTCCGCCTCCGTTGCCGGTGGCGCCATGTTGTAGAGCCTTCTGATGTTCCGGCACACGGTCAGTCGGCCGTCACGTAGCGGATGACTTCGACGACCTGCTCCGGCGTCTGCGCCCACGCGAGCGCCGCGGCGTCGACTTCCTTCAGGGCGTGAACAAGCGCCTCGTCGTGCAGCGTGACGTAGGGCGTGCCGATCGCCGCACAGTAGCCGGCGTCGAAGGCCGCGTTCCACTGCCGGTACTGATCGCCGAAGCGGACGATCGCGAGGTCGCAGCGTTCGATGAGCGTGCGGGTCCGGATCGCGTTCACCCGCGCGGACTTGTGGTCGCGCCAGTAGCCCTCGGACGCCGGTTCGAGCAGGTCCCCCGCCGCATCGCTGGCGGGATGGTCCGTCACCGGCGACGTGAAGTCGACCGGCATACCAAGGCTTTCGCAACCAGCCTGGATCTGCTGGCGCCAGTCCGTGTGGATTTCGCCCGAAAGGTAGATCTCCCAGCTCATTGATTCCGCTCCATCGTCAGGGCCGAGTTGCCAAGATAGCCAACGTCTGGGATCGCCGCCACGGCGGGCTCGCTTCCAGGCCACCCTACGGATCCCGACCGTGGACCGGGCCTCGTCGAGGCCCGATCCCTCGGCGACGCCCGGCCGCTGGGCCCGCCGAGCCGCAACCGCGCTACTCGCGTTCGAAGCCGTCGCCGAAGACCCGGTCCGGATTCGTGAGTACGGAGGCCGCACCGGCACTGGCGCCGGATTCGGGCGCGCCCACCGCGACGCCGAGACTCGAGGCCGCCAGAGCTCCGCCGAAGCCACTCTGACCGGCGGGCGCGGTCAGGGTCTGCAGCAGATCCAGCTCGCTGCCGAAGCGGAAGACGCTGCCGCCGCCAGAAGCGCCCGGGGCGCCCGCGGCGAGTTCACCGTT
>JBCCZC010000159.1:0-11616 GCA_039188505.1 Pseudomonadota bacterium | reverse complement strand
GTTGGTCTTGAGCTGCGAGACTTTGAGGAACGGAGTGGTTGCCGTACCTCTCACGTCGTTTTTGTCGATGGTCGGGACCAGTGGTCAAAAAGAAAATCTGACCTTGCGCGATTCATTGATCTAATGAATCAGGGGCTTATTGATCACCTATTCATTGGCTCGGAAGTTGAGACGCAATGGGAGCCGACACTGAAGGAGTTGCTGCTAGAGGGGCGCGCAAATTCCTGAACTGACTCGCGCCCCAGTACCCTGTGTTCGAAAGCTCCTCCAGATAGGCTTCCCACCACTGCATCATCCTCGCGCCGCGTCGTCGTCCCCGATGATGTGCGGCCTATCCCCGAAAATGGAGTGAACCGGCCTTCCGTCCGGCGTGACGGTCTGAAGAATGAGCGCAGGCGGCTGGGCGTCTGGGTTCTCCTTCGCTTCCTTCGACTGTTGCGGGGCTTCGCTCGGCGCGCTCATCCGCATCTGTGTCTGACTCCACCAGCGCGTTGCCGCGAAGCACTCCCCGCTCTTCGCCTGCTCGAAGAAAGACTCTGCGACCTGGGCGTCGCGACCCGCCTTGATTTGCTTCCAGTCGGGCAACGCTTTTTTGAGCGTTCGCGGGTCAATCCCCTGCTTCCCCTTGCGGGGGCAGAAGATGAGCCCGGCGACTCGCTCAAGGCTCCATCCAATCCCGCACAGCGAGCGTGCCATGGCGAGCTGATCGGCCGTCAATTCTGTCTTCGGCATCGGCATGTTTCGCCCCTCAACCTGCTACTCGAAAGCCCCACGATAACCGCTATCGATCACCCGCTGAAAATGCTGCTTAGAGAGGCCCCTCTTCGTCACCGCCAAGCAGCGACCCCAACCCCCCCTGAACCATGAGCCACTGAAGCCAGGTCGACACCACCCGGTCGTGCATCACCCGGTAGTGCTCGGCCAGCGACCGGACGAGGGGGATCTTGGGCGGGGGATCACCGTCTTCTCGCGCCGCATCGGCCTCAGCCTTCAGCACAGCCCGCGCCTTGGCGAACGCGCTTCCCCGCCCGGCGACAGGAGACAACGGTGCGCCCTGGAGATGGCACCACGCCACCGTGCGGTGAACCTTGGCGAGCCAGTGCACGCTCGTGCGCGGCTTCGCCCTTCCCCGGTCCGGGGCGAACACGCGCTGCACTTCTGGGTATTCGCCCAGCTTCGTCACCGCGATCTCGGTTTCCTTCAGATCGAGGTATAGCGAGGGGTCCGAGTCCCAGAAGTATTCGGCCGCCGACGCTACGGCGTGCGCCATCCGGTGCGCCACCCGCGCCGCTGATTCGCGCCGGGTGATGTTGCGCTCGTCGTCGCGGTCGATCTCGCGACCATAGAGGCGGTGGTCGAGCGCGGCCCACTGCTCGGCGTTGATCGGGAACGCCGACCTGAAGTTGCGGCCCTGGAAAGGCCGGGAGCCCGCTCCCCGGACTGTGATGGTGCCCCGGCCTTCATCCCAGTGGACCAGCTCCGCCCCAACCGGCGCACCGTCGCTCATGTGGAACAGCACGTAGGGCTTCACGAGTCGCGTAGGTGGTCGAGGTAGTCGGCCCACTCCTGCATCATCTCTCGGCGCTGAGGTAGATACTGGGCTTCCGAGTAAGCAGCCCGCGTCTCGTCGCGGTCGACATGAGCAAGTTGGCGTTCGATGAAGTCCGAGTTGGTGCCCCATTCGTGAATCAGGGTTGAAGCCGTCTTCCTAAAGCCGTGGTGTGTCTGCACCGAGCCGGGGTAACCCATGGCGCGCATCGCCTTGTTCACCGTGTTGTCGCTCATGAACGGCCGCGCCTTCTTGCCGCGCTTGGTATTCGGCAGCAGGTAGGGCGTGCGGCCGGTGATCATGTGTAGCTCGCTCAGCGCTTCCACGGCCTGCCGGGGCAACGGCACCACATGCGGCCGCCCGGCCTTCATCCGCTCGGCAGGGATGCGCCACTCAGCCCTGTCGAAGTCGACCTCTGACCAGCAGCCCTCAAGGATCTCGCCGGGCCTCACCATCAGCATCGGCGCGAGGCGAAGCAGGATGCGCGTTTGGTCGTGACAGGGGTACGCCGCCATCGCCTTGAGAAGCTGGGCCAGCTCACGGGGATCTTTGATCCCGGCAAAGCCCCCGTTCTTCGGCTCCGGGGGGATGACCTCATCCTCAAGATCATTCATCGGGTTCGAGGTGATCAACTGCCGCGCTATGGCGCGCTTGAAGACCCCGTTGAGGAGAGGCCGCACCTTGTGCATGGTCGAGATGATCCCCTGCTTCTCGATGCGGCCGAAGGGGTCGATCAGGTGCAGCGCTCTCACGTCAGCGATCGGCATGTGTCCGATCACCGGGAAGACGTGGTGCTCGAAGCGCCCGCGATTCTGCAACTGGGTCTTCTCGGTGCTCCACTTCCCCGACGAGATCCGGCGCTTGATGAAGTCCTCAGCGATGGCCTCGAAGGTGTGCGCTTGCGCCTGCTGGCGGGCCAGCTCTTCGTCTCGCCGAATGGTGATCGGGTCGCGGCCCTCTCGAACGAGCACTTGCTGCGCGTCGCGTTCCTTGCGCGCCTGGGCCAGCGTGACGCTCGGATAGCCGCCGAGCCCCATTCGCCTGCGCTTTCCCGCGCACGTGTAGCGGTATACCCAAGACTTGGTCCCGTTCGGCTGGATGATGAGGTAGAGTCCGCGCCCGTCGCTCTTGCGCGTCTCGACGATCCTTCCCGCGTCGTTTTTCTCCGGCTTGGCCGCCTTCACTTCTTTGTCGGTGAGCAGCATGCGCCCTATCCTCTTCGTTGGCTGAAGTTCCTGCCCGATCTCTGCCGGGTCAGGGGGTGGCGAATCTCTTGTGCCAATTCTGGTGCCACTTGTGCCATCTCTTGTGCCACTTGGCGCGCGCTAGGCATCAAGTCGCATCAAGTTGCATTCGGCCTCAGAATGGCATGTTTCCAAGGTTTTTCAAGGGCTGAGGGCAAAAAAAAGGCCCCGGATGACGGGGCCTGAAACACTTAAATGGAGGCTCGGGTCGGAATCGAACCGGCGTACACGGCTTTGCAGGCCGCTGCATAACCACTCTGCCACCGAGCCGCGGTGAGGCAGCGAATTGTACGGATTTTGGGCGAATATGAAACCCGCGGGTGCCCTGCCCCTCAGTCCGCGTTCTGAATCCGACGGGCCTGGCGGTCAGCGACGCGATCCAGGATCCGGCGCGGGGCGTGGCGGGCGCACCAGCTCAGGAGCCGATTGAAGCGGCCGGGGACGTAGACGGTGTCGCCGCGTTCCAGGGCGTCGACGGCGGTCTCGGCGACCTGATCCGCATTCATCCACATGTAGCCGGGCATGTCGGCCACCAGGCCGCGCGTTCCCGAGACGTCGTGGAACTCACTGCGGGTGAAGCCCGGGCAGACCGCAGTCGCGCGGATGCCCTGATCGCCATACTCGGCGGCGATCGCCTGCGTAAAGGGGATCATCCAGGCCTTGATCGGCCCGTAGAGCGTGTGCCCGGCAGTGCCCGGCATGAAGCCGGCCACGGACGCAACGTTGAGGATCTGGCCGCTCCCGCGGGCGACCATCGCGGGCAGGAAGCGATGGGTCAGCTCGGCCACCGCCGTGATCATGACCTGGAGCATCGCCGCCTGACGCTCCCAGTCGACGCTCAGGAACGCGCCGGGGATGCCGTAGCCAGCGTTGTTGACGAGGACGTCGATCTCGACGCCCGAGGCGGTCAGCGCGTCGCTGATGGCCGCGGGTGTCTCGGGCACGGAGAGATCTGCCGGCGCCACGATGCAGCGGCAGCCGTAGTAATCCTTGAGTTCATCGGCGATGGTCTGCAGCCGGTCCCGGCGCCGGGCAACCAGTACCAGATGGTTGCCGCGGGCCGCGAACTCGCGCGCGAGCGCGGCGCCGATGCCGGACGACGCTCCGGTGATCAGCACCGTGCGCTGTAGATCTTTTGCGAGGGCGTCCCCGCCGTGACCGGTGCGCTTCATCGCACTCTCCAGTGCCACCACGGGCCCCGATAATGCCCGAGTTCGGCAACGAAATCATGAACGTGGCGCACATTTCGGCCACGCTAGGTGCAACGAAAAAGGCCGGCATGGAAGCCGGCCTTTCGAAAACTTGGAGCGGGAAACCAGGTTCGAACTGGCGACCTCAACCTTGGCAAGGTTGCGCTCTACCAACTGAGCTATTCCCGCGAAGAGGGCGTATTCTACAACCGAATCTCTGCCTGTCAACCCAACGTGGGGACTTCAGGAATTCTCTTCAAGACTCGCGCCGTTCTCCGCCAGCGGAACGTCGAGGATGCGCAGGTCCTCCACGGGCTGTCCGCTGACCAGATGCTCCTGGATGATCCGCTCGAGCGCCTCCGGGGTGCAGGAGTGGTACCAGGTGCCTTCCGGGTACACGACGGCGACGGGACCGTGGCGGCAGACCCGAAGGCAGTTCGCCTTGGTGCGGGCCACGCCGCCCTCCCCGACCAGGCCCAGCTCCTTGAGGCGACCTTTCAGGTAGTCCCAGGAGCGCATGCCGCGCCTTTGAGAGCAGCACTTGGCCTCGGTCTGGTCGCAGCACAGAAAGACATGGCGCTGGGTTCGGTCGAGGCCGAGTTCGAGGGCCTTCTCCCGCGCATCTCCGGCCTTGTCGATTCCGCTCATACGAAGAAGTCCGGCTGCAGCTCGGCTGCCGGATCGATCGCGTAGCCCGACAGGTCGGTCACGCCGGCCTCCGCGAGCACCTCGTCATCGATGCGGAAGTTGCCGCTGTAGGAGGTGGGCTGGCTGAGAATCCAGTGCGCCGCGTCTGCCATGATCTCGGGCTTGCGGGAGCGCTGCATCATCGCCTCTCCGCCGACGATGTTGGCTACCGCCGCGGTTGCGATCGTGGTTCGAGGCCAGAGCGCGTTGACGGCGACCCGTCCCTTGAACTCCTCGGCCATGCCAAGGGCACAAAGACTCATGCCGTACTTCGCGATGGTGTAGGCAACATGGGGGCCGAACCATTTCGGCTCGAAGTTCAGCGGCGGGGAGATGTTGAGAATGTGGGGGTCACTGCCCTCGAGGAGATGCGGGAGACAGTGTTTCGAGACCATGAACGTGCCACGGGCGTTGACCTGATGCATGAGGTCCCAGCGACGCATCTGCGTATCCAGCGTACCCGTGAGCTGGATGGCGGAGGCGTTGTTGACGCAGATGTCGATGCCCCCGAAGGCGTCAATGGCCTGGGTGACGGCGGCTTCGACCTGGTCTTCCTCACGGATGTCACAGACGACCGGCAGCGCGTTTCCGCCGGCTGCCCGGATCTCCTCGGCGGCGGTGTGAATCGTTCCAGGCAGTTTTCGGTGCGGCTTGTCGGTCTTCGCCGCAACGACGACGTTGGCGCCGTCATGCGCGGCGCGCAGCGCGATCGCCATGCCGATACCTCGGCTCGCGCCCGTGATGAACAGGGTCTTGTCTTTCAGCATGCGGGGATCCCTCAGACCAGCGTTTGAAGAGTCTGCTCCGCGAGGTGTGGATGCGCGTTGAAGGCCATCAGCCGCGGACCGATGCTCGACAGGCGCAGCTCGGCCCAGGCGGCATTCCGAAGCTCGAGAGCGAGCTCGTAGACCGGCACGTCGTCGAGGTCCAGCACGTCCCCGATCATCATGCAGACGAAACCACCGGAGGTGATGGCGAGCGTGTCGACGTCCGCCGGTTCCACCAGCTGAGGTATGGCGCCACGGACCCGGTCTCTCGCCTGCTGCCAGTTCTCGAGATCGTCGAAGTGGATTGAACCGCCAATCCAGTTGCGCATGATCCGGTCGAAGTGCCGGAACCAGGCGTGCTTGAGATCACCGCTCGGCTTCGGGGCGTCCGACTCGCCCTCGATGACCCGCCGGACGACCTCAACGGCCTGGTGTTCACAGAGCGCCTCGTGGCCCGTCGCCTCCGGTAGCTCGCCGCCGGCCTCGCGGAATCCGGTGACGACTTCCTCGTGCGTCTCCCGGTGGCGACGGAGCGGGCCTACGACCACGCGGTCGAAGCTCCGCCCCTGCTCGGCCCAGTAGCGACCGAGGAGCCGCGACTGCTGCCGCCCCAGGTCCGACAGGCGATCGTAATCGTCAGCGCCCAGCGACGCCTGACCGTGCCGGACGAGGGTGAGCTTGCCCATCAGAAGAAGTCCCGCACCATCGCGCCGCCGTCGGCCACGATCATCTGGCCGGTCACGAACGCGGCGGCGGACGATGCCAGGAAGACGGCGACCCCCGCGATGTCGTCAGGATCGCCGATGCGGCCGAGCGGCGTATTGTGATTGATGTAGTCCACGGCCTTGGGGTTTTCCCACAGGGCGCGTGCAAAATCGGTCTTCACGAGCCCGGGCGCGATGCAGTTGGCCCGGATGCCCTTGGGCCCCCACTCGACCGCCAGGTTTCTGGCCACCTGGAAGTCTGCCGCCTTCGAGATGCCATAGACGCCGAGATTCTTGTTGCCGAAGAGTCCGGTGATCGATGAAACGATGACCATCGAGGCGCCCGGGCGCTCGCTCATACCGGGGAAGGCCTTGTTGGCGATCCAGACGTGGCTCTTCAGGTTCGTATCGATGATCTTGTCGATGGCGGCATCCGTGGCCTCAGCCATGGGCCCATAGATGGGATTCGCCGCAGCGTTGGCAACCACGATGTCGACGCCGCCGAAGTGCGCCACGGTGCTATCCACAAGCGCCTCGACCTGTTCCCGCTCCGAGACGTTGCAGGGCACCACGAGGGCCTCGCCACCGGCAGCGCGGATTTCCTCGGCCACAGGCTCGCAGGCTTCGGCCTTGCGGCTCGACACGACCACCTTGGCGCCCGCTTCCGCCATGCGCAGGGCGATGGACCGGCCGATGCCGCGGCTCGATCCCGTGACCAGGGCAATCTTGCCCGCGAGCGAAAACATCTCGTGCATGCGTACTCCGTATTCAGGGTTGGGGCCGGCCGGCCCGGACGCGTCGGCTCAACGAACCTGACGCTGTGAGATCGGGGTGACCTTGGGATCGTCAGGCAGGACGGTGGCGCCGCTGACCGACTCCTGCGGGCGGCCGATGAAGAAGCCTTGGAGCTGGTCGATACCGCTCTTCTTCAGGGCTTCGATGGTCTTGGCGCTGTCAACGCACTCGGCGATCGTCTTCTTGCCAAGCGCATGGGCGATTCTGGAAATCGCCCCCAGCACGGCCATGTTGATCGGGTCCTTGCTCATGCTTCGCATATAGGCCCCGTCGATCTTCAGGTAATCGACATCGAGCTGTCGCAGGTGGCTGAAGGACGCGAAGCCGGTACCGAAATCGTCGAGCCCGAAGCCACAGCCGAGCAGCCGCAGCCGGGCGATGACATCGCGCGTCGCGTCGACGTGGGCCATGGCCCGCGTCTCGGCCAGCTCGAAGGTCACGCGGTCACCGGACAGGCCGTGGGCCGTGAGGCGCTCGCCGATGTAGTCGACCAGCTCGGGATCGAGCAGCGATTGCTCCGAGATGTTGATCGAGAAGCCGCAGTGAATGCCGTTGCCCGCCAGGCGGGCCATGGCGCTGAAGGCCGACTCGATCACCCAGCGATCGATCTCGACCATCATGTTGAAACGTTCGGCCGTCGGCAGGAAGGCATCGGGGGCGATCAGGTTGCCCTCGGCGTCCTGGAGCCGCAGGAGGACCTCGAAATCGCAGGGTCCGTCGGTCTGGACATGACGCCAGACAGCGCCGTCCTCGAGATCCATTGCGTCGGGATCGACGTGGCTTGCCGGAACGATGGGCTGGTAGCGCAGGACGAACAGGTCGTCCTTGAGCGCCTGCCGAAGCCGCGTCGACCAGCCGAGCTCCATGTCCATGGCCGCCTTCTGGTCGCTCTCGGTCGAGAACAGATGGATGCGGTTGCGCCCGCCCATCTTCGCCAGGTGGCAGGCGATGTCGGCGTTGGCCATCGCCTCGCCCGGGCTCACCGTGGACGCGTCGATCAGGCAGACACCGATCGTCGCGGAGATCATGTATTGCTTGCCGTCGTGAAGGAACGGCGTGTCCTCGAGGGCGATCCGGAACTGGTCTGCGGCGCGCTCCGCGCCATCGGGATGCACGTTTCGCAGGATGACCGCGTACTCGTCCCCGCCGATGCGGGCGAGTGAGTCGGACATCCGCAGCCGCTGCTGGAGCCTGCGGGCGACCTCGACCAGCAGCCGATCACCGGCGACGTGGCCGGCCGTGTCATTGATGTACTTGAAGCGGTCGAGGTCGACGAACAGCAGCGCGCTCGACTGGCTGCTGCGCTTGAGGCGGTGCACCTCCTGCTCGAGCTCTTCCTCGAAGTGCGAACGGTTCGAAAGCTTCGTGAGGGAGTCGTGCGTCGCCTGCCAGCGCAGCTCCTCCTCGAGCAGCTTGCGCGCCGACACGTCGCGGAACGCAACGACCGAACCCTGACGCTCACCCTCGATGCGCAGCGGATAGACCGTGCATTCGACGGGGATCATCCGTCCGGTCTGGCTCCAGAACGTCGTTTGCCAGGCCGTGATCTGTTCTCCCGTGCGGTAGCACTGGGACAGCGAGCACGCCTCCTCCGGCATCTTCGTGCCGTCCTCGGCGCGGCTGTGGAACAGCTCGTAGGCGCTTTCGCCGTCGACCGTGAAGTCCGGCATGAGGCCCACGATCTCGCGCGCCGCGGGGTTCATGAACTGGATGCGGCCATCCGAGTCGACCCCGTACACACCGTCGCCAACGGACCGCAGGATGCCCTCGAGGCGCCGGCGCTCGCTGTCGATCGACTTCCGGTCGATGATGTTCCGCGCCAGCGAGGCGATCCGGGCGAGGAACAGGTCCTTCGCCTCGTTCTTGAAGATGCACTCCACCGCGCCGGCGGCCAGGGAGTCGTTGATCACCGTGTCCGAGTAGGTGCCGGTGATCACCGCCGTGACAATGTGGCGGGTGCGCGGCTCTGCCGCGAGCTTGGCCACCAGCACCGTGCCGTTATGCTCCGGCATGAAATAGTCGATGATCGCAATGTCGAAGGGCGACTGGAGCGCCTTCCGATAGCCCTCGGAGACGCTGCTCGCGGTCTCGACGAGGAAACCGTACTTCATGAGCAGCCGGCGGAAGGCGATGCGCACGGTCGGTGAATCGTCGACGAACAGCACCCGCAGGTGCTGGTCCGCGAGCTGCTCGAGGTGCGAGATGCGCCGCTCGCGGTGAGGATCCAGCAGGCGGCCCAGGGCGTCCGGCACTTCGCTGTAGTCGGACCACAGCAGCATCGCACTGCGCTTGCGGTACTTGAGCCACCCCACCGCCTGCGAGGACATCGTGTTGCACATCAGCAGAACCGCGACGTGCTGATGGGTGTGCTCGCCGAGCTTGTTGAGGAAGGCGTGGAAGGAGGCCGGGTCGTCCGCTTCGTCGGGCCAGCCGACGACCACGCCGACGAGGTCACTGCCGGCCGAGTCCACCTCGGTCAGGGCAGCGATGCCGGCGGAAAAGCCCACGACGGCCTGGACCTGATAACCCCGAGCCTGGAGCACGTTGCCGATGCCCGCACGGCGACTCGCAGAGGGGTTGATCAGCAGGACGCGCTTCACGATTCCTTCCTTGCCGGGGCTTCAGCGACACACAATCGCCAAAGTGTAGCACCAACTCAGGGGGTTGACAGCAAGTGAAACAGTCGTCTGTTTGCCGGCCGGGGGCGGCGGCGCTCAGGACGCCGCGGGGAGCGCGTCCGGGCTGACGGCGAAGCTCTCGCCGCAGCCGCACTCATCCTCGACGTTCGGGTTGCGGAACACGAAGTGGCTGTTGAGGCCGCTGGTGACGAAATCGATGATCGTTCCTTCCACCATCGTCAAGATTTCCCGAGCCACGATCACTGCGACACCGAGATCCTCGAAGACCACATCGTCCTCTTCGGCCTGCCGGGCCACGCTCACCTCGTAGGCCCAGCCTGAACAGCCGGTCTTCTTCACGCCGAGCCGGAGGCCCTGCCCCGGGTCGCGCTCGAGGTAGCCCTTGATGTGCTCTGCAGCTGATGCTGTGACTGAGATCGCCATGGGGTGTGAATGCGGTACCGTACGGTCGTTTTCAAGGTCGTGAGGCTATATGATCGCGCCCTTTCCCCGCGAAGACAATTCTCCGATGGAAGCTGCAAACGTCAACGACCTGCTGGCCGGTCGACACGAGATCGGTACGACGGTGAAGCTGGAAGGCTGGGTGCGCACGCGGCGCGACTCGAAAGCCGGCTTTTCCTTCATCCACGTTTCCGATGGATCCCACTTCGATCCCGTCCAGGTCGTGGCCGATCAGGCCCTGCCGAATTACGAGAAGGAGATCCGCCGCCTGACCTCCGGTTGCGCCATCATCGCGACCGGCGAGGTGGTCGAGTCCAAGGGCAAGGGTCAGTCCATCGAGATCCAGGCGGCGACCGTCGAGGTCATCGGCTGGGTCGAGGATCCCGACACTTACCCCGTCCAGCCCAAGCGGCACTCGTTCGAGTTTCTGCGCGAGGTCGCCCACCTGCGGCCGCGGACCAACACCTTCGGCGCGGTGACGCGGGTCCGGCACCGGGTCGCCCAGGCGATCCACCAGTACTTCGACCGGCATGGCTACTACTGGATCAACACGCCGATCATCACGGCCAGCGACTGCGAGGGCGCCGGTGAGCTGTTCCGCGTCAGCACCCTCGACGCGGTGAATCCGCCGCGAAACGATGCGGGTGGCGTGGACTATGGCGAGGACTTCTTCGGCCGCGAGACCTACCTGACCGTCTCCGGACAGCTCAACGTGGAGGCCTATTGCCTGTCGATGTCGAAGGTCTATACCTTCGGGCCGACCTTCCGCGCCGAGAACTCGAACACCAGCCGCCACCTCGCGGAGTTCTGGATGATCGAGCCGGAGATCGCGTTCGCCAACCTGGTCGATCTCGCAGACCTCGCCGAGGATTTCCTCCGTTCGATCTTCAAGACCGTCCTCGACTCCTGCGAGCGGGACATGGCGTTCTTCAACCAGTTCATCGAGAAGACCGCGATCGAGCGCCTCGAGCGCTTCCAGGACTCGACCTTCGAGCGCATGGACTACGCCGATGCCATCGCCGCCCTCGAGAAATCCGGCAAGAAGTTCGAGTTCCCGGTCCAGTGGGGACTCGACCTGCAGACCGAGCACGAGCGGTACCTCTGCGAGGAGTACGCCAAGCGCCCCGTCGTGGTCATGAACTACCCGCGGGAGATCAAGGCCTTCTACATGCGCGGCAACGACGACGGGCGGACCGTGGCCGCCATGGACGTCCTGGCGCCCGGGATCGGTGAGATCATCGGCGGCTCCCAGCGGGAGGAACGGCTCGACACCCTCGAGGCGCGCATGGCCGAGCTGGACGTCGACGCCACGCACCTGCAGTGGTATCTCGATCTCCGGCGCTACGGCACGGTGCCGCACGCGGGCTTCGGGCTGGGTTTCGAGCGGCTCATCAGCTACATCACGGGGCTGTCGAACATTCGCGACGTCATCCCCTACCCGCGGGTCCCGGGCCACGCGGACTTCTGATCACGGAGGCAAGCCATGAACCTCGATCTTTCGGGCAGGACAGCACTCGTCGGCGGCGCCAGCCGCGGTATCGGCCGCGCCAGCGCAAAGGTGCTCGCGGGCATGGGTGCCCGGATCATCGCCACGGGCCGG
>JBCCZC010000158.1:0-11686 GCA_039188505.1 Pseudomonadota bacterium | reverse complement strand
GTAGTCGTTGATCCCCGGATAGATGACGAGGCCGAGCACCAGCCAGATCGACAGCATGGTGCCGGCATAGGCCAAGACAGGCGTGCTGCGATACCAGGCGACGAAGGTGGCAATCCCCGCTCCGAGGGCGACGAGCCATGGCACCGGCGTCGGATTGAAGCCGTAGCGAGCGGCAAGACCGGCGGCTCGTTCGGGCTCCGCGAAGCTGAGCCAGACGCCCAGAGCGAAGCCGGCGGTGGCGGCGATCCCGCCGACCGCGAGCGCAAGGCGACGCACACCGGGGCGGGCGACGAGCGTGTCGAGCTCGGTTGCCGCCGCCAGGCAGATCCACGGTAGCGCCGGCAGGATGTAGACCCCGCGCTTCGCCGGGCTCAGGGTGAAGAAGAGCACGACCAGCGCCGCCCAGGCGAGCACGAGCGGCAGCGTCCGGTTGCCCCCCAGGATTGCGCGTCGCCAAGCGGGCACGAGCCAGGGCAGCAGCACGAAGACGGGAAACCACAGCGATGGGATGACCTCGCCGAGAAAGTACCACCAGGGCTGGAAGTGGTGGGACGGCGCGACATAGCGCTCGCCGGTCTGCTTGAAAAGGATGTTGTCACGATAGGCCTCGAACGCCGGATCCCCGCTCGAGGCGACGAGCAAAAGCATCGGGATCAGCCACAGGGCGATGGCACCCAGAATACAGAGCACGCCGACGAGAGCGTCCCTGACGTTCAACAGGGCCGGGGACCGGCCGGTCCCCGGCCGCAGGAACGGCCAGGCCAGGAAGGCGAGCAGCGGTAGGAAACCGACGCCCTTGGTGATGACACCGAAGCCACAGGCCGCGAAGCCGACGAAGAGCCAGCGGCGGTCGGGTCCGTCACGGAGGTGGCGCAGGAAACCGTAGAAGCCGAGCGCGATCCACGCGGTCACCATCATGTCGAGCTGCCCAGCGCGTGCCTCGAGGACGAACTGGGGAGTCGTCAGCAGCAGTAGGCCGGCCAGCAGACCTACGCGGGGGTTCCAGAAGCGTTGACCTGCGGCGAAGACGACCAGGAGCACGACCAGGGCCGAAAGCAGGCTCGGCAGGGCGCTGGCGAGCCTGATCGACCCGCTCAGCTCGAGCACGATGGCCTGGCTCCACATGAACAGGGGCGGTTTGTCCGGATAGAGCTCGCCGCCGCGGGTCGGAAAGAACCACCGGCCCGAATCGACCATCTCCTGGGCGACCAGCGCGAATCGGGGTTCGTCGGACGGCCATGGATCCTTCAGGCCGATGCCGGTCGCGATGAATAGCAGGGCGACGCCCAGCAGCAGCAGACGGGGGTATCGGGTATCGAGCATCGAGTGACAACGCGCCTTCAGTGGCGCGCACCGTAGCAGGCCCGGCGCGATCCGTCGACCGAGGGTTCAGGTCGCGGCGGGTGCGAGTCAGCAGCGGCGCCCGCCGAGTGGTCCGAAGGCCCAGGTTGCGAGCCCGAGCCACGCGAACGGCACGTCGTGCCGGTACCAGAGGTCGCGTCAAACGGGTCCCGTCCGGGCCTCATACGATCTGGGGTTCGGGCTCTAGACGAATGCCGAAGCGGTCGAAGACCCGGGCCTGGACGTCGAGCGCGAGCTGCCAGACGTCCTTGCCGGTCGCACCGCCGGAGTTGATGAGCACGAGAGCGTGCCGGTCCGAGACGGCCGCGCCGCCGACCCGTTGGCCCTTGAGGCCGCACTGATCGATCAGCCAGGCCGCGCTGAGCTTCACCAGGCCCTCGCCGGCAGGATGGCACGGACAGGATGGCGAGCGACCGCGAAGCTGCTCGGCCGTCGCCGCCGCGACGACGGGATTCTTGAAGAAGCTGCCGCAGTTGGGGGTCACCCGCGGGTTGGGCAGTTTTCGCTGACGGATGCCGCTGATGGCGGCAGCCATGTCCGCGGGTCCGATGGTTTCGGCCTCCAACGCGTCGAGGGACGCCGCAACACCCGGGTAGCCCAGCCGTGGCCGCCCGTCGGTCTCGAGCGCGAGCAGGATCTCCGTGATGCACCACCGATTGTCCGGGTCCTCGCGAAAGCGGCTGGTGCGGTAGCCGAGGCGGCATGCCTGGGCGTCGAAATCCCGCCACGTTCCTCGGGTCCGGTCGAGCGCGCGCACGGAGACCAGCGAATCGGATAGCTGCGCGCCGTAGGCGCCGATGTTCTGGATCGGGGCAGCCCCGCACGTCCCCGGGATCAGGGCCAGGTTCTCGATGCCCCAGAGCCCGCGCGATGCGGTCCAGAGGACCAGGCCGTGCCAGTTCTCGCCAGCCGCGACCCGGACGAGGACGCGCCCGTCCGCCCCGACGTCGAGCACATCCCGTCCGCGGTTGGCGATGCGGAGTACCAGCCCCGGATAGTCGTCTCGGAACAGGACATTGCTGCCTTCGCCAAGGACCAGGCACGGCAGATCTCGCAGCCGTGGATCCGACAGAACGCGTTCGATCTCATACCAGTGATCGACCTGGGCCATGACCCGGGCGCGGGCCGGTATGCGCAGCGTGTTGAACGGTGCGAGGTCAGCGTCCGCCGCCAGCCGCACGCAGCGCCTCCACGCATTCGGCGATCAGGGCCGGCCCCCGATAGATGAAGCCGGTGTAGAACTGGACCAGGCGGGCTCCTGCCTGGACCTTGTCCACCGCGTCTTCGCCGGTCATGATCCCGCCCACACCGATCAGACAGATGCGGTCGTCGAGGTCCGCGGTGAGCTGCCGGAGTATCGCCGTGGAACGTTCGCGCAGGGGCGCTCCGCTCAGCCCACCGGCCTCCTCGCCGTGGGGTAGGGCGGCGACGGCGCCGTGATCGATCGTGGTGTTGGTCGCGCAGACCCCATCCGGGCGGCGTTGATTGAGGATGTCGACGAGCTCCGCGAGCGCCGGTTCGTCGAGATCCGGAGCGATCTTCAGCACGAGCGGCCGGCGAACACCGTGGTGCTGCTCGAGCGCATCCCGCTCGTCGAGGAGGACGTCGAGCAGCCGGCGAAGCGCGTCGCCATGCTGCAGATCCCGGAGTCCTTGCGTGTTGGGTGAGGACACGTTGACGGTCACGTAGTCGGCATGCGCATAGACCTCGCGCAGCGCCAGTACGTAGTCCTCCGTGGCCCGCTCGTTGGGCGTGTCCTTGTTCTTGCCGATATTGATGCCGAGCACGCCGTCGAAGTGACGTCCGCGAACCCGCTGTACGAGATGGGCGAGACCCGCGTTGTTGAAGCCGAGACGGTTGATCACCGCCTGGGCCTCCGGAATCCGGAAGATCCGCGGCCGGGGGTTGCCCGCCTGCGGGCGGGGCGTCACGGTGCCGATCTCGACGAAGCCGAAGCCCAGCCGGAAAAGCTGCGCGACATGGTCGCCGTTCTTGTCGAACCCGGCCGAGAGACCGACGGGATTCGGGAACTCGAGGCCCATGGCCTTGACGGGAAGTGGATCCGGCTTCCCACTGACGAGACCGCCGAGGCCAAGGCCCTGGGCGGCCTTGAGGCCACCCATGGCGACGCCGTGGGCCGTCTCCGGCGGTAGCCGGAAAAGGAGCGGTCGGAGACGGTCGAAACTCAGGGCTCCCACGGGACTATCAGAGGTCGAACTTGATGCCCTGGGCCAGCGGCAATTCCTGGCTCCAGTTGATCGTGTTCGTCTGCCGGCGCATGTAGGCGCGCCAGGAGTCGGAGCCGGATTCACGGCCGCCGCCGGTTTCCTTCTCGCCACCGAAGGCCCCACCGATCTCCGCACCCGAGGTGCCGATGTTGATATTGGCAATGCCGCAGTCGCTGCCAACGGTCGACAGGAAGCGCTCGGCGACCCGCAGATCTGTGGTGAAGATGGCGGACGAAAGGCCCTGCGGGACCGCGTTGTGGAGGCCCATCACGTCGTCGAGCTCATCGTAGGTCATGACATAGAGGATCGGCGCAAAGGTCTCGGTCTTGACGGCTTCGGTCTGCCCGGGCATCCGGATGATGGTCGGCTGCACGAAATGCCCCGGGCCATCAATGGCCGCACCGCCGGTGAGCACCTCGCCCCCCTCGGCCTGAGCCTGGGCGACCATGGCCTCGAAGCGACCCACGGAGCCGGCGTCGATGAGCGGACCCATGAGCGTGTCCTCGAGCAGCGGGTCGCCGATCCGGACCTGACCGTAGGCATTCACGAGCGCTTCCGTGATCGTATCGGCGATGTCGCGATGGACGAACAGCCGACGGGTCGTGGTGCAGCGTTGCCCGGCCGTACCGACGGCGCCGAAGGCGATAGCGGGCACCGCGAGCTTCAGGTCCGCGGTCCTGTCGATGATCATGGCGTTGTTGCCGCCGAGCTCCAGCAGGGACCGACCCATGCGCGCGGCCACGCGGTTGCCGACCTCGCGGCCCACGGCGCAGGAGCCGGTGAACGACATCAGGGCGACGCGCTCATCATCGACAAAGCGCTGCGCGAGCGCATTGCTGCCGTCGTTGAAGAGCAGGAAGATCGGCGGATAGCCGCTATCGACCAGCGCGCGGTTGCAGATGTGCTGGACCGCCACCGAGCAGAGCGGTGTCTTGGGCGAGGGCTTCCAGACCGTCGCGTTGCCGCAGATTCCCGATAGAAACGCGTTCCAGGCCCACACGGCGACGGGAAAGTTGAAGGCGGAGATCACACCGACGACGCCGAACGGATGCCATTGCTCGTACATCCGGTGCATCGGGCGTTCCGAATGCATCGTGAGGCCGTAGAGCATCCGTGACTGACCGACGGCAAACTCGCCGATGTCGATCATTTCCTGGACCTCACCATCGCCCTCGGCCTTGATCTTGCCCATCTCGAGGGCAACGAGGCTGCCCAGCGCATCCTTGTGCTCGCGCAGCGCCTCGGTGCACAGGCGGATGGCCTGGCCCCGGACCGGTGCTGGCACCTGGCGCCATTCGGCAAAGACCTCCTGGGCGCGGGTGATGACACGCTCGTAATCCGCCTCGGTCGCGCTCGTTACCCGAGCGATTGGATCGCCGGTCGCCGGATTGAGCGACTCGATCTCGCCCGCGCTATCGCTGGACCACTCATCGAAGCCGAAGCAGGTCCCCGGATTGACACTGGTGAGGCCAAGAGATTCCAACAAATCAGTAATTTGAGTCACTTTTATTATCCATCTTCTAGGTTTCCGGCGTTACTTCCGTGACAATCGCAATAACGCCGAACTGCGGATGATCGAAATACTGCGGTTCGCCCAGGCGGATCTGCTGGCGCTGCCGCAGGCGGTAGCTGTGATGGTCGTCCATGGCGTCGGCCGCGTAGGGCACGGCCTCGGCGCCTTCGCGCAGCGGTCGCCGGAAGACGAGGTCAACGCGGATGTGCGGAAAGCGACCCCGCTCGAAACTCATGCTGCCGTCCACGCGCCAGTCCGGTTCCCGTTCGACGGTGGGCGTGGCGATGCCGAGCGTCGGTTGGGCGGCCGGGAGCGGGCGGAGTGGATCGTCGCCGCGGATCCGAACCCGCTGCGCGTCGCCGAAGACCTCGGCAGGCTGGCGCCAGGCGCGGACCGCCTCGACCCGATAGCGTCCGAGGCGCTCCAGCCGGCTGGCGACCGACGCGAGGCGCTGCGGCTCGACGGGCTCGAAGGGCAGCTCCATCACGATCTGTGGTGAAGCCAGGAACTCCTCGGTGGGTTCGGCGAGCTCGTCCAGACGCAAGGAGCCCCCGATATCCGGCTCGTTCGTCGGTCGGAAATGCGCCATCTTGGGGCCCGTATGGCTGAAAACGACCACCTCCACCTGGAATCGGTCCTCGGTGGCGGCGGGTTCCTGGGCCACGGCAGCTGTGACGCCCAACCATAGGAGCGCGCCGAACAGGCGGTCAGGCCGCATCTTTCACCCCCACGCGCTCGAGCAGCTGCCAAGCCGCACGGATCCGTTCCGCCGGTTCTTCGAGTGTCATCCGGAAGCGCAGGGTGTCGCTGCCGTCGAGACGGTAGGTCGACGGGCTCGACTGGACCAGCTTGATGATCTGCAGCGGGTCCACCGAGGGATTCTCCTGAAACACGAGCTTGCCCCCCTCACTCCCGACGTTCATCTCGGCCAGGCCGATCGCCTGGCCGGCCAGCTTGAGCTCGGCCTGGGTGAACAGATTCTTCACCTGCTCGGGGAGCAGGCCGAAGCGGTCGATCATCTCGACCTGAAGCTGGTCGAGCTCGTTCCGTGAGCGAGCGTTCGAGATCCGCTTGTACAGCACGAGGCGAGTGTGTACGTCCGGGAGGTAATCGTCCGGGATCAGCGCCGGCAGGTGCAGGTCAACGCGGGTACCCGCGTCGTCCGGGAGGTCCTCGGGTAGCTTGCCGGCCCGGAGTGCGCGGACCGAGCGCTCGAGTAATTCGGTGTAGAGGCTGAAGCCGATTTCCTGGATCTGACCGCTCTGTTCGTCCCCCAGGAGCTCGCCCGCGCCGCGGATCTCGAGGTCGTGCGTGGCCAGCATGAAGCCCGAGCCGAGGTCCTCGAGGGACTCCAGGGCTTCGAGCCGCTTGCGCGCGTCGGCCGTCATGCCCTTCTTGGGCGGGACGACGAGGTAGGCATAGGCGCGGTGATGGGAACGCCCAACACGACCGCGGAGCTGGTGCAGCTGAGCCAGGCCGAAGCGGTCGGCCCGGTTGATGATGATCGTGTTCGCCGTCGGGATGTCGATGCCGCTCTCGATGATCGTGGTGCACACGAGCACGTTGAAGCGCCCGCGATAGAAGTCGACCATGATCCGCTCGAGTTCCTTCTCGCGCATCTGACCGTGCGCGACCTCGACTTCCGCCCCGGGGTACAGGTTGCGGATGTCGTCGGCGACCCGGTGGATCGTGTCGATCTCGTTGTGCAGGAAATAGACCTGTCCGCCCCGCTGGATCTCCCGCTGGATCGCGTCGCGGAGCAGCGTCGAGTCCCACTGCTTCACGAAGGTCTTCACCGCGACGCGGCGAGCCGGAGGCGTGGCGATGAGCGAGAGATCGCGCATGCCGCCCATGGCCATGTTCAGGGTCCGCGGAATCGGGGTGGCCGTCAGGGTCAGCAGGTCGACCTCGGCCCGGAGCTTTTTCAGCTGCTCCTTGTGGCGAACGCCAAAGCGGTGTTCCTCATCGACGATGACGAGCCCGAGCTGCTTGAAGCGGATGTCCTGCTGCAGCAGCCGGTGGGTGCCGACAACGATGTCGACGGCGCCCGAGGCCAATCCGTCGAGCACGCTCTGCGACTGGCTCTTGCCCTTGAAACGCGACAGCACCTCGACCTTGACTGGCCAGGAGGCGAAGCGATCCGAGAAATTCTGGAAATGCTGCTGCGCGAGCAGCGTCGTCGGCACGAGTACGGCGACCTGACGACCGGCCTGAACTGCGGTGAAGGCCGCGCGCATGGCCACCTCGGTCTTGCCGAAGCCGACGTCGCCGCAGACGACCCGGTCCATGGGCCGCGGTGCGCCCATGTCGCCCTCGACGGCGTGGATTGCCGCGAGCTGGTCCGGTGTCTCCTCGAAGGGAAAGCCGGCCGCGAACTCCTCGATTTCGCGACCATCGGCGCTCATCGCGTGCCCCTTGCGCGCCTCGCGGCGGGCGTGGATCTCGAGCAGCTCGGCGGCAACGTCGCGGGCCCTTTCCGCAGCCTTTCTTCGCGCCTTGTCCCAGCTGTCGTTGCCGAGGCGATGGAGGGGCGCGGTTTCCGGGGAGGCGCCCGTGTAGCGGCTGATGAGGTCCAGGGAGCCAACGGGCACGTAGAGCTTGTCGCCCTGGGCGTACTCGAGGGTCAGGAATTCTCCCTCCAGGCCGCCGGCGTCGAGGCGGGTGAGCCCCTGGTAACGGCCCACCCCGTAGTCCCGGTGGACGACGGGCGCGCCCTCGTGCAGGTCCGTAAGGTCACGCAGAAGCGCCGCGGGGTCCCGCGACGCCCGGGCCGGATCGCGTCCGGCGCGCGCCCGCTCGGCGTGGAGCTGGCGTTCGCTGAAGATCGCGATGCCTGGGTCCGCGGCAACGAACCCTTGGAAACGCCCGGCGACCGCGATGGCAAAGCGGCTGTCACCCCGGAGGAACTCCAGGAGACCGTCGACCGGTTCGGGACGGGAAACGCAGCGCGCGAGCTCGTCGGCGAGCATCTCCCGGCGTCCCGGTGAATCGGCAACCACCAGCACGCGCCCATCGAAGGATTCGGCGAAGGCTTTCAGCGCGGTGCCGGCCTCCTCGCCGCGGCGGTGCAGGGAGACGTCCGGTGCCGGACTCACGCTCCAAGCGGCCGCATCCCCGTGATCCGCGTCGATGACGACCAGCGGGCGGTGACCGAGTGTCTCGCGCCATTCGGCCGGCTCGAAATAGAGTTCCGTGGGCTCCAGCACCGGGCGTTCGACGTCGTGGCGGCGCTGTTCGTAGCGGTCTTCGACCTGGGCGTGGAAGCGGCCAGCTGCATCCAGCGCCTCCTGCGATGCGACAACTCGCGTCTGCGCGGGTAGATAGTCGAGCAGCCCCTCGGTCGCCTCGAAGAACAGCGGGAGGTAGTACTCGATGCCGGCCGAGGCGATGCCGTTCTTCGCGTCCCGGTAGACCGGGCAGCGTTGCAGATCGACGTCGAAGCGAAGCCGGAAGGCCGAGCGAAAGGCGCTGATGGCGTCGTCGTCGAAGGGGAATTCGCGCGCGGGCAGCAGATCGACCGCGGTAATCTTCTCGATCGACAGCTGGGTCTCCGGGTCGAAGGTCCGGATCGACTCGACCTCGTCGTCGAAAAGCTCGATCCGCAGCGGCGCCTCGGCTCCCATGGGGAAGAGATCGAACAGGGCGCCGCGCACCGCGAACTCGCCATGATCCGTCACCAGCGGGACGCAGCGGTAGCCGGATTCCTCGAGTCTCCGTCGGCGGACCTGAATGTCGAAGCGGTCGCCCACGCCAAGCTTGAGCCCCGCACCCCGGATGAAGGCGCGCGGCGCGAGACGCTGCATCGCCGTGGCGATCGGCACCACCAGCACGCCGCGCTCGAGGCGATTCATCTCGTAAAGCGCCAGGACCCGGTCCGAGACGATGTCGGCGTGAGGGGAGAACACGTCGTAGGGCAGGGTTTCCCACTCGGGAAAGTGCACGATCGGCAGATCGGGGGCAATACCGCGCAGACACTCCTCGGTTCGCTGGGCCTCGCGGGAATCGGCGCAGATGACGAGCACCGGTCCGGGAACCTTCCGGGCCATGGCCGCGATGGCGACCCGGTCGGCCGACCCCGGCAGCGACGGCCAGCGTACGACGCGACCGTCACGCGGCAGCTCCGGGTTCAGGATGCTGCGGGCCTTCGCCACCTCAGCGGTCCTCCGCTCGCTGGCCGGCAAACTGCAGGAAGCCGGCCAGCAGCGCCGCACTGAGAAGCAGGCAGATCCACCAGGGCACGCCGAAGCCCGACGGCAGGACCGCTACGATCAGCGCGACCATGCCGACGAGCATCGCGTACGGCAGCTGGGTCCGGACATGCTCGATGTGGTTGCAGCCGGAGGCCATGGACGACAGCACCGTCGTGTCCGAGATGGGCGAGCAGTGATCGCCCCAGACCGCGCCCGCGAGAACCGATGCAATGGCGCCGTAGATAACCGGCGGGTTGGCCTCGAGCCCGCCCGTGACCGTCCACAGTAGCGGCACGATCAGCGGCATCAGAATGCCCATGGTCCCCCAGCTCGATCCGGTCGCGAAGGCGGTGGCAGCGGCCAGCAGGAACACCATCGCGGGGAGAACGCCTGCCGGTACGGCGTCGCCGAGCACCTGGGCGAGAAACTCGGCCGTACCGAGCGCCTCGGTCACGCCGGAGAGCGACCAGGCGAGGACCAGGATGATCATGGCGAACAGCATCGACCGGGTGCCGCGGAACCAGGCGTCGACGGTCTCGGCCAGACTCAGCACGCGCTGTCCGATCGAGAGGGCTGCGGCCACGAACACGCCCAGGAGGCTACCCCACAGAAGTGCCCGGTAGGAGTCCGCGTCACCGATGATCTCGCGGACATTCTTGCCCTCGCCGCCGCCGGTCACGAACAGGCCGCCGATCACGGTCAGGACCAGTGTGGCCACCGGGATGACGGCGTTCAGCGCCCGCTGGGGCCGGTCCGGATGAGGCTCGATGATCTCTTCGGGCATCGTCTCCGCGGCCGCGCCAGCAACATCAGGGCTGACCTCGCCCTCGTGTCTGGCCCGGCGCTCGGCGACGAGCATCGCCCCGAAGTCGCGACCGCGGCCCACGACGAGGAACACGAAGAAGATGGCGAGAATGGGATAGAAGCTGTAGACGACGGATCCGAGGAAGACGGCATAGGCGTCCTGCTCGGCGCCTAGGCGGGTCAGCGCATCGTCGATGAGACCGACCTGGTAGCCGATCCAGGTCGTGACGAGGGCCAGGCAGGCCACGGGTGCCGCGGTCGAGTCGACGATGTAGGCCAGCTTCTCGCGCGAAACGCGCAGCCTGTCCGTGACCGGCCGCATGGCGTTGCCCACCACCAGCGTGTTTGCGTAGTCGTCGAAGAACACGGCGAGGCCCATGAGCCCCGTGGCGAGGCAGGCGCGCCGGGCCGAGGTCGCGAGATGGGCGATGGCGTTGACCACGCCCTGCATGCCGCCGTTGCGCGAAATGATGCCGACCATGCCCCCGATCATGAGCGAGAAGAGGATGATCGCTGCATTGTCGCTGTCGGCCAGCGACCCGCGGACGTAGACCTCCACGGTCTCCAGCAGGCCCTTGAAGAGGCCCGCGATGTCGAAGCCGTTGAGCGTCCAGGCTCCGAACCAGAGGCCGACGAAAAGAGCGGGGATGACCTGGCGGAACGCAAGCGCCATGCCGATCGCGACGAGGGGTGGCAGCACGGAAAGGAACCCGTAGTTCGCTGCCTCTGCGGCCGCGGCAGCTTCCTGGGCGTGTACGGGAGCTGCCACGACGGCGAGCGCGAACAGAACGGTAGAAGGGTTGCGTCGATTCAAGGTTCTCTCCGGCGATCGGTGAGTTTGGACGGGCGCGGTGGGGTCAGCCCGCGCCGCCGAGCGCTGCCAGTCCGCCCTCGAGGAAGCGGGCGTCGATGCCGCGCTGGCACAGCAGGAAGGCCGCGACCTTGCTGCGCTCGCCGCAGTCGCAGAAGGTGATGACCGGTTTTTCCGGGTCGAGCGATTCGAACTCGGAGCGGACTCGATACAGCGGCATGTTGATGCTGTTCCGGATGGACCGCGCGCCGTGTTCGCTCTCCATGCGCACGTCGAGGATCGTGCACGCGCCCTGCTGGATCAGCGGCGCTGCCTCGGCGGCCTTGACGCTCTTCACCGTCGGGATCTGGAGCAGGGCGTCGAAGTTGGCCTTTGTGAGCCGCATCAGGACCGCCTCGGTCTTCGTGCGCACGGTCGCGTTTCTCGGCATGCCGGAAATGAGCGCTTCCTCGCCGAAGGACTCGCCCGGCTCGAGCGTCGCGATTGGAAAGGCGAGACCGTTGACGTTGCGCATGACCTCGCACTCGCCCTGGGCGATCATGTAGAAGTAGTCGCCGGGTTCTCCCTGTTCGACGACCGACTGGCCGGGCTCGTACTCGGCGCGCTCGATCACCCCGAAGAACTGCTCGATGTGCTCGGTCGGCAGGTCCCGGAAGAGCGCGGATTGAAGGATCTGGAACATCCATGCGCCATCCGCGAACCAGCTGGAGATTGCTGTTGATGTTGCCCTCCAGACGCGCCCGCACAAGACCCAGCTGCTCGCCGACTTCCGCGCGCG
>JBCCZC010000157.1:0-11753 GCA_039188505.1 Pseudomonadota bacterium | reverse complement strand
CCAAGGCCCGCCGCGCGAAGAAGGAGATGGTCGAGGCCAACCTACGCCTGGTGATCTCCATCGCGAAGAAGTACACCAACCGCGGCCTGCAGTTCCTGGACCTGATCCAGGAAGGCAACATCGGCCTGATGAAGGCGGTCGACAAGTTCGAATATCGCCGCGGCTACAAGTTCTCGACCTACGCGACGATACTCGAACTTGTCGACGGCCTTCATGAGGCCGATGTTGCCTTCCTGGATCAGGTCCAGGAACTGCAGGCCGCGGTTGGTGTACTTCTTCGCAATCGAGATCACCAGGCGCAGGTTGGCCTCGACCATCTCCTTCTTGGCGCGGCGGGCCTTGGCCTCACCGATCGACATGTCGCGGTTGATCTCCTTGAGGTCGGGGATCGTGACGCGCACCCGTTCTTCGAGGTTGCCCAGGCGGACCTGGAGGCCGCGGATGTCATCGGCGCGGGCCTTCAGCGTCGCGACGTACTTCTGCTTGCCCTTGATCTGCTCGTCGATCCAGTCGGCGTTGGTCTCGTTTTCCGCGAAAGCGCGGATGAACGTGACGCGCGGCATGCGGGCCTCGGTGACGCAGATGCTCATGACCGAGCGCTCAAGCCGGCGGAGACGGGCCACGTCGGAGCGCAGCTTCATGGCGAACACGTCGATGATCCGCGGCGTGAGCTTCAGGGTCATGAACTGCTCGCCGAGCTGCTCGCGCAGCGCCACACTCTTGGCGTGGTCCCGACCGTTCCGGGTCAGGGAGCGTTCGAACTTCGCATAGTCCTTGCGCAGCGAATCGAAGCGGCGCGCGACTTCCTCGAGGTCCGGACCGGTATCTTCCGGGGTGCTCGACGAATCGTCGTCATCGTCATCATCGTCGTCGTTGTTCTGGTTCGCCGTGTTCTGCGGCGAGGCGATTTCGGCGGTACCGTCGAGCAGCGCCGGGTCGACAAAGCCGACGAGGATCTCGTTCAGGCGCTGGCCGCCCTCCTCGTAGATCTCGTACTCCTCGAGGAGCATCCGAATCGTGGACGGGTACTTCGACAGCGCGGACAGGGCCTGCAGCAGGCCTTCCTCGATGCGCTTGGCGATCGCGATCTCACCCTCGCGGGTCAGCAGCTCGACGGTGCCCATCTCGCGCATGTACATGCGCACCGGATCGGTCGTCCGGCCGATCTCCGAATCGACGGCGGCAAGGGCCGCGGCCGCCTCTTCGGCAGCGTCGTCGTCATCGTTGGACGAGTCGCTGTCGTTCAGCAGCAGATCATCGGCATCGGGCGCCTCCTCGTGCACGGAGATGCCCATGTCGTTGATCATGTTGATGATGTCTTCGATCTGTTCCGGATCGACAATGTCGTCCGGGAGATGATCGTTGACCTCCGCGTAGGTCAGGTACCCCTGCTCCTTGCCGCGGCCGATCAGTTTTTTCAGTTGTGACTGCTGATTCTCTTCCATACCGAAGGATTCGCCTGTTGTTCGTTTCCGGCCGCATCGGGCCCATCGAGGGCCTGTGCCCGAGCAAAAAAACGCCCGTCCCTTCGGACTTCGTCAGTGCCGAAGGTGGGTCGTGCGTCGCTGGATCGGAATGGCGCTCCGCGCCTGTAGGTCGGTATCGAATCGATGTTCGAACACTGGGAGTCTGAGCAGCGACTTCAGTCCACGCCTAAATGTAGGGCAGATCCTGGATTTTTCAAGCACCGTGACCAATGACGCTTTTCAGGCCGGCTCTGGATCGGGCTCATCGGGCACGTCTGGCCCCGGATCGTCCGGATCCCAGGGTTCCGGCGGCCCGGACGCCCGGGGCGTGTCGGGGTCGAAGTCGATGGGTTCTCCGAGTTCGTCCGGGCGGGGGGTCCCCGGCGGCGGGGATCCCGGTTCCGGAGGCGTCGCCTCCCGGGGGGCTACGGCCTTGCCAAGCCCGGCGGATCGCAGATCTTCTTCCAGCTTCCGGCGTCGCTCGAGGTTGTCCGCCATGGTTTTCAGGCGCTGACAGGCCCCGGTGAAGGCCGCCGCGTGAGCGGCCGGTTCCTGGAGCATGTCGCTCTCCACGAGGCGCACGAGGTAGCGTGCGTGGGAGTGCTCCGAGAAGCGGGCGAGGAGCTGCGCAGTCACGGCGTCCGCGTTGTCCTGACACCACGCGTGCAGCTCTGTCAGCAGCTCGATGCCCGGTAGCGTGAGCGTCCCGATGCGCTCGGGGAGCGGCACCTGGCCCGCCGCGCCCGGCGCGTTCACGAGTGCCTGCACCGCCTGGCGCACGAGGCTCGGTCGCTGACTGTCGTCGGGGCGTGCCCTCGGCGCGGTCCGGGGCTGCTGCGCCGGGCGGTCGCCAGTGCCGACGACGCGGGTGCGCGCAAGCTCGCCAAGGCGCTCGAACATCATCTCCTGCAGCGGTCCCTCGGGCATGCGCTCGATGAGCGGGCGCGTCGCCGAAACGAGCGCCGCGCGGCCATCGAGCGAGTTCATGTCGGTCTCGGCCTGGTAGCGGGCAAAGAAGAACTCGGAGAACGGCGTGGCGCGCGCGACCCGGTCACGGAAGGCCTCCGAACCTTCGGCGCGCACGAGCGTGTCCGGGTCCTCGCCGTCCGGCAGGAACAGGAAGCGGGCCTGCCTGCCGGCGCTGAGTTCCGGCAGCACCGACTCCATGGCGCGCCCCGCGGCCTGGCGGCCCGCCCGGTCGCCGTCGAAGCAGAAGATCACCTCGCTGGCGCTGCGGAACAGCAGCCGCGCGTGTTCGGGCGTCGTGGCCGTTCCGAGGGTCGCGACGGCCTCGGGGACGCCGTGCTGTGCGAGCGCCAGCACGTCCATGTAGCCCTCGACCACGATGAGCCGGTCCGGGCGGCCGGTCTCCTGGCGAGCTTCGTAGAGTCCATAGAGCTGCTGGCCCTTGTGGAACAGCTCGGTTTCCTGCGAGTTCAGGTACTTGGGGCCCTCGAAATCGCCGAAAACGCGTCCCCCGAAGGCCACCGGTCGCCCCCGGCCGTCGTGGATCGGGAAGATGATGCGTCCCCGAAATTTGTCGTAGCAGCCACCGCCGTCCTTGCGGGTGACGAGTCCGCCCTTCTCGAGCAGGTCCCGGCGCGCGTCGCTAGTGCCCAGCGCATCGGTGAGGTTGCGCCAGCCGCCCGGCGCGAAGCCGAGGCGGAAGCGCGCCGCGATCTCCCCCGACAGGCCGCGGTCCTTCAGGTAGGCGATCGCGTCGGCATCGTGTTTCAGCGCGGCCCGGTACCAGCTCTCCGTCTCCGCGAGGATCGCGTAGAGGTCCTCGGAGACCGCGGGCCGATAGGGGCCACGGCCACCGCCCTCCCGCGGGACGTCGACCCCGGCGAGGCTCGCCAGCTCCTCGACGGCATCGACGAATTCGAGCCCCTCGTACTCCATGAGAAAGCCGATCGCTGTGCCGTGCGCGCCGCACCCGAAGCAGTGGTAGAACTGCTTCGTCGGGCTCACGGTGAACGACGGCGTGTTCTCGACGTGGAACGGGCAGCAGGCCGAGTACTCCCGGCCGCTCTTCTTCAGCGGTACGCGGCTATTGATCAACTGCACGATATCCGTGCGCGCGATCAGGTCCTGAATGAAGCTGTCGGGGATTCGCCCGCCGGGCATGTCGTTCGCAAGGGTGGGAGGAGCGCCAGGCGACGAGTCTGGCGCAGGCCGCGATCGAGGACAAGCGGCACATAAGAAAAAGCCCGCGCCGAAGCGCGGGCCGGTCTGTCGTGCGAATCAGGACGCTTCAGGCGGAAAGCTGTGCCCTGACCCGCTGACTGATCTTGCCCATGTCCGCTCGCCCCTGGGCCTGGGGTTTGATCAGCGCCATGACGGCGCCCATCTGCTGCATCGAGGCAGCGCCGGTTTCGCTGATGGCCGACGCGATCATGGCTTCGATCTCGCCTTCGCTCAGCGGCTGCGGCAGGTAGTCCTTGAGGATCGCAACTTCCGCAAGCTCGGCCGCGGCGAGGTCGACGCGATCGCCTTTCTCGTAGGCCTCGGCGGAGTCGCGCCGCTGCTTGATCATCTTGTCGATGATCGCCAGCACCGCGGTGTCGTCGAGGTCCTCGCGCGAATCGACCTCTCGCTGCTTGACCTCTGACAGCGCCAGGCGCAGCGTTGCGACGCGCGCCTTGTCACGAGCCTTGAGGGCGGCCTTGACGTCCGCCGTCAGCTGGTCTTTCAGGTCTGACACGACCGGGGATCCGGCGTCAGTAAAGGCGCGTGCGGCGGTTCACTTCGCGCGAGAGGCGACGCATGTGGCGCTTGACCGCTGCGGCCTTCTTGCGCTTCCGCTCCTGGGTCGGCTTCTCGTAGTACTCGCGGCGACGGGTCTCCGAAAGGACACCGGCTTTTTCGCACGAGCGCTTGAAACGACGCAGTGCGTACTCGAAGGGTTCGTTCTCGCGAACGCGAACGCTGGGCATGGCTACTCCTGAAAAATGTCCGGCTGCTGAGCCGGTTTAATAGTCACAAAGTCCCCCAGTATACGCGTTTGTGTCTCCCGCATGCAAAGCGCCCTCGCATTCGGGGTAAAATGGCCGAATGATTGTCCTCGGCATCGAAACCTCCTGCGACGAAACCGGCGTGGCCCTGTTCGACACGGATCGGGGCCTGATCGCCCATGCGCTCCACAGCCAGATCGACACCCACGCCGCGTACGGAGGTGTGGTGCCGGAGCTGGCGTCGCGGGATCACGTGAGCAAGCTGGCCCCGATGGTCGATGCGCTGCTGGCCGACGCCGGTGTTGCCCGCGAGGACCTGGACGGCATCGCCTGCACCGAGGGCCCCGGCCTGGTCGGTGCCCTGCTGGTCGGCGCCGGCTTTGCCCGGGCGCTTGGTCTGGCGCTCGGGATACCGGTCGTCGGCGTGCACCACATGGAGGGACATCTGCTGGCGCCACTCCTCGAGGAGGACCCGCCGGCCTTCCCGTTTGTGGCACTGCTGGTCTCCGGCGGGCACACGCAGCTCGTCGCGGTGACCGCCATCGGCCGCTACCGCCTGCTGGGCGACACGCTCGACGACGCGGCCGGCGAGGCCTTCGACAAGACCGCCAAGCTGCTCGGTTTGCCTTACCCAGGCGGCCCGGCCCTGGCGGCGCTCGCCACGGCAGGCGACCCCAAGCGATTCCGCTTCCCGCGGCCCATGACCGATCGGCCTGGCCTCGACTTCAGCTTCAGCGGCCTGAAGACCCATACGCTGAACCTCTGGCACGCCGAGGGCGAGAACGCGGAAGTCCGCGCCGACGTCGCGGCGGGTTTCGAGGAGGCCGTCGTCGACACGCTGGCGATCAAGTGTCGTCGGGCGCTGGACGAGACGGGCTTTCGCCGCCTCGTGGTCGCCGGTGGCGTCGGCGCAAACCGCCGGCTCCGGGAGCGCCTGGCCATCATGGGGGCCAAGCGCGGCGCCTACGTGCACTATCCGCGCATCGAATTCTGCACCGATAACGGGGCCATGATTGCCCTGGCGGGCGCGCTGCGCCTCGCCGACGCCGGGGCCAACCGCGCTATCACGGCGAGACCTCGCTGGCCGATCGACGCGCTCGAACCGCCAGGTGAACCCACCGCTGCCTGACCCTGAACTGCCTGCTTTCTGGAGTGACGCCACCGTGAGCGACATCGTCTTCATCCGTGATCTCCGCATCGAGACCGTCATCGGGGTCTACGACTGGGAGAAGGAGATCCGCCAGGTCCTGTGCCTCGACCTGGAGCTGTCGAACGACAATCGCCGCGCCGCGCTTGCCGATCGCATCGGCGACACGGTCGACTACATGAGCGTGTCGAAGCGACTCATGCAGTTCATCGGCGACAACCAGTTCGAGCTGATCGAGACCGTCGCGGAGCGCTGCACGGAAATCATCCGGGAGGAGTTCGGCGTCGCGTGGGTGAAGATTCGAGTCAGCAAGCCGGGCGCCGTGCCGGGCTGCGAGGCCGTGGGCGTCATCGTCGAGCGCGGTGTTCAGCCCTGAGTGCACATGACGTCGCCCTCAGAGATTCAGGCTCCGGCCACCATCCACGGCCAGGATCTGCCCGGTGACGTAGTCGTTGTCGAGAGCGAAGTGCAGCACGGCCTGCGCGATGTTCTCGGGTTCACCGCGACGCGCGAGCGGGACCAGCTCGAGGGTCTGGCGCTTCTCCTCGTCGGAGATGTCGGGCACCGGCCAGAGGATCGCGCCCGGCGCGATACCGTTGACGCGCACATCGGGCCCCAGCTCGAGCGCGAGGGAGCGGGTCATCATGACCAGCGCCGCCTTGGCCATGCAGTACACCGTGTGCTGGGGCAGGGGTTTCTCGGCGTGGATATCGACGATGTTGATGATTGCGCCCCGGTTCTCGCGGAGCGACGGTATCGCCGCGAGCGACAGGAACAGCGGCCCCCGCGCATTCGAGGCGAACAGCCGATCCCAGTCCTTCGCCGTGATCGTGTCCACGGGTGTCGGGTAGAAGTCCGAGGCGTTGTTCACGAGCACGTCGATGCGGCCCCAGGCGTTGATGACCGTGTCGACCATCGCCTGGCAGGCCTTGTCGCTGCCGAGATCGGCCTGCACCGTCATCGCGCTACCGGGGCGGCGTTCGTTGAGGCGCGCCGCGAGCGCGTCCGCGGGTTCGGCCGAGGATCGGTAGTGGATGGCGACCGAGAGGCCGCGGGCGTGGAGCTGCTCTGCCGTGACGGCGCCGACGCGAACGGCCGCGCCGGTGATCAGGGCGACGGGAGAGGCATGCATGGTGTCTTCTCGCTGATGGTGGGCGGCCCGCCGAGCGGCACCGGATACGACAAAGCTAGGCCGAGGCGCTTGTGCGAAACGTGAAGCCACCCGACCTGCCGGCCCCGGCACCGGAGGCCGCCGCCCATAGCGAGCGCGTCCTCGGCACGGTTGTCGAACGGATTCGCGCCGACGGCCCGCTCCGCTTCGATGCCTACTGGGATCTCGTGCTCTACGAGCCGGGTCTCGGCTACTACGCCGCCGGTACGACCAAGTTCGGCGCGGCTGGAGACTTCGTGACGGCCCCGGAGCTCGGGCCGATCTTCGGTCGCTGCGTGGCGGGACAGATCGCCGCGGTCCTCGATGAGCTCGGCGGCGGCGACATCGTCGAGTACGGCGCAGGCACCGGCGCGTTTGCCGCGACCACACTCGAGCGGCTTGCGGAGCTCGGCAAGCTGCCCGAGCGCTACCGGATCGTCGAGCGCAGCGCCGACCTCGCCGCGCGCCAGCGGGAGCTGCTGGCAGCCGCCGTGCCGAACCTGCTGGAGCGGGTCGAGTGGCTCGAGGCGCTGCCCGCCACGCCGTGGCGCGGCGTGGTGTTTGCCAACGAGGTGCTCGACGCCCTGGCTGCCCGTCGGCTGCTTCACCGCGACGAGGCCTGGTTCGAGCTGCATGTCGGCCTCGACGGGGATCGCCTCGCCTGGGCGCCCGTGCCGCTGCCCGACGATCTCCGGCACGCCGTCGATCGCATCGAAGCGTGCTGGGATCGCACGCCGACCGGCGACTGGCTGACGGAGGTGCAGCCGAGCACGGCGCCCTGGCTGGCCGGCGCGGTTGAAGCGCTGGAGGCTGGCGCCGTGCTGCTCTGCGACTACGGCTACGACGAGCGTGAGTACTTCCACCCGGATCGCAAGCGGGGCACGCTCATCTGCCACTACCGGCACCGCGCCCACGACGACCCCTTCCACCTGCCCGGGCTCACGGACCTGAGCGTGAGCGTGAACTTCGGCGCGGTCATGCGGGCAATGGCGGCCGCCGGGCTTTCGCCCGACGGCTATGCGAGCCAAGCGCAGTTCCTCCTGGCCGCGGGGCTCGAGGACGAATTCCAGGCGGCCTTCGAGCGCGACGCGGCCGAGCAGATCGCCCGCGTCAACGAGATCAAGCGGTTGACCCTGCCGGCGGAGATGGGCGAGCGCTTCCGCTTCATCGGCGGGCTGAAGGGCGCGCTGAGCGGCATGCCCGCTTTCGGCCGCTAGGACCTTCGGCGGCTGCCAGCTTCTGCCAGTGGTCTCGACGGCCCGCTTCTGCTTTCCTGAGGGTTCCCGCCGAGAGGATCGGTCATGAACGACCCACTGTCGCTGTCCCTGCTGTCGCTCGTCGCGGCGTCCGTGGTCAGCCTCGGCGCGTTTCGGATCGGCGGCCGTCTGCTGACCTCGGCGCCGTGGCTCGTCCGGCTGGGCGAGCGGATGCACGCGCAGAAGATGGCCAGCCTCCAGAAACCACCGCTGAACGCCTATCAGCGCGCAGTCGAGGACGGGGCATTCGGCAAGGGCTTCGCGATCATCGCGGTGCTGATCCTCGCGAAGAGCCTTGCCAGCGGGCTCCTCGGCCTGATCGTCATCTTCTACCTGCCGCTGGGCGTCTTCGTGATGCCCGCGCTGGCGGCCGCGCACGGCAACGATCCCGGCATGCTCGCCTGGGTCCGGCAGGTGACGGCGATGCAGTGCCTGAGCCACCTGCTGGCCGCGGCGCTCGGTTTTGCCCTCACGGTGACCTGGATCAGTGGCGATGATGGCCTGAGCGCGGTGCTCGCCGCGAACCAGGGGCTGCTGCTGGGGCTGAGCGTCGCATCGATCCTGACGGGGCTCCTTGCCGCGTTCATCGAGGTCGACGGCCACGTCAGCCGGGGCTATCTCTGAGCGCTCGGGATACGGGATCTAGCGCGTCCCTGCCGGTGCCCTGAACATCCCGGCCTCAGAAGTCGAAACTAAGCCCGCAGCGGAAGCTCTCGCCCTCGGGACGACAGTCTTCCGGCGGTCCCCGGTGCCTCCAGAGGTCCGGAATGCCGTACCGATTCAGGAAGGCAATGAACCGTGGATCCTTCCGGATCGCCGCACCCTGCTCCGCCCACACGCAGCCGAAGGTATTGCTCGTGTCGTAGGGCTGCTGATCCATCCACGCAAGACGGGCTTCCGCATCGATCAGCGTGATCCAGGAGCAGTTCATCGTCTGATTCTCGATCGACGCGTCCATCGACTCGCCGCTCTCGAGGTGCGCCTCCAGCTGGACCCAGAACTCGCGATTCACGGGGCCGAAAACCGTCGCGGGCAGCTCCCGGAGCACGGCTAGCGCACGATCCCGGTCACCGCGCTTGAGGGCATTCTGAACCAGGAAGGTCAGGCCGATTTTCATGCCCGAGAGCTCATCACCGAGCCTCGCCGCGCGTTCCACACCCTCGAGGTCGCCGAGGATGCCAAGGGCGTCGGCGAGAGCGAAGTTGATGTTCGGGTTCTCCGGGTCCAGCTCGCGGGCCCGGCGAAGGTCCCGGGCGGCATCCTCCGGATAGCCGGCGATGGTCAACAGCATGCCCCGCCAGTGGTAAGGCCGCGGTTCGTTCGGCTCGAGCTCGATCGCCCGTGCGTAGTGTTCCATGGCGGCAACGAGATCCGGTTCCTCCTCCGCCAGCGCTCCGAGGATCAGGTCGGCACCGCCGAGGGTCGGGTCGAGCGCCTGGGCCAGTCCTGCATGGATCTTCGCCTGTGCCGCAGCGACCTCCGGAGACACGAGAGGCCGTGAATCGGGCAACGCCAGATTGCGGTTGAGAAGGTAGGCCTCGGCCAGCACCGCGTGACCGCGGGCGAAGTCCGGTGCGGCCTCGACGACCTGCAGCAGCAGCGCGTTGCCCTCGTGGATGGATGGCCCCGTGCGCTGTCGCAGCAGGTGGCGGGCGCGCAGGTAGTCCGTGTAAACGGCAGGATCGACGGATTCTGCTGCGACCTCGGATCCACCCCGACCCAGCAGCTCGATCTCGAGGGCCGTGCCGATCGCGCCGGCAATTTCGTCCTGGACGGCGAAGATGTCGTCGAGATTTCGATCGAAGGTGTCGGACCACAGATGGCGATCGGAGCCGGCGTCGATGAGCTGCGCCGTGATTCGGACCTGGTTACCCGCCTTGCGAACGCTGCCCTCGAGGACGTAGCGGACGTCGAGCGCAGCGGCGATCTCGGGGATCGGCGTGTCCCGGTCGCGATAGACGAACGCCGACGTTCGCGAGGCGACCGACAGCGCGTCGACGGCCGCTAGCAGGTTCAGGATCTCCTCGCTGATGCCCTCGGCGAAGAAGGCGTTGTCGGGGTCCGGGCTCATGTTCTCGAAGGGCAGGACGGCGACGGAGTAGTTATCTGTACGCGCCGGAGCCTCCACGGCGGGGGCTGGCTCGGTCATGCCTTCGGCGGCCTGCGAAGCTGGCGCGGAGCCGGTGCTGCGCCAGAGGTCCTCGGTCAGGAAGAGGCCGATGGAGAGCGCGAGCAGGCCCACGATGGCGAAGTCCAGCTTGCGCCCGGTCGCCGGGGTGATCGAGCTGTCGCGGTCGACATCGGCCTCTCGCTTGATGCCTTCCGGGGTCAGCTCGAAGGCCCACGCGAAGATCACGGTCGGAATGAAGCCCAGCGCGAGCAGTGCGGCCAGGAGGCGGAGCGACCAACCCGGGAGCTCGAGCAACCCGAACAGCACATCGCCGACCTGCAGCAGCAGCCAGCCCAGCACGAGGTAGGCCATGGCGACGCGGATGACGTTGCGTCGCCGCAGTTCGGCGAGGATTCCCATGCGGCGAGCTTACCGGATGGGAATCGCAGGGTCAGTCCGAGCGAAGGGCTTCGATCGCGTGGACGCGGGCTTTCGCAAGCGCCTCGCCGAAGGCCGGCCCGGTGATGCCTTGCGCCGCGATGGTCTTCGTGTCGACGGCCGCGGCGGCATCGCGGGCTCGGCGCAGGAACGCGGTGGCCGTATCTATGGCCTCGCTACGGCGGGTTTCCATGATGGCCTCGCAGACCTTCAGCACGGCCTCGAAGGCTTCGGGCTGGCGGAGTCCATCAGCGGCCTCGATCAACGCGAGCGTGTCCGCGCTCGAAGCCCTGTCGGCGTCTCGGACGCGGCGGTGCAGGCGGCAGGCGCGCACCGCGACGCGGGCGTGGGCGCGCGGCACCCGGAGGCGCTCGCACAGCGCTTCTACGAGCCGGACGCCGGCCTCTTCCGGCGGCCCGGACGCGGCGCCCCTGCCGAGGTCGTGCATGAGACCGGCGAAGGCCACGATCGTGTCGCTCGGCGCGATCGCAGCGCAGGCCTCGAGCACCCGTTCGAGGTGGTCGCCGCCGGTGTCCGCCCCAACCTGGACGCCGTAGAGCGGGTCAACCTCCGGCAGGATCCGCCCCAGCGCGTTGCTTTCGCGGAGCACTCGCAAGAAGGCGCTCGGCTGCTGCTCGCCCAGCGCGCGCTCCAGCTCCTGCCAGACGCGTTCGGGGACGAGCGCGTCGACCTCACCGGCGGCGACCATCTCGCGCATGAGCGCCGTGGTCTCGGGCGCGACCTCGAAACCGAGCGGGGCGAACCGCGCGGCGAAACGCGCGACGCGCAGGATGCGGACGGGATCCTCGACGAACGCTGGCGAGACGTGGCGAAGCCGCCTTCCCTCGAGGTCGGTCGCTCCGCCCCAGGGGTCGACGAGGTCACCCGTCGCGGGATCGCGGGCCATGGCGTTGATCGTGAGATCGCGACGCTGCAGGTCTTCCTCGAGCGTCACCGACGGCGCGCTGTCGACCACGAAGCCGCGATAGCCGGGACCGGTCTTGCGCTCGGTGCGCGCGAGCGCGACCTCGTCGTTCGTGTCGGGGTCCAGGAAGACCGGGAAATCCCGGCCGACCGCGCGGAAGCCGGCGGCTTCCATGGTGGCCTGCGTCTCGCCGACGACGACCCAGTCCCGGTCCTTGACGGGCAGGCCGAGCAGCTCGTCCCGGACCGCGCCGCCGACCAGGTACCGCTTCATGTGCGGTGGTCGACGCGGAAGTCCTGGAGCCGAT
>JBCCZC010000156.1:0-11843 GCA_039188505.1 Pseudomonadota bacterium | reverse complement strand
GGCAAAGTGTCTCTATGTGACCAGTTTACGATTAACGTCATTGGACGGCCCCTTCCTGGCTGCGTCGCTGAATATCGCTTCGCTCCTTGGCGCCTTTGCTCAACAACTTGTCTTCGCGGACTTCGGCGAATGCGCATTTTGCACTACCAGTCCAGGCGATCCTCGTAACCGAGGTCGATGAGTGCCTGTCCCATGAGTTCCTTGCAGCGTTTCCTGTGCGTTGCGCTGAACACTTCTTGCCACTGCCCCGCCTTGCCGGAGCGCAGGTGATTTCCTTCGAGCACGTCACCGGGCTTCCGACCGGACTGCCGGGTGAAGCCAAGCTCCCTCACGATTTCCATCGCATCGTCGATCGCGGTCGCGTCGAATCCGTAGTGCGCGAAGATCCTTCGAAAGACCCGTTCGCTGTCCCGCATTGCGTCTTCGTATTTGACTTCGATGAAGGCTGGATCCTCGTAATTCCAGTCCCTCATTTCGGCGAGGCAAGCGACGCTGAATCTCTCCATTTCGACCGTGAGTCCTTCCTCCTGGCCGAGCGAATTCAATCGCTCCCGATAGCTCTTCCCGCCGTGATTCTGATCGGGGCTATTCGCCCAGATTTCCTCACACCAGCGATGGTAGAAATAGCCGGAAACGATCATGTCCCTCGGATCTCTGATCATGTGTGAGCCTCGATAGGGCCCGAGGGAACTCGTGTCTACCCGGCTATGCTCCTGCAGCCAGATGTCGACATCGTCGCTCAATTCCTTCTGGGTACATGCTTCGAATCGGAGTCCACGCTTGCTGGCCACCGTCCTCAGAATCTTGGTCAGCCAGACGGTTCCCGATTTGTGATGGCAGCAATGGATGATCAACACCTCTGGCCAGACCTCCGGAGATCATTGCGTTCCCAGGTTCTTCCAGTGCCGAGAATCCCAGGGCACTTCGGCAATCCTGATTGCCGGCGTGCGGCTGGGCTCGCCGTTGCGCGGGGATCCGACCGAGCCCACGGCGACGACGTCACCGTACTGAATCCCAGGATGGCCACGCGGCCGTCCGCGTGATCCGGCCGGGCTGACTCGTCGCGTCCGTACTGGTGATCCTCCCCGGCGATCGTGCTGATAACAGGGTCGTCCTGGTATCGCCCGCGCCGTTCACAGGTTCGGCACCTCTGCCGGCCCCTTCCCACGGCCAAGCTTCGCCGACATCGTGCCGAACAGCGTTGCGACCGCTGCGCTGAACAGGACGAGCGAGGCCGTTTCTCCGAGGTTCGACAGGGCGCTAACGACCGGAACGACTCCATAGACCGTCGCGAGCAGCGCCAGTCCTCCGAGCAGCACGAAGCGGAACCGCGTCTCGCGGGAATCTCGCCGGCCGCCCTGGTCAACGTAGGCCATGATCGATGCCCGTAATTTAACGGGCGGCGTTGGTGGCGACAGTTCGCTCAGCGCCGAGAACAGTTCGCCGTAGCGACTTTCGTCTTCCGTGTCCCGGGCGCCTCTTGCGGCCCGCTCCTGTGTCTTGTCGTCTTGTGTCGTCATGGGTATCAACCAATTTCTTCGAGCATAGCGCGCATGCGCCGCCTCGCACGGAACAGATGACTCTTCACGGTGCCAGCAGGAAGGTCGGTAACCGCCGCGATTTCCTGCACGCTCAGGTGCTGCAGATGGTGGAGTGAAACGATGGTCCGCGGGACCGGGTCCAGGGCCTCGAGGGCTGCGGACACGCGCGCCTTCGCCTCATGCGCCTCGATCTGCCGATCGGGCCCGGGGTCCGAGGATGGGAGTTCGGGTGCGTCCTCGATGCCGGTCTCCGGGCGCTTCTTCTCCAGTGACCTGACCGCGAGGTTGTAGGTCACGCGTCCGATCCACGTGGCGAGACTGGAATCGAAGCGGAACTGCGCCAGCTTCCGGTACACCCGTAGGAACGCCTCCTGCGTCACGTCTCGCGCATCGTCTTCACGCCGGCACATGCGTCGCGCGATATGCCACACGAGCCGCTCGTGCCGCGCAACGAGCTGCTCGAACGCGCCCGGCCGATCGGCGAGCACCTGCTGGACGATCTCGCGGTCGTCGCTCATAGGTTCAGATGGATACGACTCCCGCGGAAACGGTTGCACCGTGCCGCGAATTCGGGCGAGAGTGCAACCGGCAGCGAACTTGCCGTATCCATCCTCTCGAATTCGGCGAATCAGCGCCGTCGGAGACCAGGCTTGTACGACCTCATAGCAATATCGATCCCCATCGTGCTGGCGATCTGCCTCGTCATCGCGATCCGGATCCTCAGCGACGCCAGCGTGCGCAAGCGACTGGCCGAGACCCAGAGCGATGCGGAGACCGTTCGCATCCTCCTGGAATCGGCTCGTCAGGACCGCGTTCGTACGGTGTTCGGCTATGCGGTCGTGCTGGCCCTGGTCGGTCTGGCGCTGCTGATCATCGGCGCGTTCGACATCGCGGCCAGCGACCCGCTGGCGTTCGGGCTCGTTGCCTTCGCCGGCGGCGTGGCCATGATTCTGGCGCTGACGCTGGGGCGACGCTTGTAGACCCAGCTGCTGGCTCGCGATGTCCTTCTGAAGCCAATTCGAGAGGACGACAACATGACCATGAATCACTGGCGCACGGGCGTGTGCGCCGCGGCGAGCTTTTGCCTGGCCTCGGCCGTTGCGGCGACCGAACTGGATCCGGCGCCCGAGCCGGTCCGCCTGCAGATTACTGCCGAAGCCGAGCGCTTCGACGTGCCCGGGATCGCCGTGGCCGCGATTCGCGACGGGAACGTGGCGTGGATCGAGGTGCAGGGCAAGGCTGCCGAAGATCGGCCCCTCGATCGGGACACGCAGTTCAACGTCGCCTCGCTGACCAAGCCGATCTTCGCGACGATGGTCATGGGCCTGGTTCAGGCGGGAGAGTTCGACCTCGATGCGCCGCTGTCGCGGCACTGGACCGATCCAGACGTCGCCGAGGACCCCCGGAACGAGCAGCTGACGGCTCGACTCGCCCTCAGCCACCAGTCCGGATTCCCGAACTGGCGCGGTCGCAATCCCCTGGCCTTTCAGTTCGAGCCCGGGGCTCGCCATGAGTACTCGGGGGAGGGCTTCGAGTATGTGCGCCGCGCCGTGGAGCGATCAACGGAGCAGTCGATGCCGGAGCTGATGGCTCGCTACGTGACTGGCCCGGCCGCCATGGCGGATGCGCGCTTCGGCTGGTCCGACGCGATCGCGGCGACCCTGGCCACGGGCTATCGAGAGGATGGCAGTGCCATGGACATGGCCTACCTGGAGCAAAGGAAGCCCAACGCTGCGGCCAACACCTTCGCAACGATCGAGGATGTCGCCCACTTCGCCGCCTGGGTGGCGCGCGGTGCAGATCTCGAGCCTGCGCTCTTCGCCGAGATCACCCGTCCGCAGGCCATGCACGACAACCCCGCCGAGTACTTCTCGATCGGCTGGCGCCTCACGATGGTAGGCGAGACCCCCGTCCTGTCGCACGACGGTCGGGAAGACGGGCTGCGTACGCTCATGGTCGTCGATCCCCAGACGCGCGACGGCCTCGTGATCCTCACGAACAGCTCGAACGGCGAACTCGTGACCCGCGGCATCGTGGCGGCGGCGCTTCCTGAGGGCGACGCCCTGAACGCTCAGATCGACCGGGACATCTGGCATTTCATCAAGTCGCAGCCGCCCCAGATGCAGGCCGGGCTCCTGGGCTTCATCGCCCGCTCGCCCTCGTTCACGGCCAAGCTGCTGTACGCGGTGGACACGACGCTGATCGGCGCGGTGGACCTCTCCGCCGAGGAGCGCCGGCAGGCGCAGCGTTCTGCACAGGCCCTGGTCGGCGCTCACCACGACGGGGTCGTCGACGCCGAAGCACTCCAGCGCCACCTCGCGCTGCTGGCCGGTGACGAGAGCGACGGGGCCGGCCTGGTGGATCGGTTCGACGCGGATGCAGCCCAAAGCTGGATACGCAGCCTCGAGACGCTCGAAACCGGCAGCGTCGCGACACCCTGATCCGTCGCAGGCACCATGGCGCTCACCGCATGGTGCCTGCCTCGCCGTTGGTTCTAGCCGAGCCGCGCCGTTGCTCAGGCCGCCAGCGTCACGTCGCCATTGACCGCGCCGACGCAGGTCAGCACAAACTTCTGCTCGACTTCTTCGGTGGACAGGCCGTCGCTCACGGCCATGTCGATCGTGCCGTCGACGCAGCGTGCCTTGCATTCACCGCAGTGGCCGGTCCGGCACGCCGAGGGGATCTCGATGCCGGCCGCCTCGGCCAGCTCCAGCAGCGACTCGGTCCCGTCGGTTTCCACCTGCATGCCGGATGCCGCGAAGGCGACGGTGCCGCCGGTGCCGTCAACGCCGGCGCTGACGTCGAAGCTCTCCTCGTGGAGCTGCCCCGGCGGCAGGCCGGCGCGAGCGAGGATCTTGCGCGCGTTCTCCATGAAGCCCTCCGGCCCGCACACGTAGACCTCCCGTTCGGTGAGGTCGGGAGCCGCACGCCGCAGGAACGTGCTGCTCAGGCGGCCGCGGGAGCCCCGCCACTTCGTGCCCTTCGGCTCCTGGCTCAGCGTCATCCGGACCCGCATTTCAGGATGGCTTTTCCCGAGCTGCTTGAGTTCGTCCGCGAACAGGATCTCTTCCTGCCGGCGCGCCGCGTGGGCGAACACCACGTCGACGTCGGCCTGCTTGTCGATGATCCAGCGGGCCATGGACAGCATCGGCGTGATGCCACTGCCGGCCGAAAGCAGCAGCAGCTTGCGGGCCGGGCGCGGCGCGCAGGTGAAATCACCGAAGGGTCCGCTCATGCTCAACGTATCGCCGACAGCCAGCTCGTCGCAGATCCAGTTCGAGAACGGTCCGTTCGCGACCCGCTTGACCGTCAGCTCGAAGCTGTCGGGACGTGTCGGGCTCGACGACAGCGTATAGGACCGGCACACACGTTGACCGTCGATCGCCGCCCTCGCGGTCACGAACTGGCCCGGCCGGTAGCGGCGCATGGCCGCGTTGTCTGTCACGAAGGTGAAGGCCGCGCTGTCCTCGGTGAGGTGCGTGACGGCGGTGCACCGGGCGTCGAACCAGGTCGGCGAGGCCTCCTCGGCCGGGACCGGCTCCTGTGCCGGGGGCTCCGGTGTCTTCGGGACCCAGGACTTGAGGAATCCAGCGAGCCTGTTGTTCCGACCGGCCATGAGGTCGGGAAGCACGCGGACCAGCTTGGGACCCAGAAGCGTGGAAGCCGTGAGCACGCCGGACATGAGGGCGGATCCGACGCCGCAGAAGAGGATGTCCTGGCCGGTCAGGTGCAGCCCCTTGATAGGCGTCTTGGGCGTGAGCCAGCGCTGGGCAAATCGATAGGGCGTGTGCTCCAGGCCATACAGCTCGCCGCCGGCGTAGTTGGAGAACGTGGCCGTCGACAGCGGCGTCGACAGCTCCACGTGGTCGACGTGACCGCGGGTGTGCGGCGCACGCCGGTAGATCTCCTCCAGGAGCCGCTCCGAGAGCTGGTCCTTGAACTCGGCGTAGGCCGTACCGCGGTTGTTCCACGGCTGGTGCTGCCACTGGGAGAACCAGGACCACGGCGCCGGCGCGATCACGTCGATCGTCGACTTGCCGGGATAGTTGCTGGCCCAGGCCGGGTCCTTCGCGCTCGGGAAGGACAGGTACATCAGCGGAAAGTCCGTACTGGGCGCGGCGAGGAAGCGCTCCAGGGCCCCATCGAAGTCGTAATCGCTATACACCCACTGGTTGGCCTGCTCCAGCTGCAGCTCCTCCCGCGTCCCGCGCAGGCCCACGTAGAGGCCAAGGTGGCCCACGGAGCGGGGCAGCGCCTTGACCTTCTCCAGCATGCCGCCCTCGTTGGCCACCTCGGCCGGCAGCAGCTGCGAGTAGGTCGTATGCACGCCCGCGGCGCTGATGATCTGCTGCGCTTCGATCTCATCACCATTGCTCAGGCGCACGCCCGCCGCGCGGCCGCGCTTGAGCAGGATCTGCTCCACGTCCGCGTCGACTAGCACGCCGCCGCCGCTGGCCTCGATGATCGGAATGATGTTCCCCGCGATCTGCGAGGCGCCACCCACGGGAAAGTTGGCTCCGTCGAGGTAGTGCTGCGCCACCAGCGCGTGCATGGCGAAGCTCGATCGCTTCGGCGGCAGCCCGTAGTCGCCCCACTGCCCCGCCAGCACGGCCGCGAGCTTGCGATCGCTGGTGCATTCCTTGAGGACTTCGTGAGTTGTCCGGGAGAAGCTGTCGAAGCCGATGCGGCGAAGCAGGGCCTCCGCAGGTGCCTGCAGCGCGCCCGGCAGCAAGCGCTGCCCGAAGTGGCTGCCCACGTCGCGGGTGGCGCTCCGGATCCGCTGGAGGTAGCGATCGATGTCGGGGCCGGCATTCGGGAAGTGCTGCAGAAGGCCTTCGCGGAAATTTCGAACGCCCGAGTGGTAGTCGTAATACGTGTCCTTGATGACCATGCGGTCATACACGTCATCCATCTTCGCCCACTCGAGCTTCCCATCGGTGATGGTGTCGAAGACCCGGCGCATCGGTGAATGCGGCTTGTGGACGTCGCCGATGTAATGCACGCCCACGTCCCACTCGTAGCCGCGACGCTTGAACGAATGGGTGAAGCCACCGGCGGTGTAGTGGCGCTCGAGCACCAGGACGCTCTTGCCGGCCTTCGCCAGCAGGGCGGCGCAGGTCAAGCCGCCGAGGCCCGAGCCGATAACGATGGCGTCGTAGGCGCGCGCGGCGATGGCCGTGTTGTAGCGGGTTCCGTTGATCATGGTCAGGTCTCGTTTGGATGGCGCATGCCGTCACGTAGGATTTCGATGGCGCGCTCCAGGCGCGCTTCGCCGCTGGCCGTTGGCGGCAGGTAGCCGAAGAGCTCGAGGCTGATCAGGCCGTGCAGGGTGCCCCAGAGGGTATGGGCGGTCTCCGCCGGGTCGGCCGGCGGCACATGGCCTTCGTCGATGCAGCGACGCACCGCAGCAAGCAGGATAGTGAACGCCTGCCTGCTCGCCCGCCGACTATCGGGTGAGGGGTCGAAGCCCGGGACGCACCGGCTGAACATCAGCTGGTAGTACGTTGGGTTGGCGACTGCCGAGCGACGGTAGGCGCGACCCAGCGCCATCACGCGCTCCATCGGGTCATCATCTTCCGGAACGGCGCTCAGGTCGCGTTGGAGGCGCTCGAAGCCTTCGATGTAGAGCTCGTCCAGGATGGCCTGCTTGTCCCGGAAGTGCGTGTAGAGAACGATCGTCGAGGCTCCGATCCGCTTCGACAGCTTGCGCATCGAGAGCGCATCCGGCCCACCCTCCGCCAGCAAGGCACTGGCCTGATCCAGGATGTTCCGGCGCGTCTGCGTTGCGGCTTCGGGCCTCGCCTTTGCTGGTGACATGGGAGTCGTGCTCGTCTTCATAACACTGTTATAGGCGAAATAATAACAGTGTTATTTTTAGTCGTGCAAGCGCCACGCCATGGACGGAAGCTGCGCGGTGGGTTCCAGCCAAGAGGCGGCGGCGCCTGAGCTGATGGAGAAGATCGGCCTCGCCGGCGATGTGATTGGCGCAGCGTTTGTCCTGCCCCCGGGCATCGGCCAACGATGATCGGCACAACTGCAGGAAGCCCGAACCGGGAGGTGGCCTGGCGTTTCGATTCAAGCCTGTTCGAGATTCACCGGGTTGGGAGCTTCAGGGTGACCGCATCGGCTCGGGGACCAGTCGGAGAACCAGGCTCCGGTCCTGATGGTCGACGGCGATGTAGACGAGACCGTCCGCCCCGACTTCCACATCTCGGATTCGTCCGATATCCGTCACGAGCTTCTCGAGCTCGACCCGTTCCGGATCCAAAAAACGCATGCGGTAGAGCGTGCGGGCCTTCAGACTGCCGACCAGGAGGTCGCCTTCCCAGCCCGGAAAGGCGTCGCCTGCGTAGAACGTCAGATTCGAAACCGCCGGCGCGGGGCTCAGATCCACGACCGGTGGCACCGTGGACTCGAACGGGAAGTCCAGGCCCAGATCGGTGCCGATGGTGTTGGGCTCGCCGTCGTAGTCCAGGCCCGCCGTGTACAGCGGCCAGCCGTAGTTCCCGCCGGCCACGATATGGTTGATCTCATCGCCGCCTCGCGGCCCCATCTCCGTACTCCAGATCGCACCGGTCTCCGGATCGCCCGTCAGGCCCTGCGCCGTTCGGTGACCGAAGCTGAAGACCGTGTGCCGGGTGGATCCCTCGGTGCGCGTTGCCGATGGCTCAAAGACAGGGTTGTCCCCGGGGACCGTTCCGTCGTCATGCACACGGTGGATCTTTCCATAGGGCGTATCGAGATCGTGCAGGTGCTTGTAGGGGGCCTTGCCGCCAACGGTCACGTAGAGGAAGCCCGAGTTGTCGAAGGCCAGTCGGCCACAGGCCACGTTGTCGGGCACGACCGTGTAGTACCGCGGATCGACCGACCAGATCAGTTCCTCATCGGTCCATTGGTCGCCGCGAATCCGCCCTCGAACCACGCGAACCATGGATTTCGGCCACGGGACGCCGCAACCGGATTCGCACCGGTGGGCGTAGGACAGGTAGATCCAGCCGTTCTCCGCGTAGTGTGGATGCAGCTGAACATCGAGCATGCTTCCAATGTGCGCCTTCATCCCGCGCACGGACACGAGGGGATCGAAGACCTCGGGCGTACCGGAGATCGTTGACCCCAACCGGCCGTTTGCGTCGATGATGGACAGGCCTCGCGATTTCTCCGCGACCAGGACACGACCGTCGGGGAGGGGCGCGAGCGAATAGGGGGCGCCCGTCAACTCGGCCCAGCGCTCGACCCGGAATCCGTGAAGCCGGGAATCGACGGCGGGCGTCTGAGTCGGCAGTCGGTACGAATCGATTGTGCTCGGCCAGCGCTGGCGTCGCTCGCTGACGAAGAGGGCCAGGGCCCTGATGCTCTCCGAGGAGATCGAGTCTCGCCAGACCTCCAGATCCTGATCCGCATGAACATCCTCGATCCGAGCAGCGATCTGATCGACAGGCTCCTCGAGAGCGGCCATATCACCCACCAACGGCGGACCGTCCGGGGACCCTTCGAGCGCCGCACCGTGGCAGCTGGCGCAGTGTTCCGCGAAGGCGACGCGCGACGGTTCCCGTTCGTCGCTGGTGACGAGGAGCCAAAGCCCCACGGTGATCCCGAGCACCAAGAGCACCGTGAGTACGCCGAAAACCTTGAGGCTACGCCGAACCCATTTCGATCGCTTTTCCTGAGACGACTTCGGCCCCATGAGCCTACCTGTTCTGCCCGATTCGCCGGAGATCAATCAATAAGCCACCTTGGTAATCACGACAGCATGCGAGAGATCGAGGAGGGCCTGCTGCTTGCGATGGACCTCCGCGAGCCCTCGAGCGTGAATCGGTGGTTCGGCGCCGGGTGATCGCTGCCCGAACCCCTGGTGCTGCGCGCTAATCGCGCCGCCGATTGATTGTGATATCGACGTTCCACTCGCCCGGCGCATCGATGGTGCTGCCCGATTCTTCGGTCGTGAAGCCCGAACAGTCGTCGGACTCGAAGGTCGTGCAGCGTCGGATATTGCCCGAGTCCTCCGCGACGAAGCTGCTCCTGGAGTCAGTGAGGATGACGTGGCGCACGTCGTCGGCCTGCGTGAATCCAGGCGCCTCGACCAGCTCGATCGCCCATTCGCTGACGTTGCCGTCGGCGCCGGTTGCGACCAGAAAGCTGAAGATCAGTGAATCCGCCAACGTGCGGGTGAGTTCCTGGTCGGTGAATTCGAACGCCACCAGATCGGTCCGGATATCCTTCAGTTCCTGATTCGCGGGAAGCGGTGCTGCGAGCCGGAAGGACCCGGATACGGCGTCGCTGGTGTCGAAGCGGCCGGTGGCGTTCTGGAAGGGATTGCCCTGGTAGGTATAGACCGTCTCACCGTCGGTGCCCTCGAAGCCGTCGCGAAAAACCGTCGGTGTGATGCAGGCCAGGGTCGGCTCTACACCGACGACGCAACGCTGCTCGCGGCCGCCAGTCAGGAACTCGTTGTTGGCCAGCATCACGTCCGGTGCGCAGCTGCAGATGTCCCGGCGATTGCCCAGCAGCGTGTTGTTCTCGAGGACGATTCCCGTGGCGAGGCTCGTCGCGCCGAATCCTTCACCGCTGCTGTCCAGAAACTGGTTGCCGCGGATGATGGTGCCTGCGCCGGAGTAGACCATGATGCCCGTGAGGGCGCTCTGGGTGATGACGTTATTCTCGTAGCGGTTGTTGTCCGCCGAATTGGCCTCGTCTTCGTCGCCGTTCTTGATGCCCATGTCGCCGGAAAGCGCAACGGTATTTTCGGCAATGACGTTGTCGCTGCCGAGCACGTGAATCCCCGCCTGGCGGTTTCCGAGCAGGTCGTCGACCTCCCGGGCCGTGGCGACGTTCTCGACATGGTTGCCGGTGACGCTGCTGTTGTTGGCCAAAAGCTCGATTCCGCTGCGGTTGACGTTCGAAACGCGGTTGTTGGCGATCGTGACGTTCTCGCTGGGCGGGGCCGGAATGAGTCCGGTGTCCTGCTGGACACGCACCCGGATGCCGTACGCCTCCGTGGCGCCGTCCAGGACATTGCCGGTGATCGTCGCGCCGATCCCCGCGTAGCGGATGCCGTGATCCACGTAGGCCTGGGCGGAGTTGTTCGTCACGGTCGCGTTGTCGCCGATCACGTCGATGGCGTTCAGGTCGGTCATGAGGAAGATGGCGTTGAGATCGAAGACAACGTCCTCACCCGTCACCTTGATACCGTCCGTGTTGTGCCAGAGGTTGCGCTCGACGCGAGTCCGGTCGCCCTCGATTTCGTTGACCCGGTCGCTGGCAAAGACCCGGTTGCGACTGATGACCGTGTCATCGACCTGCCCGTCGGTTTCAAGGAGCGCGCTCTGGCTCAGGCTGCAGTTCAGATCCAGCCGGGCGCCATCGGCGTTCTCCATCAGCAGCACGCTTTTCGAGGCAGCCGCAAACCCCAGGGTCAGCGCCTCGATGGACACGTTGGGCGCATCGATGGTGATCACATCGCTGGCGCAGCTCGCGGGGTCGGCGACCGTCCCGCAGGCGGTGATCTGAATCGGTGGGCAGGCGCGGCGTTCCGCCACCCAATCAATGTCGAGCAGCAGATCGAAATCCTCCGCGCTGTTGACCCCGAAGGCGACCGGCTCTGCGCCGCGGAGCGTGATCCCGGGCGTCTGGATCACCAGCGCTTCGCGGTAGGCCCGCCCATCCGCGGGAAGCTGAACCGTGATCACATCGTCTTCGGATGCCAGGTCGATGGCTGCCTGGATGGTCGTCTCGCAGCCGCCCCCGTCCGGGTTGACGCAGAGTTCGCCGGCAACGCCCGTCATCGGCGCCAGGGCTAGGGCGAGGGCAAGGAGAAGCAGAGCAAACGTCAGTCGCGGATTTCTGTTCATCAGTCGATGCAGGCCTCGCCTGCGCCACCCGTCGTGAAATCGTTGCTCTGAAATGTGGTCCCGACGCCGTCGTTGCAGATGTCCTGCAGGCTCCCGTCAATGGTGTTGTTCACCACTTCCGTATCCGAGGCCCCGGCTCTGATGCGCACGCCAACAACGGCGTCACCCGTGATCTCGTTGCCATCGACGCGGTAGTCCGTTCCGCTCTGCACATCCACGCCGCGGCGGCGGGGAAATTCGATGACGTTGTTTTCCGCGGCCCCGTCTGCGGTACCTTGAGACACCTGGATGCCGAAACAGAGCTGCAGCGAGTTCCCGGTCACGACGCCCGCTCCGCTGGTCCTTACGCAGAAATCCCCCTGGTCGCCGCCGACCGATCGGATCTCGTTGTTCTCCACGCGAGCCGCCCCCAGTTCCTGGACCACCGCCGAGTCCGAACTCCCGACGATGACGT
>JBCCZC010000155.1:0-11907 GCA_039188505.1 Pseudomonadota bacterium | reverse complement strand
GGAAAGTGCGGGTTGGCGAAGACGTACTCGCCACGGCGGAATGGACGGCGGCATCCTAGGTCCATGATCAAGCACACCATGTTCGTCATCGCCGTGCCCGACCTCGAGCGCTCGGCGGCTTTCCACCGGGACTACCTGGGCTTCGAGATCTATGAGATGGGCGATCCCGGGTGGCGTTTCTTCGTGCGCGATGCCTGCCGGATCATGGCGGGCGAGTGTGCCGACGCCATTCCCGCCGCCGACATTGGCGACCATTCCTATTTCGCGTACCTGACGGTTGCTGACGTCGATGCGGACCACGAGCGCTTCACGGCGGCAGGCGGAACCGTGATCAAGCCGCTGCGGGATGAACCCTGGGGCATGCGCGAATTCGGCCTGCGCACGATCGACGGACACCGCATCATGGTCGGCCAGGAGAAGGAGTAGTTAATCAAAATTGACATTCAAAGTGTCAAATTTGACTTACATCAAGGATCGCTCAAGGCCCGTGATCCTAGCCTGACCCTCAGGCAAATCCCCAAGAGGCCGCCATGCGCATTCTCTTCGTCCATCCTAACTACCACTCCGGCGGCGCCGAGATTGCCGGCAACTGGCCCCCCGCCTGGGTCGCGTACCTGACCGGCGCGCTCAAGCAGGCCGGATTCACGGACGTCGGCTTCATCGACGCCATGACCGACAAGATGTCCGACGAGGAGCTCCGGGAGGCGATCGCCCGCGAGAAGCCGGACATCGTCGGCACCACCGCCATCACGCCTCAGATCTACAAGGCCCAGAACATCCTGAAGATCGCGCGCGAGCTCCATCCCGATGCGCTGACCGTGCTCGGCGGGGTCCATGGCACGTTTATGTATCGGCAGGTCCTGCGCGAGGCGCCGTGGATCGACGTCATCGCACGCGGTGAGGGCGAGAACATCATGGTCAACATCGCGAAGGCCGTGAGCGAAGGCCGCTTCATCAACCGCCGCCACGACGTGCGCGGCGTCGCCTTCCTCGACGACGGCAAAGTCGTCGCCACGCCGGCCGAGCCGTCGATCCGCAACGTAGACGACATCGAGCCCGAGTGGGCCATCCTCGACTGGGACAAATACGTCTACATCCCGACCGGCACGCGGCTGGCGGTGCCGAACTTCGCCCGCGGCTGCCCGTTCACCTGCACCTTCTGCTCCCAGTGGCAGTTCTGGCGCGACTACCGGGTGCGCGATCCGAAGAAGATGGTCGACGAGATCGAGCGCCTGGTGAAGGAGCACGACGTGGGCTTCTTCATCCTCGCCGACGAGGAGCCGACCATTCACCGCAAGAAGTTCATCGCCTTCTGCGAGGAGCTCATCGAGCGCGACCTTGGCGTGCGGTGGGGCATCAACACCCGGGTCACCGACATCCTCCGCGACGAGAAGCTGCTGCCCCTCTACGCGAAGGCCGGACTGGTCCACGTGTCCCTGGGCACCGAGGCTGCCGCCCAACTCAAGCTCGAGCGCTTCCGCAAGGAGACGACGATCGCCCAGAACAAGAAGGCGATCCAACTCCTCAAGCAGAACGGCATCGTCAGCGAGGCCCAGTTCATCGTCGGCCTCGAGAACGAGACGGCCGAGACGCTCGAAGAGACCTACAAGATGGTCCAGGACTGGAAGCCCGACATGGCCAACTGGTGCATGTACACGCCCTGGCCGTTCTCCGATCTGTTCCAGGAGCTGGGCGACAAGGTCGAGATCTACGACTTCGAGAAGTACAACTTCGTCACCCCCGTCATCAAGCCGGAGGCCATGGATCGCGCCGAACTCCTCGACCGGGTCATGGGCATCTACCGCCGCTTCTACATGAGAAAGGCGTTCTTCTCCTATCCATGGACGCTAAACAGGAAGCGCCGGAGCTACCTCCTCGGCTGCCTGAAGGCCTTCGCCAAGAGCGGCTTCGAGCGGACCTTCTACGACCTCGGCCGCGTGAAGTACGCCGGACCGCAGACGAAGAAGAACGTCGACTTCGGCTTCGACGAGGAGCGCACCTTCTCCCGCGAGGACGTCGACCAGTGGAAGAAGGCGACGCTGCGCAAGCGGAAGCTCACCGCGAAGCAGGCGCAGGGCGAGAGTGCCTCGCCGATGGCCTGCGGGGGCGGCAAGGAACAGCTCGAGGACGCCATCGAGCTGCCCGTGAAGGTGGTAAAGCGCGATGCGGTCGACTCCGCTGCCACACACTGACACGGGCCCGACCGCGCCGCACCTGCGCGCCGTCGTGGGGCCGGTCCACGGCATCGGCCCGAACGCGATCACGCGGCTCTCGGAGGTGCTCGACCTCCGCATGCCGGCAGCTGCCAACGATGTCTTCGCGTCCGCCGGCCTGACCCGCTACCGGTTGGAACCCCCGACGGAGATGGTCGACGAACGCGAGGTCGTCAGCCTGCATCTGGCGTTGCGCGACCGCTTCGACGAGGCCGAGCGCGCAGCATTGGCCTTCGAAGCCGGCCTGCGCACCGGCGACTACCTGTTGGCGCACCGCATCCCGCGACCGGCCCAGTGGGTGCTCAAGCGGCTCCCGCCGCGGTTGGCAGCACAGGCGCTGCTACGCGCGATCGGCAGCCACGCCTGGACCTTCGCCGGTAGCGGCTCCTTCACGTGGGAAATCTACGAGCACGTTGAGCTGACCATCCGCCACTGTCCCCTTGCTCGGGGAATCGAAACCGACCGACCCGCCTGCGACTACTTTGCAGGCACCTTCCAGCGCCTGTTCGCCAAGCTGGTAGACCCGGCAACCACGGTGATTGAAACTACCTGCGAGGCTATGGGCGATACGGAGTGCCGCTTCCTCGTTCGGTGGGTTTGAGCCGGATGATCGCGGTCCAAAAAAGAAGACTGACACGCCGCATTCCACCCGTGAACTGCTGCTTGCGGGAGCAGTAAATCCCTGCTAAATCATTCGTCCAATGATGGACAACCATTCGCCCGACCCGACGCCGATCTTTCAGGCTGACGTATGTTTCGGCACAGACCAGCTCTTGCCTTAGGCCCCGGGAGAACCGACCTCGCAGACCATACCCCATTCTCTACACGGCACGGCTATCGGACGGCTCCTCGGGAAGTTCGTTCGCGGCATGAGGCCTCAATGGCGACCGTAGTTGGCGGCTGTTGGGCCATGAACTCCGGAAAGCGCTTTCTGCTGAAACGCCGATTGAACTGAACCTTGTTGGCCCGGTAGAGCCCTGCGACCTGGAAGACGTTCTTTGCGAGGTCGATGCCGATGGTGGAAACTGCCACTAGTGCCTCCTCATGCTGTGACTGCGTCTAGAAATTTCAGTCTCGCGCATAGCGACGCCGTAAGCAGGGGAGGCGTCCATCTTATCAGGCATCTTCGATCCCACAGACACCCCGCGTCGGCTGCAGTCGGGCTGGTTTTGTGGCCTCGCCATGGCATCCAGCTCTGAACCGGAACATGAAATGCACGCCCTGAGATGGTTTCGCCGAGAGTCGATCTGGTTCAGGCACAGCGCGGTCCCGGATCGAGGCGGTCACGGCGCCGGATGAAGGCTGTGGTTCAGCCTGCGCTCTTGATGCGTTTCACGAGCTGCAGGATATCGTGGTTCTGGACATCCTCGGTCTGGATGCTGTCGAAATAATCGTCGTCCTTGCGCCTTGCCGGGGAGTTTCCGCCGCCACGCTGCTTCTTGAGCTCGAAGCACTCGCGGCTCCTCGTTGCGTAGTGATTGACCCGCATCACCTCATTGAGGATTGGAGGACGCTGACCCCATCCGCCCTTCTGCTTCTTGATGACGTTTCCCCGGACGTCAGCGATCCTGCCGCTGCTGACGAAGAAGTAGTGCGGGCTGCCGCTGCGCTCGAAGCGCGAAACTCGCAAGATGGTCTTGATGTGCCGGCACCGATAACTGTTCGGGCAGGATTGGGTGTAGGACTCGAGCACCGAGTCCTGCGTTTTCAGGTGGCCGTTGGCACCGAACACGAGCCAGTGCAAACCGACCGAGGACACGTCGTCGTCGTAGCGCTTCAGATACGCCTTGATGTCCGTCGCTTCCTCGAGCAGAACGACGAATTCATCGATGTCGATGAAAGCCGCCCACTCGAAGTCTCCGAGTCGCTCGATGGCCTGCGCGTAGGCCTCGGTCTGCCGCCCCTTGTGCGTGCCGGGCAGGTCGATCACCGTGGCGACGCCGGCGTCGATGTAGTCGCTGATGGTCTCCGCGAGGGGGACGGCGCTCATGTTGTCGTACATCAGGAAGTAGTCGATTCCGATGCTCGCGTGGTATTCGAGCCACTCCCTGACGTAGCGATTCTCGTCCTTGAAGACCGCGCAGATCGCGACCTTGAAATCGCGGCAATCGCCTCGGTCAGCCATGGCGTTCGCGACCCTCCATAGCGACCGGCTTCCCCGGATGACGGGGCATCGACTTGGCTCGAGACCGCCTTGACCGTCCGATACGCAGATGCGAGTCTCTGCCGGCTTCCAGACGGAGGCGTCGTCCAGCCCACCCCGACCTTGCGGCGTTTTCGCGGGAGTCTCGCGGGACACGAAGAACGAAACCATGAGTCGGCGATTCAACAAGCTCTTCGGCATCGGCCTGATGAAGACCGGCACGACCAGCCTGTCGCGGGCGCTCAAGCTTCTGGGGTTGAAAGGCAAACACTTCGATCGCGACTTCACCCCCGAGATCCTCGAAACAAAAAAGCTGGACTTCTATGTCGACATGCCCGCGCAGACGCGCTATCCGGCGCTCGACACGCAGTACCCGGATTCCGGCTTCATTCTCACGGTGAGAGACACGGCGGAATGGCTCGAGTCGTGCCAGAAGTGGCTGGCAAGGCGGGATCTCGCGTCGAAGCAGCAAAGCGCCCGCTACGGCGAAGAGCGAATTCGAAAGGTGCTGGGCTACCGGCAAGAGCAGTTCGGCTCGACGTACTTCGAGGAAACCCGCTTCCGGCAAGTCCAGGCCCGACACACGGCCGAAGTACAGGCCTATTTCGAGGGCAGGAGCTCCGACCTGCTCGTGCTGAACATCTGTGCGGGTGATGGCTGGCCCGAGCTCTGCAATTTCCTCGGCCTGCCGATTGCAAGCCATGCATTTCCGCACGAAAACAGGCGGAAGCGCTGACCGCATGCCGAAAGCCTCACGGCCGACCAGCGAGAAACAGCGCGTGCGGACGAGCCCCACGGCTGCCGGGCTCAACGTTCTGCAGACGCGAACGCGTCGTAAACCAGGCGATCGGGAAGGCAGATCCGACGCACCTCTTCGATGACGTCGGGTTCGATTTCGTCCCAGTAGTTTCCCCCGGATGGGTCCGGGTTCGCGTTCACCACGGGCAGCTCGATCTTCGGTCCGAATCGCGCCTCGAATCGGCGCTGCCAATCCTCGCCGCGTTCGAGCACGCCAACCAGCGTGAACCCCTTGAGATTCGCGATCGTCTCATCGATAGCCTGCTCCGACGTCGGGTCCCGGTGAGCACTCAGCATCCGAGTGTAGATCGAGCCCATCGAACGTCCCCGATCCGAATCGATGTAGGACGCCAGATCGGTGCTGTGCTTGAACATCCCATCGGACTTGAACCGATTGTAGAAGTAGTTCGAGAACCACCGGTCGACCGGATCCCTGAGGAGTGTGATGAACCGCCACTCGTCCTCGAATCGTCGCCGTGTGCGGGCACTGCAGCGATAGTGTCCGCTTACGCAGTGATTGAAGGGGTCCGCAAGAAGCTCATTCAGGCACTTCTCCCGGTAGACGTTGGGCGTCTCGCCGAGCTTCCGGGCTTCCTGAATAGCCTTGTGGGAATCGAACCGCACATAGTGCCCGGCCCCGTAGAGGCCCATCAGCGTCTTGGAGAAGGAGAGCCCGCCGCACTTCGGTAGGTGCACGAAGCAGATCTTCTCCACGATGTCCTTGCTTTCGATCCGGCTCATGGGCGCCTGTCTGCCCACGTCTCCGGCTCGGCGATCGCTCCGTGATCCGGCGAGCCGTCGCACAAGAGCGACAACGTTCCATCCATTGTTGCCCTGCGCTTTAGCTGATGCAGGTACGAGAAAGTCACAGGACCATCGCCCCGCGTTGCATGCGGTCCGGCGCGGCAAAGGGTCGTTGCGCCGGCGTTGCGGACAGGAACGGGGTTGCGGTGCCCGCCTTGATCTGGCGATGCCAGTTCCGGGAGGTGGCGTGATACGCGAGACGATCGCCAGCGATCGACCGCCAACCGATCTTGAACGGGCCGCCACCGGTCAGCGATCGGCTGGCGCGACGCATGAACGAGGTGGGCAAGGGATCCCGGAACAGCGCTCTCGGGCCCAGGGCTGCCGTGATTCTCGCCGCGAATTCGCTGTCGGCACCCACCGACACGCGATCGAAGTAACCGAGCGTATCGAGGACGCCGCGGCGGAAGAAGAGGGAAGGATAGGCCCATTTGAGGCTGCTCTTTGCGTAGCTCTCGAAGCTGTTGTCGTCCCGAATCCGGACCGCCTGGTGGATCACCGCCGAGGCCTGTGAGTCCTGATCGAGGCGCTGAATCTGCCGCTCCAGCCGTTGCGGATGGCACCAGTCGTCACTGTCCATGAACGTGACGAACTCGCCGCGCGCTGACTCGAGCCCGATATTCCTCGCCACGTAGGTGCCCTGGTTGGTGGGCAGCTCGATGACTCGGACGCGGCCGTCCGATTTCGCGAGGGCACGGATCGCCGCGACGTCCTCTACCTTCGAGCCGTCATCGACGATGATCAGTTCGAGTTGTTGGTGGGTCTGGGCAAGGATAGATGTCACGGAGCGCTCGAGAAGCGCGGTGTCTCCGAAATGACTCATCACGACGCTGACGAGGCGTGGATCGGCGAATTCGGGCGCGTCACTGACGGGTGTCGCGCGGCCGAACATGAAGCGTATGCCCTGGAGTGGCGTGAGGTCTGCCGCCTCGAGCGCTCGATTGACGTACCGGAGCTGACCCTGCGACGAGCCCGCCGCGTGCTCGATCTCGGCGGCCGCAATCGCGATCTCGGGATTCGAGGGCGCCAGGTCCATGGTGGTCTCGATCACTCTTCTGGCGTCGGTGTGCAGACCGAGCCGCGACAGGGCCATCGCGCGGACCTTGAGAAGACGCACATCGTCGGGCCAGCGCTCCAGGGCCTTGTCCATCACCGCCAGGGCGCCCGATGCGTCCTTGCTGGCGTCGAGCCTCGCGGCTGCCTGGTTCAGTCGAAGGTAGGGGATGTCGGGGAATCGATGTGCAACCGCGTCCGCTTCGCTGACGCACCGCGAGACCGGCCAGATCTTGTATCCGATCGAGAATCGGAGTCGATGGCCAACCTCGTGCTCCGGATGGGCCGCCAGCAGGCGATCGCAGGTTTGCAGCGCGCCGGCCACGTCGCCCGCTTGCCATCGGGACTCGGCCCGCCGCAGAAGTAGCGTCGCATCGGTGGCGTATCGAAGCAGTGCCTCCATCAGCACCGCGTCGGCACGATCCGGCTGTCCGCGATGGTCGTGCACGAGGGATGCGAACTCCGCCTGCGCAACGTCCCCCAGCGGCACGTCGAGGATCAACTGCACCAGTTCGGCATCATGCTCCTCGAGGGCCAGGATCAATGCGCGGCGGCAGGTATCACACGCCACTGGATGGCCGGGCCCGAGGATCTCGACCGCGCGACCCACCAGATCCGGACGACGCTGGCGAATGCCGACGGTCAGGACCCACTCGGCCTCCTGGGGGTTGCAGGAACCGGCGGCAGCGAGGTGCTCGCAGGCCGTGATCGTGGTCTCCGGGCGCTCCGCCATGTAACCGCACCGCGCCAGCTTGGTCGACAGTACTTCGTCAAGGGGAGAGACCGATGCGAGCGCATCACCAAGGTTGGCCGCAGCCCTCCAGGCCTGCGCGTGGTAAAGGCGTGCGAGTAGCCTCTCCCCGAGGCTGATCGATCGTCGGCAGGGTCGTGCCGCGCTGAGCAGGCGCTCCCAGAGCGATGCGAGCAAGTCGAGATCGTCGACCTCGGAAAAGAGCCGATGCGCCAGCCCGGAACCGGTCGAATCGTCGCCGTTTCCCAGGAATGTCCGGAGTGCTTGTGCCGCCTCGATTGCGTGGCCCTGCGCGCCGTACCGGCGCCTGATGGACAGCAGCTGGTCGAGCCGAGGTCGATCGGTCGCGCCGCCAAGCGACTCGAGCAATGACTCGCACCAGGCGATGTCCGGATGTCCCTCGATGGCGATGGCGACGATGTCGTCCGATTGCTGAGCGAAATCCTGGGATTCGGCGATCAGCGTCAGCGATGGCCAGAGCTCGAAGCGGACCAGCGTCTGGAGGAGTCGCCGCAGGAGATGCGCGCTGGATGCCTGTCCGGCGAGCGCCTCGACGCTGCGACAGGCCGCCTCCCGGCGACCCGTGTTGAGGTACAACCGAACCAGAATCTCCCGGGGCCAGGGGTCGTCGGGACTCCGTTCGCAGAGCATGCGCAGATGTCGCTCGGCCGACGCGTAGTCCTTCGCGTTGTAGGCCGACCGAGCGCGCTCCCTGAGCTCCCCGGTCTGCGCGATCGTCGTTGCTGCATCCGGCTCCATCGGCAGTCATTATGGGGAGGTCAGCGCGGCAGCGCCAGCGGGATTCGGGATCGCAACGGCAGGCCCGCGCGTCAGGCGGGCTTTTTCGCCGTGGCCCATCCAACCTCCGGAATTTCTCGACGATCAACGTAACCGAGATGCGGCAGCACGAGCTCCCACGCGAGCCGCACGCCCGGGGCGTCGCGTTCATCTGCCGAGTACTTCTTCGACATGGATGGGTTTCGCTGATAGTGCCTGGAGCGGTTGATCGTCCAGTCGAGATCGTCGAGCACGATGAGGCCCCCCGGCCGCATGAGCATGTCCACGAGAACCATCCCGAAGCCGGTCACGTCCCAGGTGTGACCGCCATCGAAGTAGCAGAGATCGAACTGCGGGCGTGGGTCCTGCTCGATGAGCTTCTTGAGCTCCCAGGTGAACGAGCGTTTCGCGAACACCGGGGTCACCCGGTGACTCAGCTTCGCCTGCTCGAGAACCGTATGGATGTTGGGTTCCCGTTTGAGGGCAACCTTTCTGTCGACGGTGGTGAGGTGACCGCGGCCGCGGTCCTCGAGCATCGCTGCGATGTAAGCGCTGCTCTTGCCCTTGAAGAAGCCGATCTCCAGAACGTTTTCGGCGTCCTCGGCCACGAGGAGATCGCGCAGGACGTGCGCCCGCTGGGCGTTCATGCAGCGGACGTCTTCGAATTGCTCGGTGATCTGATCAATGTGGGTGACCGGAGACTCTGACATCAGCGGATTCCTTGGTCTTGCGTTACGGCCCGGGCGATGGCGGTGCGCCGAAATCGGTCCGGCCAGCGGGGCTAGCGGTCGGTCACAGCGGCACAGAGCCTGGCGAGACGCTGCGCCATCACGGTGGCGCCATTGAGCCGGTGCTCCGGAGCCTGCTTTTCCATCGATAGCAGCCACTCGATGGCCCGATCGATGGGTCCGGCGCTGCGCTCGGCGACAACCCGCCCCCAGCCTTCGACCTCGGCCACGCGGCAGCGCGCAAGCTGATCATCGACGCTCGTCCGCATATTCGGGTAGAAAAGCGCCGGGAGCCCGCAGGCCCGGGTTTCGTGGAAGGCGTTGTAGCCGCCGGCCTGCACGACCGCGTCGAAGGCGTTGTAGTAGAGCAGGTTGGGGTAGTCCCGGAGCGAGATGACCCGATCGAGCGTGATGTTCAGGCGGCTTCCCAGCATGGATTCCCCCAGCACGACCGTGACCTCCGGGTGCTTGAGCAGCGCTTCGATCGTGAGCCGTATCTCCGAGTGGATGTCGTTGATGCGGCCCGCGCCGAGCTGGACGTAGACCGCCTTCGCATCGGGTGCGATCCCGAGCCGCTTTCGAGCCGATTCGCGCGACAGCATCTCGTCCCGGTCGAGCACGACGATCGGTGGGCAGCTCGTGACCTCGATCCCGGTTGCCGCACCTGCGGTCAGCAGCGCGTCGTCGGGCTGTACGATCTCGTCGAAGCATTCGATGCAGGCGTCCGGCAGCGCCTGTGGCCGCTTCGACAGCGCTCGCCGCATCCAGATCTTCCGTGTCTCGGGCCGGTTCCTGATCGACTCGAGCATGCCGCCATAGGCAAAAGCGCCGTCGAAGATGAAGCACCACGGCTGATACTGATCAAGGATTAGCGACAGATACCCCGCGAGAAGCCGATTCCACGCTTCGACGGACAGATCTCGCCCGTGCTTGCGGCGACCGCTGATGTGGTAGGTCTTGAAACCCTCGTCATAGGGCACGTGCAGGACCGGCATCATGGTGAAGAACACCACTTCCGTTTCCGGAAGCAGGCGCTTCAGACGACGCGCGATCGCGTACTGGCGCGTGAAATGCCCGAAGCCGACACCGTTGGTCGGAAACAGCACGATCGATCCGCCAGGCGGGGCCCCGTCTCTGGCGGATTCCGTGACCTGCCGTGCGCCCGCGGCCGCTAGCGTCTCCTCGACGGCGAAGCCGGCGGCCGAGTCGAAGGCGTCGTCGTCAATCATGGTTTCCTTCCTGTCTCTCCGGCGATCTGCCCGAGGGTCTGATGCCCACGCAGCAGCCGGATCGTGATTCTGGGCGCAGGGCAATCCGGCCCCGTGCCTGGCGCGAAACATCGAATTCTACACTGCCGCCAATGCTGCCAGTCGCCAAGGCTCGGAATGGATCCTCCGGCAATCCTGCGCGGGGTCTTGTTCGCCAGAAGCGGTCCATGGCGAAGCCAGCGCACGCCCAAGGCCTGAGCCATCGACCGCGGGGTCGCTCGTCTTGCTCAAACGCAAGACCGAGGGCAGGAGCATAGAACAGCCAGTGCAGGTTTCATAATTCATACGAAGATGTAATCCAACCGCGCGCTTGTGCGGCGTATGATCAGAGGCGATGAGGCCATCAGCCATCAACGTGCTGCTTGTTGAGGACGACCCGGACACGGCGGAGTTCATTTGCCGGGGGCTACGGGAGGTCGGGGACAACTGCGAGCGGGTGGCCACTGCGCCTGAAGGTCTTCTGCATGCGGCGTCCGATCGCTTCCACGTTATCGTTTTCGACCGCCTGCTGCCGGGCATGGACGGACGGGACGCGGTGCGTATCCTGCGTGAGGCTCGAGTCAAGACTCCAATACTGCTGCTCACCGCAGTCTCCGGTATCGACGACAGGGTCGATGGTTTGAATGCGGGAGCTGACGACTACATGGTGAAACCGTTCGCCTTCAGCGAACTCCATGCCCGTCTCCGAGCACTGTCGCGTCGCCAGCCAATCGTCGAACCTGCCAGCGAGCTGATCGTGGGGGACTTGCATGTGGACCGCGTCTCCCAGAACGTGACGCGACGGGGTCAGACCATCGCGCTCTCTCCTCAGGAGTATCGGATTCTCGTCGAACTCATGCTCAACGCCGAACAGGTCGTGACTCGCACCATGTTGCTCGAACGGGTCTGGGGTTACCGGTTTGATCCGAAGACCAGCCTTGTGCAGACACACGTGAGCCGGCTCCGCGCCAAGGTGGACCGACCCTTCGGTTGTGAGCTGATCCACACCGAGCGCGGTGCAGGCTACATGATCAGTGCGCGCGACTGATCTGCTACGCGCAACGATTCTGCGCTGGACGCTGGGCTTCTCGGGCGCGTTTCTGTTGGTGGCGCTGGCGCTGACGCAACTGTGGGTCCATATCGGCCTGCGTCTCGCGGACGCGGAGGAGCGGGAACTGGTTCGCGAAGTCAGCGAGTTTGCCGCTTCCCTCTACCGGGAGTCGGGCATCGCCGAATTACAGCGCGAGCTTCCTTTCGTGGATTCGCCGATCTGGGATGATGAACTCATCACCGCACGGCTCCACGAAGAGGATATTCTGCTCCTGATCGAAACCGTTGATGGTGACGCGATCTTCGGAGTGCGGGGCCTTGGCTATGAGTCAGGCTGGTACTG
>JBCCZC010000154.1:0-11922 GCA_039188505.1 Pseudomonadota bacterium | reverse complement strand
CCGGCGGCGGCGATGCCGAGATCAAGATCATCGACCTCTCCGATGATTCAAACGGGGACGAGCCCGAAGCCAAGACCGTCCTCAGCGGCACCGGCGCGTTCAGCGTCACCGCCGCCGGGGCCGCCGACGGCTTCATCGCGAACGCGGGTCTTGAAGATGACTTGGGGTACGGTGGTGGGGTTCATGGCTCGAGTCCTTAGGTTCGGTGGAAACGCGTGTGGTGTCGCTAGGAAATGATGTGGAAAATATATCGTAAATGGTTTTTTGATAGAAATTGAAAATATCTATCGTTTCGATTCGGTTCGGGCAGAGCGCCAATGCCGCACCTCCATCTTGCGACGGATCGGCGCGTGGTGCGCTGGCGAGCGTCAACAACGCTCGGTATCCTCGGGCCTCCAATCAGGGATGAGGAATCGATCATGAAGCAATACGCCTTTGCCGCCATTCTGCTCTGTGCTGCGTCGACGGTCGTCCAGGCCGAGGGCCTGGAAGTCACGCCTGGGCTGTGGGAAACCACGACCACCATGAACAACCCCTTTGCCGGCGGGGAACAGACCAACACCAGCACGGAATGCGTCGAGGAGAACTACTTCGACCCCGAATCGATGATGCAGGACGCCCAGGGCTGCCAGCTGCTCAGCAACTCCGTCGAGGGCTCGACGCTGACTTTCGAGATGGTGTGCGACGCCAACGGCGCGAAGTCGAACGTCAAAGGCGTCTTCGAGTCCCAGGGCGATAGCGGAAGCGGTCGCATGGACATGAACATTGATGCCGGCGGCATGCAGATGGAAATGAACATGTCGTGGGTATCCAAGCGCGTCGGCGACTGCTGACCCCGGACGACCGGCAGATGCGCGCAGCCGCAGGGCTGCGCACACTTGGCGGCCCCTCCGATCCAAGGCACGCATGGACCCACAGAAACTGCTGAACCAACTCCTCGGAAATCCCGGCGCGAGCGCCGCAGCCGGCGGGCTTGCCGGAGGCGCCCTTGCCGGACTCCTGACCAGCAAGAAGGGACGCAAGAAGGCGAAGAAGCTCGCGACCTATGGCGGATTCGCCGCCGTGGGCGTCATGGCCTACAAAGCCTGGCAGAACAGCAAGCAGCCAGCGACCCCGCCGCCACCCAACCCGGGGGCGACCGTACCGCCGCCGCCACCGCCCGCGGCGAGTGTCACCCAGGCCGCGACGCAGGCGGCCTTCCTGCCCGCGCCCGGTGATGCAGCGGGTGCCGATCTCCTCAGCCGCCACCTGCTCGAGGCGATGGTCAGCGCCGCCAAGTCCGACGGTACGATCGATGCCGAGGAGCGCCAGCGCATCGAGACTCAGCTCGCCGAACTGCCAGCGGAAGAGCAGACCGAGCTGCGATCGCTGCTCGAGAGCGATGCCGATCCGCACCGGATCGCCAGCCTGGCCACAACGCCGCAGGAAGGCGCCGAGCTCTACCTCGCATCGGCGCTGGCGATCGACCCGGATCACTGGGCCGAGCAGGCCTACCTGAACACGCTACGGGACGCGCTCCAGCTCGATCCCGACTTCGCGCGCCACCTAGAGGCCCAGGCTCGAGGCGAGGACTGATCCGAACGGCCGGACGGTGATAACGGCCGCGCCCCTGGGTTGACTCGCTGGCCTTCAGGGCCTGTCGGCGTCCCCGGCGTGGCTGCTGCCCGCGGACCTTTTTTCCCCTGGCAAGGCGGAGCGAGCGTCGTGTAGCAACGCTACAGGAGCGAGCGACAACGCCGCCAGGGGGAAAAAGGGCCCGGGGAGGCGTCATGGCGGGGGCGTCGGCAGGCCCTAGTAAAAGAAGCGCTCCTCAACGATCTTCCCGTCGCGGACGGTATAAAGGCCCATCTCGTCCATCTGCACCCGCTCACCGTTCTCCTTGGACGTCACGTCCATGGAGAACCGCAGCGCGAACTGGTCACCGTTGACGAACGGGCCGGCGGCCTCGAAGGAATGCACCTCGTGGTTGGCGTACCACCACTCGGACTTCTGCTTTACGGCCTCGGTGCCCTCGATGCGGGCCATCGGACCCGCCATCGGCTCGATGCTCACGATGTCGGGCGCATTGAAATGTGCGGCCGCCTCGGCGTCGTTTCCCGCCTGCAGCATCGCGACGAACTGGTCTGCGAGTTCCCGGATATCCATGGCAATTCACTCCTTCGATCAGAATCCGCAAGCCTACCCGGGATCGATGACGGGCGCCGGTGCGCCGTCACCTGACGCGCAAGGACGGCAACCAGTTGGCGCTCAGTCCGCCGCCCTGGCGCCGGGATCGTGCTGCTCGAACCAACCCATGATGTTGTCGGTCTTCGCAATCAGCTGACTCGGGCGGGCGGCGATGTAGTGCGCCGCGCCGGGCACTCGCACCAGCGCCGTGGGCACCTGCTGAAGCTTCAGCGCACCGTAGAGCTGCTCCGCCTCCCAGGTGGGCGTCCGCCAGTCCTCTTCGCCGACCATCACGAGAGTCGGGGTCACGATGTTGCCGACCAGCGAGATGGGCGACAGGCGCCGGTAGAGCTCCGGGTCCTCCCAGGGCGGCGCGCCCAGCCAATTGCGCACGACAAAGGCCCCGATGTCACCGGTCGTGGCCATCGTCTCCCAGTTCATGACCGGCTTGATCGACGCCGCGCCGGCGAAGCGATCGGTCTTGCCAACGATCCACGCGGTCAGCACGCCGCCGCCCGAGCCACCGGTGACGAAAAGCCGGTCGGGGTCGACGTAGTCGCGCTCGATCAGGGCGTCGACGACGCTGATGAGGTCGTCGTAGTCGTTCCCGGGATAGGCGCGATGGATCTCCTGGGCGAAGGCGTCGCCGTAGCCGGTTGAGCCGCGCGGGTTTGCGTAGACCGTGACGTAGCCTTCTGCAGCGAAGCGCTGGATTTCCGCCGAGAAGCTCGGTCCGTACATGGCGTAGGGGCCGCCATGGATCTCGAGGATCATCGGATAGGACCCGTTGGCCTCGAAGCCGGGCGGCAGGGCAACCCAGGCCTCGACGGTCAGGCCGTCGTGGCTCGAGGGCACCTGGATCTCCTCGATCGGCGCCAGGTCGACGTGGGCAAGCGCGTCCTCGTTCAGACGCGTCAACCGCTGCGGCTCTCCGCGGCGACCGAGCACCGCAACCTCGGCAGGCCGATCGGGCCGCTGCTGCGTGTAGGCAAGCGTGCCGCCTCGGGATCCGCCGACGCTGAAGCTCCCGGAAGCGTAGGGCCGGCCGATGGCCGTCCCGCCCACATCGCGGGTCAGCCGCTCGACGCGGCCGGAAAGATCGACCGCGACGAGGGTGGTCTCGCCCATGTCCTCGATGAGTGCGTAGATGCGCTTGCCGTCCGGCGAGAAGACCGGATCGGAGAAGGGATGGTCGAGGTCCCCCGTCAGGTCCCGGACGTTCCTGCCATCGGCATCCATGACGTAGAGGCGATCCTGCTCGTAGGCACGGATCCGATCGTCGGCGCCGAGAAAGGCGATCGTCTTGCCGTCCGGCGACACGGTCGGGCTGTCGTCCGATCCAGCGCGCGTGGTAAGGGCCTTGCGTTCGCCGGTGGCGACGGCGACGGCGTAGATCTCGCTCTCGACCGGATCGAGTTCGGCATCAGGGGCGTCGTTGCCGACGACCAGCAGGGTTTCGCCATCAAGCCAGGTCGGATCGCCGAAGCCACGTTCGCCATCGGTCACCTGCCGGGGCTCGCCGCCCTCGGCAGAGACGATGAACACATGGGATGCGCCATCGCGCAGGTACCCGCGGCCGTCGAAGCGGATCTGCAGGTCGTCAAAGACGCGCACGGGCTCGGCCCAGCTGGCGCCCCGCGGCGCCGTCGGTGGCGTGGCGAAGCTCGGTTTCTCGCCCTCGACGAACATCGTGAATGCCAGGTGCGTGCCGTCGGGGGACCAGGCGAAGCCGCCGGGCGCTTCGAGGAACTGGGCGAGCGCGAAATCCGCCCCATCATCGAGGTAGCGCACCCGCAGAACGGGGCCCTGCTCGCCAGCCGCGCGGTAGGCCAGGCGATCGCCCGATGGTGACCAGCGCGGCGACGAAACGGGGTGATCCGTGATCAAGGGGCGGTGCGTGCCCGCGTCGAGATCAAGGAGCCAGATCTCGCCTCGGGTCCGATCGGCGCGCTTGTCGTAGCCCGTCCGGACGTAGGCGACATGGCTCCCATCGGGCGACACCTGCGGGTCGGCCGCCCACTCGAGCGAGAAGACATCTTCGGCGGAGAAGGTGTGGAATTCCTCGGCAACGGCGGTGGTCGCGAGGAAGACAATGGCGGCGATGGCCGCCGCGGGGAATGAGCGCTGCATGGGGGACTCCCGATCTGGAGCGCAGAGCCTAGCAGCCACCGGCGGTGAACGCGTAGGGCAAAGGTGCCCCGGAACTTCCCGGGACCCCAACTTCAATGGTTCGTCGCTCAGCGCTCGACGACGTTCTCGAGATCCAGGCTGTCGACGTCGGTGAAGCCGCGCAGCTTCTGCGTGCCCGGATTGGTGGTGTTCTCCTGGGACGCCTGGATGCCATCACCGTCGTTGCCCCGGGAGGTGCCGTTGCGGAAGTCGAGGTGAACCTCGCCATCACCGTCCTCGACCTCGGCCTCGATGCCGTCGTTGCCGTTCATGAGGGCGTTGACGAAACGCATCTCGGCGATCACGTCGCCGGCGCCGGCCGCACTCATCTTGATCGCCTCGTCGCCATTGTTTTCGCCGAAGATGAAGCGGTACTCCAGATCCATACCGCCATTGTCTTCTTCGTCGAAGTCGAGGCCTTCATCGAGATTGCTCATGACAAAGAGACTGTCGAAGGAGCCGAGGATCGAACCGTCGCCCGCTTCGTCGATATCGAAGCCGTCGTCCAGATCGAGGACGAGCTCACCGTCGTCGTCCTCGACGCAGGGCTCATTGACGTCCAGCGGCTCCGGCACACCCAGGCAGTACGCGCCATTGGAGTCGAAGAAGCTGTTCGACGCCTCGACGAAAATATCGCCGCCCTGCCCTTCGTCGAGCTCGATGCCATCGGCCCCGACGTCCGAGAACTCCGAGGAGGAGACCTGGAGAATGATGTCGCCGACGTTGCGCTCGTCGAAGCGCACGCCGTCGGCGTCGAACTTGCCGTTGCCGGCGTCGTTGACGACGACCCGGTTCAGGATGCCCTGGATGGACGCCGGTGAACCGTCACCGCCGCCACCGCCGCCGGAGCCACAGGCATCGCCCAGCTCGCAGTCGGAAATGTGGATGCCATGGTTGGCAACGCCGGTCACGCGGACGCTCTCGAGCTCGAGGCGAACGATGCCGGCGCGATCCGTCGGGACCTGGATGAAGATGCCCTTGCCGGTGCCCTGGTTCGCGAAGCTGTAGCCGGCGGTCCCGCTGAAGTTCACGCGCTTGATCTTCAGGTTGCCCCCGTTGCTCGACTGGAGGACGGTGAAGTCACCGCTCGCCGTCACTGTCTGGCCCCGCCCCTCGATCGACAGCGGCGCCGTCCCGGCGTAGTCCAGGGTCGAATCGATCGTGATGTTGCCGACCGAGGGGACGATGAAGATGTTCGTCGCACCGCTGGCAAGGGCCTCGCGCAGCGTGCCCGGGCCGCTGTCGGCGGCGGAGGTGACGTTGGCCGGAGCGGCAGCCATGGCGGCGGAAGCGCCGAAGAGAGCCGCGGACACGGCCACGGCAATCGCACCGGAGCGAATCCGATTCAAAAACTTGAGTCATTGGGGTTCTCCCTGAAGGTTGGTGGGCACAGCGCTCGCCACCGTGTCATCGGGAGATGTCGGGTTCGTTACAGTTCCGTTTCAGATTTCGGACGTCGTCTCAAGCTCGAATTGCCCGATCGTTGCGCTCGAAATTCATGGGGTTTTCCGCGTCCCGACCCACACTCAGGGCGTAGGCAGCGCCGCGTAGATCGCCTGGCGAATCAGCTCGTCCTTGTGCCATCCCTCTTCGCCGATGCCGTGGGCCTGGGTCATGATCACACCGACGAGTTCGCGCTCGGGATCGACCCAGAAGTGCGTGCCTTCATACCCGCCACCGATCCAGAGGGGCGCCGGGCCGAACGAGCCGTCGTGTAGCCGCCCGTTGCTGATCCATAGGTTGTAGCCGTTGTGGCCGAATTCGCTGTCGATGAGCGTGTGTGGTGCGATCAGCTCATCGATAGTGGCGGCGTCGAGCAACCGGTGCCCGTTGAGTTCCCCACGACCAAGCAGCATTCGGGCGAAGTCGGCGTAGCCGTCCGCCGTGCCGATCATCCCCTCACCGCCGAGAAACAGGCGCCGCTCCGGCGCGTAGTCGGGCAGCGACCCGTTGAAGAGCCGGAGGTCTTCCGGGACGGCTACCCGGAGCGCTCCGTCCTGCGCCGTGAACCGCGGCGGCAGTTCGGCGCCAGCGGGCAGGCCATAGCGCAGCCCCTCGATCCCGAGTGGTCCGGTGACCCGGCGTTCGACGAGCTCCGCCAGCGACTGTCCGGCAGCACGCTCCGCCACGATGCCCAGGACGGTGGTACCGGTGCCGTAGTGGTAGCGGGTGCCCGGCTGCATGATCAGCGGCAGCCCCGCAAGGCGAGCCACGAGCTCGTCGCTGTCCCGGGCGCCCGCCAGGTCGGCGCGGCCGGCCGGATCGTCGAGGCAGGAGATGCCCGTTGCCGGGTAATAGAAACCCGCCTCGTGATTGAGCAGGTCGCGCACCGTCATCGGCGCTTCCATCGGCACCGTACGGAGCGGGCAGGCGGCTTCGCGGTCAACGATGGCGCTGAGATCCGAGCCATCCGGCGCGACAGCAACGCGCAGATCGGCGAACTCGGGAATGAACTTGATCACCGGATCATCGAGCGCCAGCAGACCCTCCTCCATGAGATCCAGGGCGACGGCGATGGTCACGACCTTCGACATCGACCAGATCCGGATCCATGAGGACCCATCGACTGCGGTTGGCATGAGCTCCGGGTTCACGGCGGCGTGTTCGAAGAGGACCCGCCCCTCGCGATCTTCGACCCGCGCGTAGAGGAACGGGTAGATCCGCTCTTCGACCAGTGCGTTCATCACCGCTTCGGGGGAAGCCGCGGCACCGGATTCGGTCGCCGGGGTGATACGGTCGCAGGCCGCGAGCGCCGCGAGCAGCAGCAGTCCGATGATTCGATGCATGGCCGCGTCTCCGGGAGAGGACCATGGGAGGCTAGCAGTCGCGGCGATGGCGGGAAATAGCCGAACGATTGTCACACCCGGGGGGCCGGCGTCCTTGCTAGACTCACGGGCATAACGAGATCCATCCTGGAGAGCAGCAATGAGCGAAACCATCACGGTCAACGGCAAGGAGCATGCGGTCGACGTCGACCAGCAGATGCCCCTGCTCTGGTTCCTGCGCGACAAGCTGGAGTTGAAGGGCACGAAGTTCGGGTGCGGGATGGCCCTGTGTGGCGCCTGCACGATTCACCTGGACGGAAGCGCGATCCGCTCCTGCCAATTGCCCGTGAGCGCCGCGATCGGCCGGAACGTCACGACCATCGAGGGCCTCTCCGAGAACGGGAGCCACCCGCTTCAGGTCGCATGGCTCGAGCAGAACGTGCCCCAGTGCGGCTACTGCCAGGCGGGTCAGATCATGTCGGCCGCGGAGTTCCTCGGTCGCAATCCGGATCCGACGGATGCGGAGATCGACCAGGCCATGCAGGGCAACATCTGCCGCTGCGGCACCTACCTGCGCATCCGCAAGGCCGTCCGGAGCGCCGCTGACAAGATGAAGGAGGCCTGATATGTCCACCTTCGATCATTCCCGCAGGGCTTTCCTCAAGCAGTCCGGGCTCGCCATCGGCGGGCTCACCATCGGCGTGTCGCTGCCGCTCGGCGCCTTGGCCACGACCGGCGGCGAGGGTTTCCAGCCCAACGTCTGGCTCCACATCGCCGAGTCCGGCGACACGACCCTCTGGGTCGGGCGCTGCGAGATGGGCCAAGGCATCAGCACGGCCCTGCCCGCGGCGGTCGCGGACGAACTCGAGGCCGACTGGAATCGCGTCACCGTGCTCCAGGGCATGGGCGATGAGAAGTATGGTCCCCAGGGGACCGGGGGTTCGCGCAGCATCAACCTCATGCTGGAGCCGATGCGGAAAGCAGGCGCGGCCGGCAAGGAGATGCTGGTCGCAGCCGCCGCCGAGCGCTGGGGCCTGCCCGCGGCCGACTGCTACGCGAAGAACCACGTGGTCCTCAACAAGCGGGACGATCGCCAGCTCGGCTATGGCGAGCTCGCCGCTGCGGCCGCACAGCTGCCGGTCCCCGAGGAACCGACGCTCAAGGACGCCGGTGATTTCCGCTATATCGGCAAGTCGCTCAAGCGCCACGACCAGGCCGAGGTCGTCGTGGGCAAACGGGTCTACGGCGCCGACGTCACGCTGCCGGGCATGAAGTACGCGGCGATCCGCCACGTGCCGGTTATGGGTGGATCGGTCAAGTCCGTCGACCGCTCGCCGATCGAGGGCATGAAGGGCGTGGCCGGCGTGGTCGAGATCCCGCGCTTCGAGCAGCCCTACGGTTCACTGGGCGGCGTGGCGGTTGCCGCCGACGACACCTGGACGGCCCAGCAGGCGGTCGCGAAGCTGAACATCGAGTGGGAACGTGGCCCGCACGGTGACTACGACACCGATGCCTACAAGCAGATGCTGGTGGAGAACGTCGAGAAGCCCGGCGAGCAGGTCTTCGCCCGCGGCGACGTCGAGCAGGCGCTCGAGCGTGCGGTGGTCCGCCACAGCGGCACCTACGTCGGTGGTCACCTGTCGCATTCGCCCATGGAACCGATGGCCAGCGCGGCCTGGGTCACCGACGACTCTTGCGAGATCTGGGCATCGACGCAGGATCCCCAGGGTATCCAGCGCACGATCGGCGCCTATCTCGGTCGTCCGCCGGAAGAGATCAAAGTCCACGTCATGATGTCGGGCGGCGCCTTCGGCCGGAAATTCAAGTGTGACTACGTCCAGGAAGCGGTCGCCATCTCGAAGGAGATCGGGGCGCCGGTGCAGCTCACCTGGTCGCGCGAGGAGGACACCCGCACGGGCTACTACCACTCCTGCAGCGCCCAGCACATCGCGGCGGGCGTCGACGAAGACGGCAACGTGGTCGGCTGGCTCCAACGGGCGGCCTTCCCCTCGATCTCGACGCTGTTCAATCCGTCGCTGACGCGTCCCGGCGAACGGGACATGGGCGGTATGATCGGTCACCCGTTCGGCATCGCGGACGTCCGCCTCGAAGCCGGCGAAGCGCCCGCCCATACGCGCATCGGCTGGTATCGCGCGGTCTATGACATCTTCTGGGCTTTCGCCATCAACGCCTTCGCGGACGAACTGGCGGAGAAGGTTGATACGGACACGGTGAGCCTGCTGCGGAAGATCTACGCCAACAGCAGCGACCCCGACACCGCCGAGCAGGCCCGGCGCTCAGTCGCGGTGCTGGACAAAGCCGCCGAAATGGGCGGCTGGGGCAAGCAGCTACCGGACGGTCACGGCCTCGGTATCGCCGTGCATCACAGCTACGAGAGCTATACGGCCATGGCGGTGCACGCCGAGGTCGACGGCGAGAAGATCAAGGTCCATCGGGTCGACTGCGTGGTGGACTGCGGCCTCGTGCTGAACCCGGACATCGCCACCGCGCAAATGGAGGGCGCCGTCATCATGGGCCTCGGGCTCGCCCTGAAGACAGAAATCCGCTTCAAGGACGGCGCGGTCGTGAACTCGAACTTCCACGACTACCCGGTCCTGCGGATCAACGAGGCGCCGCCGGAGATCAACGTCGCCTTCATCGGCCAGGAGAACCGGTCCACGGGGCTCGGCGAGCCCGGCGTTCCGACCTTCGCGCCCGCGCTTGCCAACGCGATCTACGCCGCCAGCGGGAAGCGGTACCGGTCCGTGCCGATCCAGAGCGCCTGACGGCACGTCCCGCGCTCACCGATGACCGGCGCCACATGACCGGTGGCGCCGGTTCGGGCTACGCTGGATATCCGCAACAGGAGGCAAGCCCTTGGACGGAAACCAGCGAGAGACCTGGCATCGACTGGAACGGCATCCCTTCGATCACCCTGGCGCGGCGCTGACCTTCAGCCGACGCCTGCCCCGCGAGAACGGCTGGACGCAACGCTTCGCTCGGCGGGCCATCGAGGAATACCGGCGCTTCTGTTTCCTGGCGAGGCACGCGGGTCACCCCGTCACGCCCTCGGACGAGGTCGACCAGGTCTGGCACCTCCATCTGACCTACACCCGGGATTACTGGGACGTCTTCTGCGCGGACGTTCTTCGGGCACCGCTACACCACGGGCCCACCCAGGGCGGCGAGGCCGAGGACAGCAAGTTCGAGGACTGGTACGAGCGCACCCGTGAGAGCTACCGGGAATTCTTCGGCGAGCCCCCGGCGGACTTCTGGCCACCGTCGCGGCAACGCTTCGCGGACGCCGGCGCCTTTCGCCGCGTCAATACAGCAAGGTTGCTGCTGCTCGATCGGGAGACGCTTCGGCGGTGGACGCTGGGCGGCCTCGGCGGCGCAGCAACGCTGGCCGCAAGCACCGTGGCCGCCCAGGAAGGTGGCGGCACGAGCGCTCTCGCCATCGCCGCACTCGCACTCGGCCTGCTGGTCTTCGTCGGCATCATGAGCCTGGCGGTCAACCGCGCGAAAAAGGCCGGCGAGGCGGCCCGGGACAGCAGTGGCGGTGCCTATGTCGGCTCCGATGGCGGCGGCAGCAGCGGGAAAGCCGTCAAGTCTGCAGACAGCGATGGCTCAGCAGACGGCGGTAGCTCCGGGTGCAGCAGCGGCTGCGGCGGGGGTTGTGGCGGCTAATCCCATTTCCCGGGCGGCCCCGCGTGCCGCCCGAGCTCCTGCGCGACCGCGTGCGCGAACGCAGCCTGCGCCTGGGACGGCTCTCCGCTTAAGCTCGCGACACGCTGGACCAACTCGACGGCGGACGCCGCCTGATCCGGCGTGAACGCCTCCTGGCTCGGCGCCAGAACCTTGGCGAGATTCTCCTGGACCTCGTCGCCCTGGCCGAGCAGATAGGTGCTCGACCGTAGCAGCCCCGAGGCATCCGCCTCATTGAGGTGGAACTCCGTCCGGAAGATGGCGAGGATGCCGTCCCGTTCGTCGCTGGACATCTCCCCCGACGCTTTGGCCGTCGCGGCCATGAGCAGCGCGGTGACCTCCATGGGCTTCTCCAGCGTGTAGATCGGATTGCCCTCGTAGCGCTTCCGCCAGGCGCGGCGACGGCGCCACGCCCAGGGGTTCAGCCCGCCGAGATCGATGCCCATCTCCGCGAGTCGATGCAGCAGCCATAGAACGGTGATGATCGACCCCAGCAGGCCGATGACGACATGCATTGTTCGCTGCCCCCAGCAAGAACTTGTGACGACCCGCAGCCTAGCAAACCCGCGAGCGTACGGGCAGACCTCAGGCGAGCAGCACCTCGGGTTGCGATTCCGACTTCGTGCCCGGGACTGCCTGGGTCCCTTCGCCGTGGAAGGTGAAGACGGCCGAAAGCTTCGGTCGCTGGGTGTAGTTGCGGGTCGCGAAATGGAAGACGGCCGCATGGAAGAACAGCAGATCCCCCGGTGCCAGCTCGATCTGTACGGCGCGTTCGATCAGCGCGGCGTTCTCCGGATGGTCCGGACGCAGGAACAGTGCATCGTCGAAACGATCCGCGGAGAACTCGGATCGGTGCGTGCCCGGGATCACCCGCAGCGAGCCGTTCGGGCTGCTCTCCGGAGTCAGGGCCAGCCACGCGTTGACGAGGTTGTGGTTGGTGAAGCGCCAGTAGCGCACGTCCTGGTGCCACCCGGTATCGCTCGAGAAGCGCGGCTGCTTGGTCATCACGCAGTTGTGGTGGGACCGGACAAAGCTGACCGTTTCGCTACCGAGCAGCGCACGCAACATGACGGCCAGCTCGGGTTGCTCGACGAACGAGGTGAAGGCCGGATCTCGG
>JBCCZC010000153.1:0-11927 GCA_039188505.1 Pseudomonadota bacterium | reverse complement strand
GGGCGGAGAGACTCGGGTGGCCCCCGGCCAGGGCGTCGAATGGCTCGACGGGGACCGGCGGATTCGGGTTGGACGGCGCGCGTGGGTCGACGCTGACGACGTGCTCGAAGGGCTGGCAGCAACGACGGCGACTCGGGTTTTCGTGGGGGCGGGCGAGGGAGCTGATCTACGGCTGCTGGGTGCACTCGATCTACGCGATGCCGTCCGGCCCGGCGCCGCCGAGGCGCTGGCAACCCTCAAGCAGCGCGGTCTGCCGCCTGTGATCCTCAGCGGCGATGCGCCGGGCGCCGTCGCCGAAATCGCCGAGGCCCTCGGCATCGCCCATCACGCTGGCTGTTCGCCCGAAGGCAAGGTCGAACACATCGAGGCCGAACGTGCGAAGGGGCGGGTCGTCGCCTTCGTGGGCGATGGCCTGAACGATGGTCCAGCGCTCGCGGCAGCCGATCTCGGCATCGCGGTTGGCAGCGCAACAGACGTGGCGCGTGCTGCGGCCGCCATCACGCTGGCCCGGGCCGGCGTCGAGCTGCTGCCGCCGGTCTTTGATCTCACTGCCCTGTCGCGCCGCCTGATTCGCCAGAATCTCGCCTGGGCAATCCTCTACAACGCCCTCGCGGTCCCCAGCGCCCTGGCCGGGTGGGTTCACCCCGCCATTGCCGCCGTTGCCATGGCCCTATCGTCGATCACCGTGGTGCTGAATTCCCTGCGGGCGGACCCGGGCCGATTCGGTCGCCGCGAGCCTTGACGCCGCCGCTCGCATCTCGGATTCCGTGACGATCGCCGGCGCGCGTCTGCTAGGCTCTCGGCCGGACGCGTCACTGCCGCCATGTTCGATCGCCGAGAGTTCAATGCCCGGACACGCCATTCTGGATTCCAAGCAACCGGACGAAGCGCTCGCTGGCCAGCTTCGAGGGCTGCGGAAGCTATTGCCGGGCGAGCGCTGGACCGCCCAGTTCGCCCCGTCGTCACGCGCGGCGGCGACCTTGGCCTCGCACGAACAGGTCTCCTGCGCCGAGCAGGCGCCGAAATCCGCGAGCTGGATCGCTTATCTGCCGGCCGGAGTTCGAGCAATCACGCCGGATCTGAGTCGGGTCCTTGCCGACGACGCGGCCGTGCTTCCCTGGCCTGTTCAGGCATCGGAACCCTCGATCTCCTGCTCGGGGCCGCTCCGTCCTGTCGGGGGTTGGATCATGGCTCCGCGGCTCCACCGACGCCTCGCACTGCCCCCCGACGCCGATCTCGCACGGGTGCTGCGCGCTGTGGAGCGGACCGATGTCGATGCCCACTGGTACTCGGGTGTGCTCTCGGAGCGTCGGGTCACCCCGCGTGCCGTCACCCCGACTCACGAATCCCGCCTGAATCCGCACTCTCGTCTGCTGGCGATCGTTCCCCACTACCGCTGCGAAGCCTTCCTGCCTCGCGCCTTGGCCTCATTGCTCCAGCAATCCCTGCCGCCGGCGGCCATCGTTGTGATCGACGATGCCTCTGGCGAACCACCCATCGAGATCTGCGAGCAGTTTCCGGGGGTCGCCCTTTACCAGGCGACGGAACGATCGGGCCCTTTCCGGCTCGTCCAGTCGGCGATTCGCCAATCGCTCGGTTTCGACGGTTACCTGTTCCAGGACGCTGACGACTGGTCCGCCCTCGATCGCGTCGAGCGGCTGCTTCAGACGGCCGAGCGGACCGGTGCCGAACTTGTTGGAACCCAGGAGATGCGGGTCGAAGCCGACGGACAGTTTCATCCCGTCGCGTTTCCGATCGACGTGAACGACATGGTCTGCCGGGCGGAAACGCCGACGCACCCGCTCCTGCATCCAACGAGCGTCCTGGCCCGTAGCCTCTTCGAACGGGCAGGCGGATTCGCGACCGGGATGCGCTACAGCGGCGATACCGAATTCCTGTATCGCGCCCTGCTGGTCGGTCGGATCGTGAATGTCGATGCATTCTCCTACTACTACCGGCAGCGGCCGGAGTCCCTGACCAACAGCCCCGACACCGGGCTCCGATCACACCGGCGCCTGCATCTGCTCCGTCGACTCCGGGCTCGCTGCGAATGGAATCTGTTCCGGCAGCAGCACGGTCAGCCGATCTCGCTTCAGCCCGAGTCGGTCCTTCCCGAAGTCCCGCTGCGCCATTGCACGGGTCCATCGGTGCTGGCCTGACCCGCCCGCCGGGACCCGCTCGCCGCTAGTCAGGAAGACTCGTCGGCGGTCTGGGGCGCCTGCCGGGGCTTCGCGGCCGGCGCGCGCAGGCTGGTGACAGCCTCGACAAGGATCTCGCGCGCCCGACGCAGGAGGAGCGTTGGCGCCGACATGCGAGGCGTTGACGCCGCCGCGGTCTGGGGAAGCTGCCCGTAAACAAGACGAATCAGCGCTTCGCGCTGCTCGGGGAGACTGTCGAAGCGCACGGCCAGACCATCCGACGTCTCCCGGGTCACGCTGCAGTCGATGGGACCGATTGTCGGTACGTCGAGACGCAGGGGGGTCCGGTCGACCAAATCCGGATCGCATTTCACCCGCGCCCCGGAAACGCTGATGTTGCGCAGCTGGACCGGATATACATCGTCGATCGAATGAAGCGTAGCGGTCTCCCGCAGCGATACTCGTTCCTCGCCCCGCGGTCGGGGGCGCTCGACGCAGACGATGGTGGTCAGGAGCAGCCCCGCGACCTGAAGGATCGCGATGAACGTCACCAGCGCTGTCGTACCGGGAGTCAGTTCCGGCCCGATCGACGGCACGAGCGCCAGCCCGAAGCCAACGAGATTGGCCGCGATGACGAGGAGAAACGGAACGATCCTGCGCCAGAGCACGACGGTAGCCGGCCGGATCGTGTGCTTGGCGGTAACGACAAAGCGATAGCGCGCGCGGCCGAACAGGCCCGAGAGAATCGCGGGCCAGAGATCGAAGAGCAGCAGCCGCCGGTAGACGCCCGTGCGGATTGCGCTGGTCGGTTTGCCGGAGAGCCAGCCATTCACGACGATCCACGCGGCCAGCGGCGGCAAGCCGTAGGCGAGGAACGAGGGCAGCGTTGTCTCGAGATGAAACAGCCCGGTGTACCAGTAGACCAGCGGTGACAGGAACAGGATTAGACTGAGCAGGCCGATGCTCATCCAGGAGCCGACGTTCTGCATGAGCAGTAGGCGACGGACGAGTCCTACGGGCCGGGAGGTAAAGGGACCGGAAGGCCCGCGAGCGATCTGCATCGTCCCGAGACACCAGCGGGTTCTTTGCGCGATGAATTCCTCGATCCCGGGTGCGCCCATGCCTGCGCTCAATACCTCGCGGAGGTAAACCGTGCGCCAACCCGCCTCGTCGAGCCACAGGGAGGTCAGCTTGTCCTCGGTGACGCTCTCGGTGGGGATGCCGTCGATCGCCTCGAGCGCCGCCATTCGGGCAATCCATGCGGTTCCGCAGCACATCGCCTGACCCCAGGCATCGCGCGACGGCAGTACGGTTTCGTAGAGGTACCGCTGCTCGTCCGGCCAGTTTCCCCGCGAAGCGCGCAGGTTGTAGGGCACCGCTTCGTCGTTGTAGTAGTACTGGGGGGTCTGGACGAGGCCGACGTCGTCCTCGTTGAAAAGCGGCAGGGTTCGCTCGAGGAATTCCGGTCGCGGCACGAAGTCGACATCGAATACGGCGACATAGTCGGGCGCTGGAGTCAGCCCGGTGATCTCGCAGAGCGCATGGTTGAGATTTCCGGCCTTGCCAAATTCGTTATGTTCGCGGGCCAGGTAGCCTACGCCCTGCTCCGCACAGAGCTGACGCACCTCCTCGCGATTGCCGTCGTCGAGTACGTGAACGCGGACGGCGCCGTGCCGCATGGCCCGGGCGCAGACCAGGGCCCGCAGCACCAGCTCCAGATCCTCGTCAAAGGTCGGAATCAGCACGTCGACGTTGCTCTCGGCCTGCCCACGCTGCAGCGGCGCGTTTGCCTCCGGTTCGCGATGGCGGGTGCGGATGAGCATCAGGAGCGACAGACTCGACACGACGAGAAGGAATAGCTCGAAGGCAAGAATGGTTGCCGCGTACGCGAACTCCACCGATAGCGCGGGCGCCGGGACGGTTTCCGTGAGCCGCCAGAAGCCATAGCGCAGCAGCAGTGCGGCACAGACCCCGAGCGCGAAGGCCCGCGGCCAGAGGGCAGCACGATCGAGTCGGCGCAGGATTCCCGGGCCCAGGAAGCGCAGCAGCAGGGCGGGCGCGACGGCGAGGAGCCAGGTCACGCGGGCTCGCTCCCTGCAGGAAAGCCGAGCGCCTGATTGAGCGGGCCGACGCGTTCGTCAAAGCGGTCGAGCTGCTCTGGCGACCAGGATTGCCAGCGTCCGATGGGCTGGAACTCTGCCGTTCGGGCGACGGGTTCCCAGCTTACGGGGCCCTGCCCGCGTCCGAAGGTGGACGATCCACGGACGGGCAGCTGATCGATGCGGTCGTAGTCGTAGGCGTTCTCGTCGAGGTCGAGATAGCGCAGTATGCGACGGGTTTCAGCCTCGCTATCCCGGAACAGCGTTTCATAGTTGACCCGCAGGAACGGCACCCGCTCCTGCTCGCTAGCCAGCAGGGCGGTCGCGGCCCTTTGCCAGGATTCGAGCGCCTCGTCGAAGGTGATATTGAAGGAGCGAGTCAAGGAGGCCACGACATCGCGCCCGTCGCGAACGATCACGACGGCGACGGCATCGGGCAGATATTCCTGGAGCAGTCGGAGATTTCGGGCATCGGGCGACTTGGCCAGCAGATACCGTGGCGTGCCGTCGTACGGTCGGGCCAGTCCCCGCAAAAAACGCTCGCAGCCCGTTCCCAGCGAACGCCGCAGGTCCCTGGCGTGGGTGCCGTCGGGATCCCAACCCTTGCCCCACCGGCCCGTTACGTTCGTCACGTAGCTCTCCAAGTCATGGAGCGACGTGACGAGATGGTGCTCCCAGATATGCCGGACTGCGTTGATGGCGGGATGCTGGCGCAGGGTCCAGCTCAGGTGATTGGACCCGCAGCGCTGCGTACAGCCCAGGACGAGGAGAAGTCGAGTCTTCGACGTCATTCAGGGACGCGCCGGCTCGGCCTGGCGGAGCAGTGCATGGAGTTCGGGCACATGGGTTTCCAGCTTTGCCCGCTTGTTGCTGTCCTGGAACGCGTGAAAGGCCAGCAGGGCCGTGCCCGACTCTGGATCGTCCGCGGACTGACCGAGCAGCGCGAGAATCTCCTCGAACGGTTGGCGGCGGCGGTCGTAGGCCCCCATCCGTTGCTGGTTCGCTTGCATCCACCGTTCGAGACGTTGCTGCGCTTCCCGCTTGACGGGTTCCGGGGCGTTGCGCACCGCGTAGCGCGGGGGGCGAGACAGCAGGCTCAGCGCCATGGGAGCGATGCGGTTGCCGAGGTGGCGATACGCGTCGTGGATCTTGGCGAAGTCGTCCAGCATGACGGGCAGGTGCAGAACATTCAGCAGCTGGACCGTCACGGCAACACCGATGCTGAAGGGGTGATCACTGGCGGCGTTCAACAGCCGGAGATAGTTGCCTCGAACGCGATCCCAGCGCGCCGGGTAACGGATGTACTCGTAGACCGGCCCGGCGCCATCGATCGAGCAGCCGAAATGCACCCATTTGAAGCGCGACACGACGTCGAGAAACTCGTCGTTGATCGTCGTCAGGTTGGTGTTGAAGCGAAGGCGGATATGGTCGGCGTGCCCGGTCGCTACGCATCGCTTCAGAAAGGCGAGATTCTGCTCGATGAGCGTGGGTTCTCCGCCGGTCAGGTAGAGCTCCTCGAGAAAGGGGATGCAGTCTTCAAGGAATGCCCAAGCCTCCGGCGCCTCGTACCAATCGTAGGTGACGTCGAGCAGGGGACCGAAGAACCGCCGGAACCGCTCCGGATCCGCAGCCTGGAGGCGCTTGTGGTCCTTGACGATCTGGCTACTGCTGGCGCCCCAGCACATCTTGCACACGAGGTTGCAGCGGTTGCCGAAGCGGATGTCCATGTAGATCGGGCGGTTCTCGACCTGGAAATCGTGCTCGAGCGAATGCTGGAACGCGGCCTGGAATGCCGGATGCTCCCCCCAGACGCGCAGCGCCTGCTGGCGCGCCGATTCGACGCCATCGATCTCCTTGGCGTAGCAGCGTCCGCACGCCGGTACGGCCTCGCCGTTTGCCATCTGCCGACGGATCTCCCGCAGCGCAGGACCGTTCCAGCTGGCAGCCGCATCGACACAATCGCCCAATTCCTCCGAGCGCTCGGCATGACAGCACAGCCGGATATCGCCGCTGGTGTCGATCATCTGGTGGATCCAGGGGAACGGGCAGATCGAGCTGTTCTCGGGATGACTCAAGGGGTGGGTGCCGACGGGGAAAGGCATGGAGCATAGCAGTCCTGGCGGGTGCCAGGCTGCGCCCTGGAGGCCGCCTGGGCGTTGCCGTCCTCCGCCAGCAGCTCGCGGATGGCCTGGTCCATCGCTTCGTACTCGCCGTCGCCCTTAACGTAGTCGCCGCCCGGGTGCACGTGACGGACCACGCCCTGCCGGTCGATGAGGAAACTCACCGACGTGAAGCTCCGATCGCCGCCGTCGAGCCACCACCGCTCCAGCGTGTTCCAGCGCCGATCCACGGCAATTGGAAAGCGGAAGCCGAGGGCCGTGGCGTAGGTGCGGACATCGTCCGCATCGAAGGCGGCGGAGGTCTTGTGGTGATAGAGGCCGATGATGCTCAGGCCGTCGTCCTCGAGCCGCTTGTGCCAGTCATTCAGAGCAACGCTGCTGGCCTTGCAGAACGGACAGTGCGGCGCTGTCCACCAGCGGACCAGCACCACGCGCCCCCGGAGCGCTTCGAGCGACGTCGGCTCTCCGGTGAGCCAGGTCAGCTGGCCGAGCGGCTGGGCCGGTTGGCCAATGATGTCCGTATCAACGCTGGCGGCCACCAACGCCATCCACAGCCAGAGCCAGGTCATTCCTTCACCGTCGCTTGAAACCCGTCCGACCATGAGGCCGGAACGGGCAACGTCGCGTCAAGGCGAGGTCTCGATCCGCCCGCCGCAGCCGGAGAAGCATTGTCGATACCCGGCTTTGCATTTGCGCGAGATCTCTGGGCTCTGGCAATACCGTGTCGGCGGTGCGCCGCAGTTGCTCTTCGGGGACCTCCCGGTGCACCGCCGCCAACCCGCAAGGCGGCGCTCGTAGCGCTCCATGCAGTTGGCATACTCGGCGGTGTTCGGTGAGCGACAGGCCATCCGCTCGCGGTGGCAGTATTCGAGGCACTGCGCTGCCTCCGCTCCCTCGGGCTGAACGAATCGCTCGGTTGCGCAGGCAGCGCACAACGCGAGGAGCGCGGCCGGCACCGCTAGGCGTAGCATCACTGGACATCCGTCGCTGCTGCGTCGGCGGTGGTACATCGAACCCGCTCTCTGCCGACCAGCTCGAAGTTCAGGGTCTGCGTGAGCAGCGCCGCTTGGCCATCCGGATTGTCGGGGCCCGGTTCGAACCGCCAGCGCTTCAGGGCGTCGACGGCCTCCCGGTCGAAGACCTTCGGCGGCTCGGAGAAGAGGACCCGGTGACTGCTGGTACGACCGTCGGCTTCGACGACGAACTGCACGACCGCGCAACCGACCGTGCCGCGCAAGGCCGCGGATCTGGGGTAGTCCGGCTGCGCCCGGAAAGTCGGCGTCCAGTACTCGACGCCCGGACCGGAGACCAGTACCGTGTCATCGGCATGCGCTCCTGCCAGGGCCAGCATCAGAACGATGGCTCCCAGGGCTCGAGCCTCCTTCAACGACTCCATGTCGGGTACAGCTCCTGTTAATAATGCCCCCTAAAGTCTACCGTCCGGCGCGACCGACATGAACCGGACAGGTTCACCCCCCTGGGTCGTGCGCGGTGACATCAACGGCTTCTTCGGCCTCGTCGTGGACAACCTGACCATCCTTGCGTTCCTCGCGACCGCGCTGATCGGAATCTTCGGCTTCCCCGCGGAATTCATCTACACGCGGATGTTCCCGGGTACCGCGATCGGTGTCCTTGTGGGCAACGCCATCTACACGGCCATGGCCCGTCGCCTGGCGCGCCGCGAGGGCCGCGACGATGTCACGGCGATGCCGCTCGGGTTGGATGCTCCCACGACCATCGGGCTTGCCCTGCTGGTGCTTGGACCGGCCTTTGCCGGCTATCGCTCCGCCGGCATGGACGAGAACCAGGCGGCCATGGCCACCTGGCAGCTCGGCATGGCAGCGATGATGGTCATGGGACTGCTCAAGCTCGTGCTCTCCTTCTTCGGTGAGTGGGTCACCCGCATGGTGCCGCGCGCCGGTCTTCTGGGTTCCATCGCGGGGATCGCGCTGATGCTCATGGGATTTCTGCCGCTGCTGGAGGCCATGCGTGTGCCAGTCGTCGGCTTCGTGACGCTCGGGCTGCTGCTGGCCGTGCTCATCGCCCGGCGGCCGGTCCCCTTCGGGTTGCCCGGCGTCGTCTTCGCCTTCGGCGCTGGCGTGTTGCTCTACTACGGCCTGGGCCTCGGCGGCCTCCTCGGCACCGGCTACCACGACCCGGACCTGCCCGCGCTGCGCTTTGCCCTGCCACTCCCGACCCTCGGCTTCGTTGATGGGCTCTCTGCGGTCGTGCCGTTCCTGCCGCTCGTGCTGCCCTTCGGTCTGCTCATGGTCGTCGGGGGAATCAACGTCTCGGAGAGCGCCCGCGCCGCCGGCGACGACTACCGCACGCGCGACATCCTCCTGACCGAGGCGTTCTCGACGCTGGTCGCCGGAGTCTGCGGGGGCGTCGCGCAGACCACGCCCTACATCGGGCAACCGGCCTACAAGCACATGGGCGCGCGGTCGGGCTACACGCTGTTGACGGGGTTGTTCGTGGGCCTCGGCGGCGTCCTCGGCTACCTCTCGGGCATGGTGGAGCTGCTGCCGCTGGCCGTGCTCGCGCCGATCATCATCTACGTCGCCATGGACATCGCCGTCCAGGCTTTCGATGCGACCCCTCCGCGCCACTCACCGGCGGTGGTCTTCGCCTTTCTGCCGGCGATCGCCTACCTCATGATCATCAAGCTCGGGGACCCAGGAATCGTGCCGCCTGACCGCTTCGGCGAGCTGCTCACCGATGCCGGTCACGGCATCGCCGAGCTGCAGGTGATCGTCATGCTCGGGAACGGCTTCATCATCACATCGATGCTCTGGGCGAGCATGCTCGTGGCCCTGATCGATGGCGCGGTACGCCGTGCGGTGGTGGTGCTCGCCGTCGCTGCCGGCATGACCGCTTTCGGCGTGATCCACTCGGTTCGACCGACCGGAGGGCTCTACCTGCCCTGGTCCCTGGACGCCGGTGAAGCGCCTCTGGTCTGGCAGTGGGTGGGCGCCTATCTCCTCCTGGCGGTGGCGCTCGCCGTCATGGCGGCGATGACCCGCCCGCGCGAAGCCGGCTAGGGCAATCTGGATGCCGCCGATCGCGGCGGGCTCAACCCAGGGATAGCTCGACGGGCGCGTCGAGGGCGGCGACGTTGCGGAGATCGCGGCGCGTCGGGCGCAGCTGGCGGTAGTAGTCGACCTTGCCGCAGCCGGCATCCGTCGTCGTCTTCGCGGACCCCGCCGGGGCATGCGGCGGCGGATGGTCCACTTCCCGGTGGCGCCTTCGATCCACGTCCTGCCGGGTGCCCGCGTGGCACTGCGGTGCGGTTGAATCGCCGGTAGCGCCGTTCGCGGCGCCACCGTCAACGGTGTACGTGTTTTCGCTTTTGGTGAGCATGGATACATGCCGCAGCCAAGCGGTCCCGTCGGACGATCCGGCATAGAGCGCGAAGAGCACTGCGAATTTCATGGGCCACCACCTCACGAACGCAAGCGCCGCAAGGTGAAGGTGCTCGCGTCACGGTCAGGTCGAGGCTCCGTCCACGGTGCCTTCGCGGAGCCGGGGTGCTACAGACCGCAGCGCTCGGCCAGCCCGTGGGCGGCGCGAGCAAAGGCCCTTCCCATGCGCAGATAGTCATCGCTCATGTAGTGCCAGCCATCATCGCTGAAGGCGTACTCCTTCGTTTCCGTGACGTAGGCCGCGCAGGCATCGGCCTCGACGAAGGCCGCCTGGCCCGCGTGGACAAGATCGATCCAGGGCTGGGTTGGCGCGCCTCCCTGGTGCGAATCGTTGACCCGCCCGATCACCACGGGAAGATCGTCGTAGCGCAGCGCTGCCCGCAGGAGGTCCATGAGGCGCTTGAGATTTTCGGCGTAGCGCTGCGACGCGCCCTCGCTGGCGTGCCCATCGGCCTCGCCCTGCATCCAGACGATTCCGGCCGGCCGGAGCGTATCGGCCTCGCCGTCGCCGTCGATGTCCCGGATGGCAAGGGCGTTCCGGATGGTGGTCAACGCATGGTCATACTGGTTGCTGCCGTCGGCATCGATCGCCCAACTCCCGTAGCCGTAGCCGGCTTCGAGCCCGGAGCCGCCGAGGGAGTACTTCACGATGGCGACGTTCGCGTCGGTCAACGTCGCCAGGGTCCGGCCAAAAGTGAGCTCCGGACCGAAGCGATTGGAGCGCGTCATCCCCTGGCCATCGGCCTTGAAGCCCGTGCCGAAGCCGGGACCAAGGGCGACCCATTGGCCGACGCCTCCGCCGGCCACGTCGTTGAAGGCGGTGTTCCCGACGAAGATGCGCACCGAGGGCATCGGCGCGCGCAGGTCTTCCGGCAGCTCGGCATTGAAGCCGTAGCCGTCCATGTTCGATTGACCTGACAGGAACCAGACGTCGTAGACCCGGCCGTCGGCCTTGCCGGCGCCGAGCAGCCCAAGGGCGAGTGTGGTGATCAACGCCAGCGTCCGCATGTCGATTCTCCTTTGCCTCCGAAGACTTGATTGTCGGCCAGGAGGCCGAGCGGGAAAAGTCACATCCAGTCGAGGACCCGCGCGATGATTTGCCCCGCGCCCGTTGACTCGCATTCGCCGTGTGCGATCAGGAGGCGCTTCGGATTCCAGGAGAGCAGCCGCTCACGGGCCTCGCGAGCCGGTGTGCGGCGGATGAAACTCAGCCGCCACTCGCGCGGCGTGCTCCCGTCCTTGCCGACCAAGCCATCGGCGCGCATCAGGAATCCGCGCCAGCCCTTGTGGTCGTCGGGATCGTGACGCTGGATCAGATCGCAGACGATGGCGGTGGACGACTCCCGGTGAAAGAAGACGACCTCTTCGAGCGCCGGCGATCCCCGGAACACAACCTGGTCGATCTCTCCTTCCCAGGCGGAATCAGGCTCGTCGCCGAGGTCGGCGTCGAAACGAACCTCCGGCTTGCGCTTCGCGAGGCCGGGTGAGGCGTAGACGCGGGCATCCGGCCAGCGCTCACACCACTCGGGCATGAACAGATGATGGATCTTGTTCGGCGACACGATGTGGCGGACCGGGCCAAGCGCCGTGATTCCCTGCTCGAGGGACGCATCGAGCGCCACCGGCGACCAGATCCAGAGATCACCATTCGCCAGCCGCACGACGGCCATGCGCGTGGGGTAGGGGAACCCGAAGAACGAAACCTCGGGCCCGTCGGCAAGCCAGATGGAGGGTCCGAATTCCTGCAGCATGGGGGCAGTATCGCCCCGGACGGTGGTTTGCGTCTTGCGACTGATCAAACCGTCCAGGTGCCGCGGTCGCGCCGATAATGCGTATCGCTCCAGCGGTCGTGGCCGGGCCGCCGTGTCAATCGGCGACTTGCTGCCGAGACCTCGACTTCGGGCAAACCGTGCGGCGTTGTTGTATGTTCCGACTCCGGCCTCGATGCCGGGCCCCGATTCTTTGCTCCGAGGATGCGGCATGTGGATTTCCGATGACCCGCTGGTGCCGATGTCCGGCCTGGTCGACTGCGACCGCAGGGCGTCCTGACGTGGCCAAGGCCGGGAAGAAGGGTCGCAGCCTTGCCGCGGTGCAGCGCGACGTTGCCCGTGCCCAGGCGGCTCATGCGAAGGGCGACATCAGCACGGC
>JBCCZC010000152.1:0-12088 GCA_039188505.1 Pseudomonadota bacterium | reverse complement strand
GTCTCCCACCTGCTCGAAGACCTGAACGCCGCACAGCGCGAGGCGGTGACCGCCGAGCCCGGCAATCTGCTGGTGCTGGCCGGTGCCGGCAGCGGCAAGACGCGCGTGCTGATCCACCGGATCGCCTGGCTGACCGAGGTGCTCGGGGTGTCGCCGTTCTCGATCCTCGCGGTCACCTTCACCAACAAGGCCGCGGGCGAGATGCGTCACCGCGCCGAGGCGCTCATGGGCGCGCCGAGCCGCGGCCTCTGGGTCGGCACCTTCCACGGGATCGCGCACCGCCTCCTGCGCATGCACAACGAGGAAGCGGGCCTGCCCGACAGCTTCCAGATCCTCGACTCGGAGGATCAGCAGCGGCTGATCAAGCGCGTCATCAAGGACATCCCCCTCGATGAATCCCGCTGGCCCGCGCGCCGCGCCCAGTGGTACATCAACGAGCAGAAGGACAACGGGATCCGCGCGGAGTCGGTCGAGCCGGGCGACGACCCGATCGCCCGAACCTGGCGGGACATCTACCAGGCCTACGAAGGCGCCTGCGAGCGCTCGGGCGTGGTGGACTTCGCGGAACTGCTCCTGCGCGCCCACGAGCTCTGGCTGAACCGGCCGGAGCTGCTGGACCACTACCGGCAGCGCTTTCAGCACATCCTCGTCGATGAGTTCCAGGACACCAACGCGATCCAGTACGCGTGGGTGCGCATGCTCGCCGGCGCTACGGGGCATACGTTCATCGTCGGCGACGATGATCAGTCGATCTACGGCTGGCGAGGTGCGCGCATGGAGCACATGCAGTCCTTCGAGCGGGACTTCGCCGGCGTCCGGACGGTGCGGCTCGAGCAGAACTACCGATCGACGGGCAACATCCTCGCGGCCGCCAACGCGGTCATCAAGAACAACGACGGGCGCCTGGGCAAGAACCTCTGGACCGAGGACGGCGAGGGCGAGGCCATCCAGATCTACGCGGCCTTCAACGAGAACGAGGAGGCCTTCTACGTCGTCGACCGGATCCAGCAGTGGATCGACGAGGGCCGCAGCCCGAGCGAGTCGGCGATCCTGTACCGCTCGAACGCCCAGTCCCGGCTCTTCGAAGAGCTGCTAATGACCAAACGGATCCCTTACCGGGTCTACGGGGGCATGCGGTTCTTCGAACGCGCGGAGATCAAGGACGCGCTGGCCTACCTGCGGGTGATTGCCAACCGGCACGATGCGTCCGGGTTCGAGCGCATCGTGAATGTCCCGACGCGCGGCATCGGCGAGCGCACCCTGGACCAGATCCGGGCCCGGGCGCGCGCCGCCGACATGACCCTCTGGAACGCCGCTCGGAGCCTGCTCCAGGACGGTGAGCTCGCGTCCCGCGCCGCGAAGGCGGTGGCCAACTTCATGCGCCTCATCGACGAGCTCGATGAGGAGACCGTCGACCTCGAACTCGACGAGAAGGTCGAGCGCGTGCTCATGGCCACCGAGCTCGAGCGGCACTACGAGAAGGAGCCGCGGGAGCGCTTCGAGGCACGCAAGGAAAACCTCTCGGAACTGATCTCCGCCGCGCGCACCTTCGACCTCACCCAGGAGGACGAGGACGCCGGCATGAGCGTGCTCGCGGCGTTTCTCTCGAACGCCGCCCTCGAAGCCGGCGATGCCCAGGGGGAGGCGTGGGAGGACTGCGTCCAGCTCATGTCGCTCCACAGCGCGAAGGGCCTCGAGTTTCCGCTGGTGTTCCTCTGCGGCATGGAGGAGGGCCTGTTTCCCCACCAGCGGAGCGCCGAGGAGCCGGGCCGCATGGAGGAGGAGCGTCGCCTCTGCTACGTCGGCATCACCCGCGCGCGGGAGCTCCTCTATGTCACCTTCGCCGAATCGCGCCGCTGGCGGGGCACGGAGAACTTCAACCGGCCGTCCCGCTTCGTGACCGAGATCCCCAAGGACCTCATCCACGACATCCGCCCGCGCCCCGAGGCGCCACGCCCGGCGGCAAGCGTGACCGGAGACTGGGTCCAGCAAGAGGCCACGGTGGAAACAGGCTTCACGCTGGGACAGCCCGTCAGCCACCAGAAGTTCGGCCGCGGCGTGATCATCGACTTCGAAGGCGCCGGCCCCCACGCCCGTGTTCACGTCAATTTCGAGGAGGCAGGCACCAAGATCCTGGTGCTCAGCTACGCCAATCTGCAGCCGGCCTGAAGCCGAATCCGAACGTCACATTCGCATCGACACGATCAGAACCATGTTCGGGTACACTTGCGCTCCCTCGATCGACTGAACGCTCCGTGGCCAGCCTCACGCAACAGCTTTTCCATGAATCCCGGATCGGACCGTACCTGCGCCTCATGCGCTTCGACCGGCCCGTCGGGACCCTGCTGCTGCTGTGGCCGACGCTGTGGGCGCTCTGGTTCGCCGCGGACGGGATGCCAAAGCCCTCGGTGCTGCTGATCTTCGTCCTGGGGGTGGTCGTCATGCGCGCCGCCGGCTGCGCCATCAACGACTACGCGGACCGCAACATCGACCCCTACGTCAAGCGCACGGCGAACCGGCCGCTCGCGACGGGCGAGGTGACACCGAAGGCGGCGCTGATCCTGTTCGGCGTCCTGCTCGTGACGGCTTTTCTGCTGGTGTGCCTCACGAACACGCTGACGATCATGCTGGCCGTGGTCGGCGCCTTCCTGGCCGCGACCTACCCGTTCCTGAAGCGCTACACCTACGTCCCGCAGATCTACCTGGGCGTGGCGTTCGCGTGGTCGGTGCCGATGGCCTATGCCGCCCAGACGGGCGCCGTCGACGGCATGACCTGGCTGCTCTTCGCCGCCACCGTTCTGTGGACCACGGCTTACGACACCCTCTACGCGATGGTCGACCGGGACGACGACATCAAGATCGGCGTGCGCTCGACCGCCATCCTCTTCGGTGACCTCGACCGGGCGGCCGTAGCCATCGCCCAGGGCTGCTTCCTCGCGGCCATGTTCATGGCCGGCAGTCGCGCCGAGTACGGCTGGCTCTACCACGGCGGCGTGGCCATCGCGACGGGCCTCAGCGCCTGGCAGCTCTGGCTTGCCCGCGACCAGGACCGCGACGCCTCCTTCAAGGCCTTCCAGAACAACAACTGGGTGGGCATCGCCATCTTCGCGGGACTGCTGCTGGAGACCTGGCCGGAGGTGTGATCCGGACCTCGCAGGGAGCTACTGCAAGCCGGCTGCGGCCGACCTCAATTCGAATATGCGACCTTCTCGCGTTCCGGATGACGCTGATCCATACTGCCCGCTGCGAAATCCCACAGGTCATCCAATGACGAGCAGCGCACGCTTCTCCATCGCATCCGCCATCCTGCTCGCCTGCGCCACCGGCGCCCTGGGCAAGCCCCAGATCTACACCCTCGCGGGAAACGAAAGAGCCTACAGCCTGGAGTATCGCGCGGAGTTCACCCCCCAGTTCGGGTCGAACGCCATGACCCGATCGCCGAACGGTGACATCTACTTCAATGATGGCGGCGTCATCCTGCGGATCGATGCTGAAACCGGCATTGTCGGACGATTTGCCGGTGACCCGAACAGCTTCGTCACCAGCCTTCCGGGTCCCCTCGGCGAGGCGACCTTTGCGACCATTCGGGCCCTCGACTGGCGCAATGAACGTCTCTACGTGATTGCTGGCGACGAGTTCTCGGGCTCTGTCGTTGCGGTCATCGACACCCGGCGCGGGACCGCGGATTTCGTGAGGGTTGGACTTTTCACCGACGTGGCGGCTGATGACGACGGCACCATCTATCTCTCGAGCCAGATGGACCACATCATCGCCCGTATCGAGCCGGAAACCGGGGATGCCAGCCTTGTTGCCGGCACGTTCGGGATCCCGGGTTTCGAGGAGGACGGCACGCTGCTGAATGCACCGGGACGTCTCGTGCTGGTCGATGAGACGCTCTATTTCACCGATTCAGGAAACAACCGCGTACGAGAGATCGACCTGTCGACGGGAGCCGTATCGACGGTCCTGGGAACCGGCCTTCCGGCGGTCGACTTCTTCGATGACCAGAACCTGTCGTTTCCGTTTGCTCTCGGATTCACACCCTCGGGAGACCTCGTCGTCTCCGACTCCGCGCCGGATTTCTTCGACCCTTTCTTCCTCCGGCCTCGCCTGCTGGTCCGGGATCTCAACCGCGGCCTGTCGTTCCCCTTCCTGGACGCGAGTGGCTTCGGCCTGTTCGGCGATGCGCCCACGATCGATCTCCTGGTCCGCGAACGAGACGTGCTGACCTTCCCCCCAGAACGTGGTGCGATCATCCAGAACCGCCTCGATTTCTTCACACTCACCACCGACACCGAGCTCTTCACGGGAGCGAACGCCGGGCGAAACTGCACGGAGTCGATCCGGTTCACCGCGTTCGGATCCGTTAGTTCCATCGCCGCCCTCGAGGACACGGTCTATGTCAGCACGGGTAGCGTCCGGAGCCTCGATCGCGTACTCGGGATCGTCAACGTGGTCGACAGTAGGCCGGCGGATCTCATCGCGCTGCACCCCGAAGCCAACGCCCTGTTCGTCGTTACGCCGTTACTTCTCGACGTCATTGATCCACCGTTGATCCTCCGCGAGCTCAATCCCGAAACGGGTGAGTCGACGGATGTGGCGGGGGACTTCGACGCCGACGACCTTTTTGCGGATCCCGAGGTCCTCGAGGCCCCGGCGCTCTCGACGAGCATCAATCCGACGGCGCTTGCCGTCCGCGCCGACGGTCGCGTTCTGCTGGGGCAGGATGGCCTCATTCTGGAACTCGACGACGGCATCTTGCGGCGTATTGCGGGCGGCGGCAGCGGACCGCTGGACGGATCGCCCGCGACCGACGCCGCTCTCGGTGAGATCCGTGCGATCGTGGAGTCGCCGTCCGGCGACGTCTATTTCGCCAATGCGGCCAGCGGCAGCCCGCTCACACCGATCTTCCGCATCGATGGGGATACGGGAATCATCGAATACGTCACCGGCGCCGGTTTCCTCGGCCTGGCGCCCATCAGCGACGGTGTCTCCCTGGACCTCCTCACGCTCGAGAACGTCGTTCACCTTCACTTCCGAGAAGACGGCGCGCTGCTCGTCGGCGATGCGGGCGCCAACCGCGTCGGGTTACTCAGGCTCGAGGACGGCCTCGTGGAGCTGCTCGCCGGCGGCGGCGAGCAGCCCCCGGCCGATGGGCTCGATGGCCCGATGGTGGCGCTCGACTTCATCTCGATGGGAGTGGACCGCGCGGGCACGATCTTTCTCGGTTCGAACGCGATCTTTGACGGCCAGCGGGGCGGCATCCTGGCCCTGGTGCCGGAGGGCGCCGATGCACCCGCAACGGCCACGGGTTTGGCTGCGCGGGAGGGCCTCTTCGCCGTGAGTTCCCCCGGCACCAACACCATGCACATCTATCGCAATTCAGGTTGCCGCATCGAGCGGGAGGCGAGCGTCCCGCTGCCACCGATCGCCGCGGCCCGTGCGCGCGTCGCCAGTTCCGTTTCGGCGCGGGGAACCAGCGTCGCCGTGGGTCTCGACGGCCCCGGCGCGGGCAAGGGCGACGGCGCGGTTCCCGAAGCCGCGCTGCTGCAGCGCGGTCCGGACGGTTGGGAGTTCCGGGCCCTCGTCGGGGAAGGTCGTGACGGGGACGCACCGCCGGTGAGCGTTATTCTGGCGAACGATCGCCTCCTCGTTGGCGACCCGGTTGCCAACGATGCGGCTCCGGGCAGCGGCGCCGTTCGAAGCTATCGGTTCGACGACGACCGGCTGGTGCTGGAATCCACCTTGCTGCACCCGGAGCCCGCTGCGAACCAGAGATTCGGCGCAGCCCTGGCGCTGGACGGCGAGCAGCTGGCCGTATCCGCCCCGGGGACCGGTCAAGGCTCGGGCAGTGTTTTCCTTTACGACCGTCTTGCGCAGTTCGACCTTGTAGCCACGGTCACCGAGAGCGCGCCGACCGGAAGCTTCGGCGAGGCGCTCGCGCTACGGAACGACCAGCTGCTGGTCGGCATTCCGCTGGACAGCACGCCCGGCAGCGTTGAGCTCATCGACCTGCGGGATGGCGGGAGCGATCCGGTGCGTCTGCAGGTGCGGCCTAACGGCGCCACACCCTCCTTCGGTTCGGCGGTGGCCTGGGCGCGAGGTGATGAGTTCAAGGTCGGCGCTCCGACCGAATCGGGTGGCGCGGTGTATACGTACACGTTCATCGATGGCGTCGTGGGCAATACCGCCGTCGAGCTCGCAGGCGAGGGACAGGCAGGCTTTGGCGCCTCGCTGGTCGCAGCCGGCGACTTCGAACTGATCGGCGCTCCGGAAAGCGTCGGCGGGCAGGGCCTGGTGCAGATCCGGCGCGATACGCTGCGGCTGTTCCGCGGTGGCTTCGAGGGCGGGCTACCGGTGCTGGCCGAGGATCTGCGCTGAGCTTTCGTCGACCAGACTCACCACCCCTGCCTGGCCAGTCGTGATGCTGGCCTTTGCCAGCGGCCGGCAAGCGGTCTGCGAGTGCTCAGCGGAACCGTGCGCTGGGACCTGATGATCGCCCGCCCTGCACCGGTTCGGGCGACCTGACGGCCGGCCGGTCGAACCGCGGTCGCAGCCCGCGAGGCATTCAGCTACCCTCTTCGCTCGCACGACCCTGAAGGAGTTCGCTTTGAAGACAGTTTCGATAGCGGCATTACTCGCGACTGCCTACGGGAGTGCCGTTGACGCATCGCCAGGGAGCGACCTGGCCAGCGCCGGCGGCACGATCATCTACCAACAAGGCGTGCCCTCGGCGTTGACCGCGCTCGGCAAGGGAGCCCTGACGTCCATCGACTTCAGTCTGCCGCGGCCGGTGCTGGAGCCTGGCGAGACCTTCGGCAACGCGGTGGCCGTCTCCGGCAACCTCGTTGCTGTGGCAACTCGCAGCGAAGCGCTGGTCGGCCGGGTGTTTCTGTTCCGGCGCGAGGGAGACGCGTTCGTAGAGGACGGCAGCGTCTTTGCGGTTTCGGATTCGACGTCCTGCACGCCCGATCTTCGTCTTTCCATTTCGAACTCGCTGGTATTCATATCGAGCCCGCGCGAACCTGACACTCCCCAACCGGAGCTCTGTCCAAGTCCCGATTTCCGGGAAGGCGTTGTTTTCGTCGCGGCCAAGTGCCCCAGTGGGGAGTGGACCCTTGCGGGGCAGATCTTTCCGGACGGTCTGACGAGCCAGCAAAGCACGGCGTTCGGCGCCGCCGTGGGATTCTCGGACGATCTCATGGCGGTCGGCTCACCGGCGGACGGGGACGGCGCGGTGCGAATCTTCGAACTCCCAACTCCCTTCGAACTCGACTGCGACGGCGATGTTCGGATCGAACCGACCCTTGTCCGTGAGGTCGACAGGCTGCTGCCGCCGGCGTCCGGAAAGGGCTCGGCGACTTCGCGTTTCGGTCAGGCGCTCGACTTCAGACGGGGCAAGCTCGTCGTCGGCGCCCCGGGCGGTGTCGGACAGGCAACCGCCGGCAGCGCCCACCTCTTCGAACTCGTCGCGGGCAACCTAAGCTCAACCGGTGATCCCATCGTCAGCAGCGGGAGTTCGGCGGATGACCAGTTCGGATTCTCCGTCGCCATCGACGGCGACACGGTCGCCATCGGGGCTCCCGGCCAGGATCAGGGCAACGGCGCGGCCTACGCCTTCGGTTTCCGGAGCCGCCAGGAGACGTTCATCCCGCCACCGATCGGCAGCACGGGTGCTGCGTTCGGTTTCGACGTCGCGTTCTATGAGCAAGCGTTGATCGTCAGCGCACCGTTCTTTGTGCCTCCTGGGGGCAAATCACAGCGCAAGGGCGCACTCGTGCGGGTGGATCTCGCCAAGGGCACTGCTGCGGTCGACCAGCTCCGCAGCGCCGAGGATCTTTCCGCAGACCTTGCGACGTTGGCCGCAGGCGTTCCCGAATCGGACTCGGGACTTGGCGACGTCCTCATCACCCTCGACACGGAGCTGCTGTTCGGCGTGGGCTTCGAGCGGTGACAAGCTGGCCGCTGCAGCCCCGCGCCCTGAGCGGCCGTCACGGCTTTGGCGTGAGGTCCAAAGTGCCGGTTCGCTGTCGTTGCCGGTTTGCTGCGGGACGAGACGCCTCGAGCGCCACCGCGGGCCCGCGCTAACGATCAAGCCGTTCGGCAATCCGCTGGAGCGCCTTGCCGCCCGGACGAAGTTCGATCGCCTTTTCGATGACCTTGCGAGCCGCCGCCCTGTCCCCCGCGGCCTCGAGGATCACAGCGATCTCGCGGAGATAGTCGGCGGTCTGATTCTCCTCGCGCAGGATCCGTTCGACGGTCTCCGCATCAAGGGCTACGCAGGTCAGGCGCGCGATGTGCTGGCGGACGTCGACGTGGAGAATCTCGGCGAGATGGAGCGCGTCGTGGTCGAGCTTGCCCGCGTCGACCTGGCGCCGGGCCCGGTCTGCGAGCTCCTCGATCAAGCCGGCTTCCGTCGCCAGGGCCTCCTCGGCCACCTGCTCCTCGGAGAATCGTCGGCGGGCACGGAACCGGCCGGTCTCCGCCGACTCTGGCGGGTCCAGCACTTCCGGCGGCGTTTCCGAAGGCATCAGCCCATGGACGTAGGCGTTGGACTCCGCGAAAAACGCCCGCAGTGCCTCGAAGGCCTCGTCGCCGAGCAGCTCGCGCGGCGAGCGGCGGACCTTCTCCTGGGCATCCGAATAGCGTTGCAGCGCCCAGTCGATCTGCTGGTTCAGCTCGGCGTCGACGCGCTTGTCGAGTACGTGGTTGATGAGCCGCTTCAGCTCCAGCGCCGAGGGCGAATAGCTGACGTTGATCTGCCCCTCGGGCCAATCGAAGTTCTCGAGTTCCGCTGCGGGAATGCCGAGGCGCAGCGCGAAGTCGACTTCCGCCTGCCCTTGCGCGAGCAGGTCACGGCGATAGGGCAGTACGTGCAGGCGGTCGGCGCCGAACTGCTCGACCCAGTCCTGGAGGATGAGCCCCGTTGCCCGGCGGCTGTCCCGCCGGGTCAGGCCAACCGCGTACTCGGCCAGGGTCATGGTGCCGTAGTGGCGCTTCACGAGCTGGTTGTAGGCCGAGATCAACGCAGCCATCGGGTCGCGGAAGTACGCCAGCACGCCGGCGTTTGCTTCGCCGACGAGGTCGCGCACTGCTTCTGGAACCCCATAGAAGGACTCGGCCGAGAGGACCAGGGTCGCGTCCTGTCGCCGCGCATCCCGGAGGAACCGGGCGAACCGCTTTTTGGCCTCGTCCGTCCTGTCGTTGATGAGTGGCCCGCCGATGTTCGAATGCCCACCCGAAACGCGGTTGGGATCCACACCGTGCCCGGGATAGTAGAAGCCGTACTCGAGGAGTCGATCGCGGTTGGCGTTGGCAAAGTACTGGATCGCCGAGCTGCCGGTTTTCGGGGCGCCAATATGCAGCACCACGTCGTAGGCCGAGAGCGGCGTCTCGTCGGTCTCGCGGCGCTTGACGGTGCCCAGGGCGCGACTGAGGCGGTTGATGAGGGAGCCGACCATCAGCCCTCGTCTCGCTCCAGAAGCCGGTCCAGACGCTCGCGCTGAAAGCGATTCAAGCGCGCCTGGGTAAAATCAATCTGGTGCCGCGCGAACTCTGGTTCGAACCCGTTTTTCTCAGCCTGGATCGCATAGTAAGCCGCAAGGACACTGTCGGCCTCCACGAACCGCTCCCGCTCGTACTCATGAGATAACGTCGCCGCGGCCGTCCCGGAACCACCTGCGGAAAGCTCGCGCAGCCACCGCATGCCGTTAGCTCGTCGAGCGTCGTAGCCACCGGGGTCGGTCCGCGGATTCACGACACCGAGATCAATGGCGATATCCAGCCACGCCAGGTAGATCAGTCTCTTGGCGCGGTCTCCCCGTTCCGCCCGCCGCTCGAATTCGAAGAACGGCTGGCCGGGCGACTCGAACTCGGCGCAGGCGAGCAACGCGCCCTCGACGATCATCCGACCCGTTTCATCGAGCGATTCCGGCTCTTCGGCCAGGCGCCGTTCAGACCGGGGACAGAACCGCATCAGCTCAAGGAGCATAACGTGTCCGGCCTCGAAATCCGCCCACAGAGCGTCGAAGGCGGCGGCGAGCTCCGCGGCATTGTCCCAGCCGTCATGAAAGTAGGGATCAAAGGGAATTGGCGAATTGGCGCCATAGCGCGCTTGATAGGTGGCCTCCGCATCTGCGACGGCGTCCGTCGCGGGGATCATCGACGCGGTCCTGGCGACTGGCGCCGCGACGGCAGTTGATGGCGCCCCCGCCCGGCTGGCCTCGATCGCGACGGGCTCAACCGGCTCCGATAGAGTCCGATCCGGGATCGCGATCGGGCTGCTCCGGAGTGTCGGCTCGAAGCGTGCGACCACGGCAATCGCCAGGACGACGCCGAGGATCCAGAGGGTACGGCGTGTGGTGATCACGCGAGCAAGCCGCCTCCAGCCCTGGCGCCGCCTGGATCTGTCGCGAACCACCCGGACGCCCGACTCGACGACCGGCCAGTCGACCTGACGACCGACCGGTATCGAGGGACGTCCGAACGGTCCTCAGTCATCGCGCCCGCGGATCTTGTATGGCGGCTTCGAGCGCGGTGTGTACGGCGACGGCGGCTTGATCTCGATGGCCGTATCGGCGCTGTCCTCGCCCGCGGTGACGCGGAGCTTGTACTTGCCGGGCAGCACGTAGAGGCGGTGCCCGAGCTCGACGGAATCCGCGTAGCGGTGGTGCGAGCGGTGCTCCGGGTTGTCCACGTCCTCGCGGTCTTCGGCTTCCGCCGCAAGCGCCAGCGCCTGGTCGACCTGCAGGTCCCAGGACACGCGGTTCAGACCCTTCGAGCCCTCCTCGGTCCAGCTGCGCAGGACGCGGTCGGACTTGTCGACGATCTCGAAGGTCGCCTCGCCGTCGCCGGCGAGCCAGTAGTAGGCGTTCAGCTCGGGCTGGGGCATGCGCTGGCTCCACCAGCGGTTCGGCTTCGAGCGCCAGCCGCGGGAGGCCTGCACCGGGTTCACGTGGAAGGCGGCGACCTTCGCGTCGCGACCGCTCTCGGCCAGCTCCTGGAGCGGCAGGACGTCGGCGATCCACACCGAGCGACCGTGGGTGCCGATCACCAGCTCGCGGTCGCGCGGATGGACGACGAGGTCGTGCACCGGCACGTGCGGCAGGTTCGAGGAGAACGACTCCCAGGACTCGCCGCCGTCGAGGGACACGTAGACACCGCGGTCCGTGCCCACGTAGAGCAGGTTCGGGACGAGCGGATCCTCGCGGATGACGTTGACCGCCTCTTCGGGCAGTCCGTCCGAGATGTCCTTCCAGCGCTGCCCGAGGTTGTCGGTCCGATACACGTAGGAGCGAATGTCGTCGTTGCGGTAGCCGTTGAGGGTCACGAAACCGCGGTTGCGGTCGTGCGGCGAGGCCTCGACGCGGCTCACCCAGCGATCGCGCGGCAGGCGGTCGCCGATGTCTTCCCAGGCGACGCCGCCGGTCTCGGTGACCCAGACCTGGCCGTCATCGGTGCCGGCCCAGATGAGGCCGAACTCGAGCAGCGACTCGGACACGGAGGTGATCGTCGCAAACGGCACGTCGCCGCGGTTCTCCGACCGCGTCAGATCCTCGGAGATCGCCGTCCAGGTCTTGCCCTGGTCCATCGACCGGAACAGCTGGTTGGTGCCGAAGTAGACGATGTCGGGGTTGTGCGACGACAGGATCACCGGCGAGTTCCAGTTGTAGCGGAGCGCCGGATCGCCGATCTCGTCGCGCGGCCGGACCTCGCTCCGCGGGCCCTTGCCGATGCGGCTGTAGAAGCCGAACTGATAGCCCGTGTAGACGGTCTGGTTATCGCGCGGGTCGATGGCGACATACATGCCGTCACCGCCGTTGATGCGCTGGCAGCGCTGGCGTCGGCGCCAGTCGTTGGTCGAGCTGCATTTAATCGTCCCGTTGTCCTGCAGGCCGCCGTAGACGTTGTAGGGCTGCGCCATGTCGACGTTCACGGTGTAGAACTGGCCGACCGGCATGTCGTCGAGGCGCTGCCAGGTCTCGCCGGCGTCGTAGCTGATGTCGAGGCCGCCATCGTTGCCGAGCAGAAGCCGGTCCGGAAACTCCGGATCGATCCACAGGGCGTGGTGATCGACGTGGACGTGGGG